>NC_014248.1:1598750-1909375 GCF_000196515.1 'Nostoc azollae' 0708
TAAGGTTTAGCATAGCGAACTAAATCACGTATTTCACCATAGCCATCGCTGGAATTATCATCAAATAAGCTTCCCGTAAAATCTCACCTCTTGAAATCAGACGAACATCAAAGTATTTGCAGAGCCTTTTTGCTTGAGTGCTTTTCCCCAATCCTTAACCTCCTAAAATTACCAATTTCACAACAATTTACGCCTCATCATCTTAAATTTATTTATTTTCTCCCTCTGTGTTTCGCAAGTAAAATGATAAACCTGATAAACCTACTATTTCCAGGATTTGTTAGCCCCTATCTTTAATTTTTAATTTATAGCGATCGCTAAAGATAAGTAGGTGGGCGGAAAAATTTATAACTATGTCATGGTGAATGCAGCAAAGGGGAATCAACCAATCCCAACGGTTTCCAGTAATTTACATTTTGTTACATAGTTATGTTTATTTGTGTCTACCTACTTATTTAGGACATCAACTAATAATAAAATAGACATACAAACGTAAGCATTCAGCTAATGCCTAATGGCACGCTACGCGAACAGCTATCAGCAGTCAGGTTTTTCAGGCTAACGCCAAAAAGACCTATTGAATAATTAACCAATTTCTCAAATATTCTCACTCCTGACTCCTGAATTGTTACATACAAACAACTTTTAACCCTGCCAGTATCTGGCTAACGCTCATGAAGAAGCCTGTTATTTTCTATATAGACACCGCCAACTGTTGGTTTGTATTTTTACAACTACTTTCCAGCACAAAACTAAAATCTCAATAAAAATCCCTCTTGACTTCAGACTAAATCTAGTGTTTGGCTAAGAATGCTAATCAAAAAATACACTACTCAGCAAAAAACAAATTGATTATACAGCCTAAAATTCCGTTTACTACTATCAGAAGCTATTTAATTTATTGTTACTTTTTAAACTTAGCCCTATGGTTGCCCAACTAGACACCCCTAGTATTAATTCGACTCTCAGCTTACCATACTCAGTTCAGGGACTAGTGCAGGTTTTCACCAGTTCGCACCGTAACTTTTTTACTAGCGTTATGTCTCAGGTGCTAAGAATCGCTGGTCAAGGTACACCAGTCTTAATAGTGTAGTTCCTCAAAGGTGGTATTCGTCAAGGACAAGATTAACCGATCCAAGTGGGACAGAAGTTAGATTTGATTCGCTGTGGCCTAAGTGTAGTATATTAATACAGCACACTTAGAGGAAATAGAAGATCAAGCCTTACAACAATTGTGGCAATTTACACAAACAGTCGTATCTGAAGGGAAGTATTCTCTTGTTGTTTTGGATGAGTTAAGTTTAGCTATTAACTTTGCCTGAATTCCAGAATCGGAGGTTTTAGCATTTCTGACAAAACGCCCTCCTTATGTTGATATCATTCTGAGTGGACCGGAAATGCCCAAATCATTAAATTCTTGGATGTAGCAGACCAAATTACAGAAATTTGTCGTAGTCATCAGCCATAAGAAAATTTGCCAAGAGGATTTCTTAGCCGAGCTTAATATCTATTTTATAAATATATAGGCGAAGTGAAGTTCGCCCTAATGTTGATTAAGCTACATTATCATGACCAAAGCTGCTAAACAGAAAATCTAGCGCATAGTTACGGAGTTGCTAATATTGAGGATCTTCCATAATTCTTGCTCTATCCCATGGTTGAGAAAAAGGAATTTCCATCACTTCCCCAATTTTGGCTGATAAGTTGGTCATCATTACCAACTTATCAGCCAAAAACAAAGCCTCATCAATATAATGAGTAATCATCAACACCTTACAACGGTTATCATTCCAGATTTTCAACAACTCTTCCTGTAACTCTTCCTTGGTGATAGCATGCAAAGTACCAAAAGGTTCATCTAAAATCAACACCTTGGGACGAATAGGTAAAGCACGAGCAATAGAAACACCGTGTTTCATCCCCCCAGACACTTGCAGGGGCTTCTTTTCCATTGTGTCAGGTAAACCCACCATTGCCAAATAATCAAGGACAATCGCCCGTTTTTCAGCTTCTGGTTTAGTCGGGTAAACTGCATTTACAGCCAAATAAATATTTTCAAACGGAGTCTACCAAGGTAACAGCGCATAGTTTTGGAAAACCACCATTCTATCTGGAGCAGGTTTAGTAATTGGTTCTCCTTCTAACAGGACTTGTCCGGTGGTAGGAAAGTTAAAACCAGAAACCATGTTTAAAAGCGTTGATTTACCGCAACCAGAGTGGCCGATAACGCAAATAAATTCCCCTTGTTCAAAGTTGAGATTAACACCATGAAGGACGGTAAATAGTCCATTGTTGGTGGGATAAACGTTCCAAACGTCTTGAATTTGTAAAAAAGGTTGACTGCTGTTAATTTGGGTAGATGATTTGGTAGGAGTTAGGGTACTGTTTTGCATAGTTTGGTAATTGGTAATTATTAGAAACTGGGAATGCTATCATGAGGCTCTACCTCTAATATCAAGGAAGGTAGATTGTTCCATAATTCATTCCCATACAGAGTATGGGAACTGGAAATGAGAAATTAAACAAGAAACGATAAATTTTGTTTACCGTAGACAATACAGCAGGAGTCAGGAGTCAGAAGTCAGGAGTCAGGAGTAAACCTCTCTTGCTATCTAGGTTTCAATTTAGATTTTGTACCTCATTGATCTGCAATCTGCTGTATTTTGAATTGATTAAGCTGCTATTTTTCTGGGAGTATCAAGAACCACTTCCGCCACAGAAAAATCGCGTTTAAGTTCTAAACTGGTGAGATAGGCAAAAGGATCATCAGCGTTGAAGGGTTTACCATCAAATAATTGAATAGATTGATGAGTGTAACTGATATCTAAACCTAGTTCTCTAGCAGCGGTGCTAAACACACCAACTCGACAAACTCTTTCCACAATTTCCACCTAGTTACGAGGAAAGGGAGTTTCACCCCACCGTGGTAACTGTGTCATAATCCAAATTTGCTCAGTACGACTGGGGGGCTTAATAGCAGATGTAGCTTAAAATTGATGAGATGATCGGCATACTCCCGCATGGGATGATCTAAATTGCAAGTATTTACACCATCTGGATCTTCAATTTGGATAAAATCAATGTCGGTACTAACATATTCTCGACCGGCTAAAACTTGTCTGACTTCTTGGGAATCGTTGGAATCAGCACAATATTGACAAGCTTCTAATAAAGCCTTAGTTAAGGCAATATGAGTGTTTCGATAATTATTAGCCCAGTCTTCCCGTACACCTAAAACCTTACCAGGATGCCCTAACCAAACTCCTAAATCTGTGGCAATTGTAAAACCTGAACCTTCTATTGCGGCGCGATAGTTCCAAGGTTCACCTACACAATAACCGTCAATAGTCCCGCATCAAAATCAGGAGCAATTGCTCCTGCTGCTAACCAATAACGAAGGAGTAAATTGTACATGCATGCTGGATGTACTACACCCACATTCTATGCATTTGATAGCGGGTTTTGAGAACGTATTTTTTGAAGTCGAAAATACTATGTACACCTTCTTCATAAAATCTTTTTGCTAGGGTAATGGCGTTACTGTTGCGAGTCATGGTTAAGGAGGTACTGGTAAGGGTTGGTTTTTGTTACCTCCTAATGATAGCCACATAGGCATTCCTGATGGCATTTGGGCTGCATCTAAATAACCACCGGACTACGATCCACAATACCGCGCCAGTTACTTTATCTGACTAAGGAAACTTCATCTAAACGATCTTTGGTAAAGAAGCCTTTTTCTTTGGCTATGGCTAGGGGCGCACAAACAGTTATGGGTAAGAGACCAATTTCTAAATTTACTTTTTCTAAACCATGACGGGCTATACCTGGTGTTTTTCTTGCCCGTAATTTTTTGATACGTTTTTGTTGGTCGAGAAAATAAATCATTTGACTCCGCAAACTGTAGTAACTGGGATGTTCTACAACTTCCATGCGTTTACGGGGTCTAGGAATATCTACTTCTAAAATGTGACTAATTTTAGATTCTGGTCCATTGGTCAACATCACAATTCTCTCAGATAACAAAACGGCCTCGTCTACGTCGTGTGTCATCATGATTGCTGTGACTTCGTTTTCTTCGCAGATTTGCATTAATTGTTCTTGCAAGTTACCCCGAGTCAGTGCGTCTAAAGCACCGAAGGGGTGGTCTAATAGTAATAGTTTAGGACGAATTGCCAAAGCCGGTACGATCACAACCGGTTGCTTTTGTCCACGAGATAACATTCCTGGTTGTTTGTCAGCATGGGGACGTAAACGCACCATATCTCTATGTATGTCTGTCGATTATGGCTTTACGTTCGGCAGCTGGCATCCCATTTAAGACTGAATCTACAGCCAAGGCTATATTTTCTCTGACAGTTCGCCAAGGCAAAAGAGAATAGTTTTAAAACACCACCATTCTATCTAGCCCAGGTTTTTTAATCCTTTGACCTTCCAAAGTGACTAAAACCTCACTGGGCAAATCTAAACCAGCAATCATCTTTAAAAGATTAGATCTACCACAACCAGAGTGACCAATAAGAGAAATAAATTCACCCTTCTTGATTTCTAAGTTAATCCCTTTAAGGGCGATATATTGACCGCTACTGGTTAATTCAAAGACCTTATCAATTTTATCGACAGCAATAAATACAGACATATTTTTAGATTTTGTATTTCGTATTTTAATTGGTAATTGGTGATTGGTAATACTGTTTCCAGTACCCAGTAACCAGTACCCAGTCTCCAGCCCCTATTTTTGTTCTGGTAAAATCCAGTTTTGTAGTGCAGCCATGAGTTTATATAAGATTAGACCGACAACACCGATATAAACTAGAGCCAAAATAACTTCACTAAAGTTGTTATTGTGATAAGTATCCCAGATAAAAAAGCCAATTCCCACAATCCGGGACATGACGATTTCTACTGCAATAATTGCTAACCGAGCTAAACCTATCCCAATTCTCAAACCAGTGAAAATGTATGTTAATGGTGAAGGAATAAGAATTTTGAAAAAGTATTCTAGGAGTTACGCATTGACAAAAAAACTCATATCTGAGTATTAGATAGCACCAGTATTGATAAGATTTTCCACAATGTAGTCGCGCACAACTAAAGTGAATAAGTTCCTTTCCAATTCATACCAATTAGAAATTATATTTTCAGAGCACGTTTTTTCTAAACGAACAAATGCTTGATATGTTTTGTGTCAATTAATTACACATGGTAATGGAATTGCGATCGCTAACAAACATCTAGGGAAAGGTATTAGCTTAAAACTTGATGGCGCTAAACCTCTATTAGCCCAACTTAAATCCTCCATACCTTTCACCGCAGCTTTTACCTTTCCCCACGTTAACCAAGATTTATCGATTCGCTATTGGTTATCCGTAAGTAGAATTGATCCAGATGCAGATGTCAAATTGTTAACAGTACCAGCACCACAAACTGTCGCCAACATAAAAACCGGGACAATAGACGCTTCGAGTACCGGTGACCCCTGGCCATTTTGCCTTGTTAACGACAAAATTGGCTTCATGACCGCATTAACAGCGGAAATTTGGAAAAATCATCCCGAAGAATATTTTGCCATGACAGGAGATTGGGTTGATCAACATCCCAAAGCCACAAAAGCCCTACTCAAAGGTATCATGGAAGCCCAGCAATAGCTAGATAATTTTGATAACCGCAAAGAAGCAGCCGAAATTCTTGCTGCTAAAAAATATTTTGGTTTATCTTCACCAGAAGTTCTTGTAGATCCCTATCAAGGTAAATATGACATGGGTGATGGTCGCAAAATTGATGATAAATCAATGGATCCTTACTAATGGAAAGATTAAAAAAGCAGTGTTTCTTATCCCTACCAAAGTCATGATTTATGGTTTATAATTGAAAATGTGCTTTGGGTATTCTGACCAAGAGATTACATTGCTGATGGTGGTGCTAAAGCCAGAGAATTGATCAAAAAAGTTAACCGCGAAGATCTTTGGAAAGAAGCTGGTAAAGAACTAGGAATACCTGCGGCTGATATCCCAACTAGTACATCTCCTGGAGTAGAAAAATTTTTTCATAGCGTTAAATTTGATCCAGAAAAACCAGAGGAATATCTCAATAGTTTGAAAATCAAAGAAGCCGGTGTTTAGTGATTAATAATTAGTAAATTTGAGGATAATAACATCCATGACTTTAGCTCATAAATCTTCCACAAGCCATAAAGTTGATAATAGCTTTTTATCAAGTTTGCAAAAGCAATTTCCTGAACTTGTCACTCCAGTTATTGCCCTCCTGATATTCTTGACGATTTGGCAATTATTCTCTTGGACTCCAGGAGCGACTTTAGCAGGACCCATACAGGTTATTCAAGACACCTGGAAATTAATTTTGTATCCATTCTATGATAAAGGTGGTACTGAGGAAGGATTATTCTGGCAGATTTGGGGTAGTTTACAACGGGTTGCTATTAGCTATAGCTAAGCGGCAGTTGTGGGTATTGGTCCGGGGGTTTTAATCAGTGTAAATAAAACCATGTCCAAGGCTTTAGACCCTCTATTTCAGTTATTAATAACTGTACCACCTTTGGCTTGGGTTCCTATTTATCTAGCACCTTTAAGAGATAATAAACCACCAGCATTATTCATAATTTTCATTACTGCTTGGCTGATTTTAATCAAGACTGCTGTTGGTGTAACTCAAATTCCTCAAGACTATAAAAACATTGCTAAAGTTCTCCAACTTAGCCGCAAAGAATATAGGACTTACGCATTGACAAAGTAGCAAAATAGTGTAGGGATAAAAAATGTTATCTACTTAGCAGGTATGGGAGAATTAGAGAAATGACTAAACCTTCTACAGCAGAATGCAATCTGGAACATTACACTCTGTTTTTGCTATCAGAACCAAAGCATCGGGGACGTTGTAGATTGGGAGAGATGTTTGAAAACGTTTCACATGACAGTGTGAATAGATTATTGCTCAGAGAGAAGATAGGAACCGAAATATTTATTCGATACAGTAAAGAAGATCATAAATATACTATGAGGGATTTCAAGTGTAGATAACACAGTAGTATAAAAATTGTATAGTGACCCAAAACATTCAGAATTAATCAGTTATTCTTGGTCTGGGAAATATCATAAGACCAGGAAAGGAATAAATTTAATCACACTGTACTACAGTGATGTGTATGGAAATTCAGTACCAATAAATTACAGAATATATGAGAAGAAGGAGGGAAAGACGAAGAACGATTGTTGTCGGGAAATGCTCAAGGAAGTGATTGATTGGGGTATAAAACCAAGAATAGTTACAGGAGACAGTTGGTATTCAGGGGTAGAAAGCTGAAAATTTTCGAAAAACCAGAAATTGGGTTTTCTATTTGGGATTGACAGAAGTAGAACCGTATCAAATAAACTGGAAAACTATTGTCTATTAAGGAGTTTAGGAATTCTTGATGAAGGTTTGATAACTCATTTGAGAGCATTTCGATTGATCAAACTGTTTAGACAAGACTTCAAAAAAGAAGACTCTAGAGACTATATAGTCTATCTACCAGATGAAGAAGCTCTCAATCAAATCACCAAAAGTGAATTTGTAACAATTCATAATAATCATTGGGGGATTGAAAGTTTTCATAGAGCCATCAAACAAGTATGTGGAATTTGTCGACTTATGGTTAGAGATAGCCAAGGAATTGAAACACAGATATTTTGTTCACTTCAAGCATTTGTTCGTTTAGAAATAATGCGCTCTGAAAACATAATTTCCAATTGGTATGAATTGCAAAGGAACTTATTCACTTTAGTTGTACGCGACTACATTGTGGAAAATCTTATCAGTACTGATGCTGCTTAATACCTATGGACGAGTTTTTTTGTCAATGCGTAACTCCTAGAATATTAGATTGGATATATAAGCAAAAATTTATAATGGCGGCTTAATTTTGAGGAAACTTTCTAATATATATTTTTTAGTTGATAATAATGATTACCTTGAGGTTATGATACCCGTAGTCATTGATTTAGTTAATTACATAACAAACGCATAAGATAGATAAATTCGATGTTAACCATAGAGTAATGTCTTTATCCATAGGTGAATCTTATGACGAAGATAAGTTTACCCCAAACGGGTAAAACTTGGACTTATGTCATACTGATAGCGTAGCGTGGCGTAAGTCATGTGTAATATAGTGCAGCTTATCCCTTCGGGACACTGCGTGAACTCGGAGCATGCCTTAGGCTCTAGTGCAGTACGGCGTAAATAAACCAACCATTCTAAATCTCTGAAAAGCTCACGCCATATACATTCTGAATTTTTGCGGAGCGTCTCCGAAGGAGATATCCTGTTAGCTTAGCTCTTCTGAAAGAAGCATTTTGAATTCACAGCGGTACTAGTATCTCGGAGATTCTTCACTATCTCTTTCAGAGACGCTCCGCGAAAGTTCAGAATCACACTTTTAAACCGTTTTTAGTATAAGCGGCGATATTCACCAGAATATAATACTAAAATAATCCAAGTTGCCTTTTGCCCTTTTGCACTCTGTGGGAAGGCGAAGCGCCTACATGGGGGAAACGACACCACTTGCTTTATGCCGGGAAACCCATCCACCGCAGTAGCTCTCGAAGACTGTGCTGGTTCACCTCTTGCCTTTTGCCTGTCATAACGACAATTTTTAACGCTAACCTACTTGTACCTGGTCATCAATTTGGATTTTTTTATGAGAACTAGTTTTAGTAGTCAAAGAAGAACTGCGCTAGGTAATTTTTACTGTTTCAATATCAGAAAGTGGTAATTCAATTACTCCTTGAGAGAATATATTTCGTTGTCGCAAGATAATTTGACCAAGTGCAGAATTGAAATGGCAGGTTATTACTTCATGGCAATTATCAATATCTAAGATTAAAATACTAATAAATAAACCTAATATCAAACAAAAAACAATCATTTCCCAGCCAGCAAAAATAGATAAAAATACCTTCTAAAGTTGTCAGGATTCAGGTTTAAGGAAGAGGGATTAAAGAAAATCTATGGAAAGCAGAGTGAACCATGACTTTCATAGGTTGGTCAAAAAACTCAATTAGAGGAAGTGCTTGACGGCGAAAAGTTTGTATAACCGTCAATAAATTGACAGGATGTTGGAATAGCTCCAGAGAAAGAGAACCACCACAGACTTTTCGTTGTTTCAGTGCTAAACCTAACCTTGGTTCAGCTAAATTATGATCAAGGTCTATTGCCTAAGGAAGGTAAAAGTTTACCAGGTTCCCCTGGGGCTTGATCAATGAATGAATGGAAGATTCAACTTTTGGTTGAAACTAGGATAGGCAAGTCAAGAATTCATGAAGGTTTTGGGTTTGTTGGAATAAAGGGTAGTTTTTAAAACCTTCATCTATGAGGTCCATGAATTTTGTGCCAATTTCTTGGTGATTGAAGCCAGGAATCTTGATTAGTGTCTTGAAGTGACGGGGTAGATGTGCCTGACATTTCTGTTGAGCTGTGACCGCATAACCGTTATAGGCAGTAAAGTCATCAGAACTGAGTACATCAGAGTAACTTGAACCCACAATGGATTCTAATTCGCCAGGACAAGGAGTATCAGGACCCATAAAATCAAGGGAAGTCACTATTGGCAAAAATCCATAACTATTGTTTCACCCCTTTGACTACTCAGGGTGTTTCATCCCCAAGGATATGAGGCTGGGTTTGTTTTATCCACTGTTTGAGGCTATGAATACTTTGAGCCACTGGACCATCTATTCCTTCATTGGTACCTACTAATGTTCCCACTCCAATTTCTATTTGACCCAGTTCCCACAACAACAAGTGTTGTTTTTCATAGGCTCAATGGCCCTAGTTATTGATCCATCCCAAAAAAGCTTGTCCTGTGATTCCTATATTTTGTCCCAGTACTATCTCTGGTGACCACTGTGGCCTTTGTGTTGCCCCACATACACTGCACATCCACGTATATCTTTCATATTCTACTATTTTGGATTGGCCTGTCCACCAAGTCCCCTACTTGTTGTGTTTGGATTTTTATTGGTTCGCCAAACAATTGCCCCTGACCTCACCATCCACACACTTGCCGTCCCACTATCTCAAATTTATTCTATCTACTCCACCAAACCCCTTTCTCCTTTTTCCCCTATGCCCTCGTTGTCCTCCTGGTTTCCATTTTGGTGTCTGGTTTTCTTCTGGTTTCTCTTGTTGTTTGTTCTCGGTTTTTTGGAGGATGTCTCCCGACGGTGATTTGGATCATGTTATGGTCTCTAAATCTCTACTGACTTTGAGTTTCTCTATTTCTTTTTCCAGTTCTACTACTCTATTTGTTAGGTTCTCTATACTTTGTCCCCTGGTCAATAATGATTTCTACCAGTTGCTCTGTTGCCAACTGCTTCAATATCTCTCTGTCTAGTTTTGGTGGCAGCTTCTTTTCCATAACTGCTATATTCTGCCTCTCCTATCACACTTGTCAATACTCCACCACCTGAGTCCTTACCCTAAAACAGGAGTAAAGGAATGATAGAATATATCTGGTGTTGAAGAATCTTCGAGTCTGTATTGTATATTTTTCTTATTTTTTGCTGCATGCATATTTATTTCTCTGTTCAGAAATACAATCCAGTTAATAGAAACTAAAAAAATACCCCTTCCGTATTTTATAGATTATCACGAAAGAGGGATTTAAATTAATTAAAATTTGGCTGTTACCTTAAGCAGGAACTTTTGTTTCCAGTGGGTTAAAAGTCTTTTTAGTCGCACCGCAAATAGGACAACTCCAATCATCGGGAATTTGTGCAAAAGGTGTATCAGGTGCAATTCCCGAATCAGGATCACCAACAACGGGATCATAAATCATGCTGCATTGTCTACAAATCCATTTTTGAGTTTGAGGATCTTCACCTGCTACTCTGCTTACAGCTTGTCCTCCATTTAATACTTCTAATGCTTCGGTGTAACGATCTGCGTGGTAATTTTCGATGAATTTTAATAACCCAAAACGGTGTGCTGCGGCGCGGAATGTGTTAGCGTGGTCGCTAGATTCTTGGGCTTGTTTAAGAAATTCTTCAGCTGCTGGATTGTCTCTGTCCTTTTGAGCAGCAGCAGCAAATTCAGGATACATTGTAGTATATTCATAGGTTTCACCTTCAATTGCTAAAGACAAACAGCGAGATACTATTTCCCGTCTTTGTTGATCAGTTAAACTAGCGGCATCTTTCACAACTAGTTCTGGATGTAATAACTCGAAATGTGCAAAAGCGTGTTCAGTTTCTTGATCTGCTGTTTCTTTAAAAAGTCTTGCTAAGTCTGAAAAACCCAGTTGACGTGCTACATTTGCAAAGAACAGATATTTGCGATTTGCCATCGATTCACCACCGAAAGCAGATTCTAAGTTCTGGAGTGTAGTAAAATTTGACGAATCCATATTTTTGTGTGCCTGCGAAGTGATACTTAATGGAAAAAACAGACTTTCAAACTAGCATAGATGATTTATTTTTTTTGAAAAAGATACTAAATAGGTTTTATACAACCTATTATGATTCATCTTTTAATCACGTGGTTTGTTAGCTGCCCTCGACAATTATAAAACTGAAAACTTTGGTTAGCTTATGATTTTTCACAGGAATCGAGATAAATTTGTGAAGATTCTAAGATTCTAAGAAGGGATAATCTGTATATCCTGTAGCATCTGGAGTGTAAAATATTTTCTGGTCTGGGCTATTCAATTGGGCGTTAAGTTGCAAGGGTTTTGGTAAATCTGGATTGGAGATAAATAGCTTGCCAAAAGATACTAAATCTGGATTACCTTCTCCAAGAATCTGATCATAGCCACTGTTAGCAATGATTGTGCCTTGGTAAATGGGGCTAAACTGAGTAATTACAGGATTCAACAGACAGGTAGCTAAATCAATTTAATTGGCTTCCATCAAATGCAAATAGGCTAGTCCAAAGGAGTTAATTCCCTGAATTACATAACCAAAAGTTGCTAGAGGATTGCTATCTTGCATCGCGTAAGATGTATTACTAAGTGAAAGTTTAATACCGATGGGCTCACCTCCCCAAACTTTAGCCACAGCAGTGACCACATCCAATAGAAACCTGCTGCGGTTTTCAATTGAACCACGATATTCATCAGTACGTTGCTTAGAACCATCTTGTAAAAATCGGTCAATTAAATAACCAAAAGCACCGTGTAGTTCCACACTATCAAAACCAGCTAATAAAGAATTTTTTGCCCCTTGCCGGAATTGCTCAACTATTTCAAGGATCTCCTCGATTTACAATTGGTATTTAGTATCTAATTATACTTTATTAATCAGTTTATGTAATGAACCCACTGCTGCGATCACACTGGGAGAAACAGGCAACTATCCCCCTAACAAAAATGAGTGGGAAATCCTGCCAGATTGCTATACATGAACAACATCTGTTACCAGTTGTCATTCTCCCACCTGTCATCTGAATATTTACCCTGGTCACTCATGTAACCTAAACTCATTGGAGATACCATTGTCCATTCTGTGACAATTACCCCTGCACTAGCGCGTTGAGGATAATAAGTCGCCATCAGCGAGTTGGAATGCTATCAATCGTCCTTAACCGAGTTATAAGAGCTATGAAAATCAGATTAGGTAGAATATATGGTTAATATATAGTTTAAGTGGAACAGGTGTAAACAGATTTTGCTTGCTATCCATTTAATCATATCTTTAAGGAGATACTGTCAAATTCAATATACTCGTAAATCTTTAATAAATGTTTGATAAAATTCCGAAATCTCACCACTGGAAAAGCCAATTTCTCTGTAAAAATAATACTAAATATACTAGATACATAATTTCCCTAAACTAAAACTGTCATATCAAAAACCATATCTATGACAAAAACAGCGCTAATCACTGGCATTACAGGTCAAGATGGCTACTATCTCAGTCATTTACTTCTTAACCAAAATTACCGAGTCGTAGGCTTGGTGCCTCCTCACCGACAACCTAATTTGTCAAAATTGGGAGAGCTGGCAGATAAAGTAGAAATTTATACTGTTGATTTAAGAGATAGTGCGGGTTTATTCACTGCTGTTGAACAACTACAACCCCAGGAAATTTATAATTTAGCTGCTCCCAGTTTCGTTCCCGATTCCTGGCATGATCCTTTGGGAACACTCGAGCTCATCACGGGTACTGCTACCAGATTATTAGACGCAATCCGGCAAGTTGGTTTATCTACAAGGTTTTATCAAGCCAGCAGTTCAGAAATGTTTGGTAATGTAACTGTTTCTCCCCAGGATGAAGAAACTCCTTTCCGTCCTAAAAATCCCTACGCAGCCGCAAAATTACACGCTCACTGGACGATGGTACATCACCGACAGCGTTATGGTTTGTTTGCTTGTAGTGGTATTTTATATAACCATGAGTCTCCTTTACGTCCTCCTCAGTTTGTGACACGGAAAGTTTCTTTAGCAGTAGCATCAATTAAATTGGGTTTAGCCCAAACCCTGGAAATAGGTAACTTAGATGCTCAACGGGATTGGGGTTTTGCGGGAGATTACGTAAATGCAATGTGGCAAATGCTGCAGGTTGATCAACCAGAAGAATATGTAATTGGTACAGGTAAGCTCCACAGTGTTAAGGAATTAACTAGTACAGCCTTTGATGCTGTCGGACTTGATTGGGAAAAGTATGTAATTGTGAATACTAATTTATTACGAGCAGATGAACATTTTCAACTTGTAGCTAACCCTGATAAAGCTAAAAAGAACCTGGGGTGGGAACCGCAAGTTAGTTTTGAACAACTTTTAGACAATATGGTACAAAGAGATTTACACCAGTTAGAAAGTGGTAAAATTGAGCCTTTTATAGAAGTTCATAAGAAATAGTAAAACCCAAAAATGCCAATTAATAAAGTGCCAAATAATCATCTATTTGTGTTCTTAGAACTCTTTACAGTTGAAGGTGGAATTCAATCCTATATTAAGGATATTTTTCGTGTCTATCAGGGATTAAATCAAACTTGTAAAGCCGAAGTTTTCTTGTTGCGAGATAGTCCTGCTTGTATTAATATTTTCGCATCAGTAAATTTAAAGTTTCATTATTTTAAAAGCAAATCGTCCAAAATAGGTAGACTCAAATTGGCGATCGCATTAGTTCGATATCTTCTGCAAAAACGACCGCAACAAGTTTTCTGTGGTCATATTAAGTTAGCAGGACTGATACAAATTTTATGTCAGCCCTTGAGCATTTCCTATACAGTACTCACTTATGGTAAGGAGGTATGGGAACCTCTAAATAATACAGAACGACGTGCTTTAGCTTCAGCTTCAGCAATTTGGACAATTAGCCGTTATAGTCGAGATCGCGCTTGTGCTGCTAATGGTATCGACCCAAAAAAGGTACAAATGCTACCTTGTGCAATAGATGGAGAGAAGTTTACTCCTGGAGAAAAAGCACTGGAATTAATCCAAAAGTATGGTTTAAATAATGCCAAAGTATTAATGACAGTGGCGCGGTTGTGGTCTGGAGATATTTATAAAGGTGTGGATGTAACAATTAGAGCCTTACCACAGATTATCCAGGTGTTTCCAGAGGTAAAATATTTAGTGATTGGCCGTGGTAATGACCAACCAAGATTAGCCCAGTTAGCAAAAGATTTAGGTGTGAGCGATCCCCTTATCTTTGCTGGTTTTATACCTACAGAAGCATTAATGTTACACTATCGCCTAGCCGATGCCTATATTATGCCCTCCCAAGAAGGGTTTGGTATAGTTTACCTAGAAGCAATGGCTTGTGGTGTCCCAGTGTTATCTGGTGATGATGATGGCTCGGCTGACCCATTACAAGATGGTAAACTAGGATGGAGAGTACAACACCGGAATCCTGATGCAGTGGCAGCAGCTTGTATTGAAATTCTTCAAGGTCAGGATCAACGTTGTGATGGTAAATGGTTAAGAGAGCAAACGATCGCTATTTTTGGGATACAAGCTTTTCAACAACGTTTACAGCAAATGCTCCAATCAACTAATAACTAATAACTAAGTCAGGAGTCAGGAGTCAGGAGTCAGGAGTCAGGAGTCAGGAGTCAGGAGTCAGGAGTCAGGAGTCAGGAGTCAGAATATTTGAGAAATTGGTTAATTAACAAATAGGTATTTTTGGCGTTAGCCTGAAAAAGCTGACTGCTGATGGCTGATAGCTGAAAGCTTGCATAACTAAGATCAAACTAGAGTAGAAAAATTTGAGAAATGAGTCTTCAAAACTTGCAATTTAAGCTTGAAAAACTCCGTCCTTGGCTCACTTTGTTAGCAGTGGCCTGGTTATTAGCATCATTAGGTTTAGGTTGGTTGGTTAATTCCCTGCTAATTATTTTTGGATTCTTGTTAGTAACACCAGTAATAGCATTTTTCGGATTTCGTTGGTGGCTACAAAGAAACTTAGTTACTGGTCAGTGTCCCGTCTGCGCATATGAAGTAACAGGTTTAAACAACAGTCAATTGCAGTGTCAAAACTGCGGAGAACAGCTATCAGTAGAAAATAATCAATTTAGCCGCTTTGCACCAGAAGGAACAATTGATGTTACAGCAATTGAAGTCCCAGCCAAATCACTAGAAGACTGATCCGTTATCAGTTATCAGTCCTGTACTGTTACCAATCACCAATCACCAATCCCCAATTACTATTTCTTTTGTTTGGAAATAGAAAGATTATAAGTAAACTGTCCTGGGGATAGATTGCCTATAAACAGCGAATATTGCCCAAGCTCCCAAAAACCAGCAAGTTCCGGTTTATTGTCAGAGTAATTATCTGCCAACACACAAAAGCGCCCTCCAGGTCCGTCAATTAGCAGTGTTGGCTTACCCTGACTCTCAACTGTTAATCGCAAATAGGGTAGGGATTCTGTAACCTTAATTACTTGACTAGGTTGAGCAGTAATATTTCCGCAATTACTCGGCACTATTCCCCCCGAAGTACCATTGAGAACAAGGGTATCTATGGCCAGGTTTTGATTAATTTGTATGACAGGAGTTTGAGCTAAATTAGCTTGGTTAAATAGCAAACTTGTTACCACACATACGGGAACAAGGGTCAATAACCTTAAAGTCTTCATTTTAATTAATGCTCCCGACTATTGATAGAGCAATATTATTTATATATATTCTTATGATCTGCTTGACGGAAACAATCCGTTGTTGTTCCCACAGAGAAAGTATAAATTTTTCTTGTCAAATTCAACTAACTTATTAGCAAAAATTAAAATATCCTGAAGTAACGGGGAAGAAGCAGAAAAATCTTGCTGATACCCAAGTTATAATTGCCTTTTTAGCTAAAATCACTAACATAACTAGCGAATAAGAAATTTCCTTAGTGGGTTGTATAACCAGTGTTCAAGCTGAAGTAAAAAAATCATGAATCCTCAACCCGAAGAATACTTCCAGCGTCGCCTCCAAAAGCTAGAGGCTGAGATGAATTCATTTTCCCCAATCTCGTCCCAAAGAGAGAGGCAAGAACAGACACGACAGTCTGGTTTTGCCAAATTAACCTGGCATTTCCAGCGAGCACAAATTTGGTATCAGGGGTTATCAGGGAGGGATGAATAAGCTTGCCGTTGCCGGTGTAGCGATGTTCGTAGCCTTCTTGCATACTGCAAACAGTATTTAAACTTGTGGCATCGGTGATGAATCTGGCGCTGTTACCAGTGTTAGTGTATTTTGGATACCAATTTTTTGTATCTAATAGCTTTCAACGTAAGCAATAGTCTATTTTAACCGCGCCGAGATTGGCGTAAACATAAAGTCAAAGGGAATTATGCAATGACGACCCCAACTGTCAGGAGAAATATTAATCAATCAAGCCAGTCCCAAGAACCTGAAAAAGTTAATTCCCTCCCTCTGGGAACAAGACGGTTGGCCGCTTGGGCAGTCGAAATCACACTAGTAGTTGCCAGCGGGTTAGTCCCCTTTGGCATGGGCGTTTATGCCAATTCTCGCAGCGATCTTAACCGAGTACCTCTGAACCCGGTTTTGGTAGTCACAGAAAGAGCAATTGCTCGGCCTTTAGCACTACCAGTTAGTTATGGTATTAATAATGTTGCCAGTCCGACTAATTTTTTATGGACAATCGCCCTACTAGCACCTATTACCCTCTCAGGGTGGCACTTGTATTTACTGGGTAAAACTGGCAGCACCCTTCCCAAGCGTTGGTTTCGTGTCCGGGTAGTAAATGAAGAAGGTCAAACCCCTGGTTTGGGAGTTGTGGTGGTTCGTGAAGGGCTAGGACGCTGGACTGCACCAGTTTCCATTGCTTATATACTATGGCGTTACAGCTTTACCTTTCCCAACTTAGGTTTATTCACATTTTTAGCTGTCTTATTGGTGCTGGGGGAAGGAATGGGCTGGCCTTCGCAAAAACGTCGTCGTTCCTTCCATGATCAGTTAGTAGGTACATATACCATAGATGCTAGAGACATCAACAGATGGGTAAAAACTTCTCCAGAAAATACTAGTGAACAGTTACCGCTGGAAAACGTTCAGGAAGTAAGTACATGTACTCAGCCGCCTAGTCCCACAAATATAATCCGACGCAGCCCCAGTTTCACCTTATTTGTAGTCGGGCTAACGAGTATGATAGCGGTATTATCAACACTAGTTGGTACACAAATTTACATCCAAAATCAAGAAAGCTTGCGTAAGATGGAGCAAATCAACAGCCAGAAATTTCTCGAACTTGTCAAAGAACTTAATCCTAGCTCTGGAGTCACCAATGAAGAACGCCAGAGAGCAATTCTAGCATTAGGTGGTATGAATGATACACAATCAATTAAATTTCTCGTAGATTTGCTGGTGAAGGAAACTGACCCCAGCACTATAGATACTATACAGCAAGCCTTGGCCAATATTGGACCCAAAGCCATACCAGAACTAAAACGCATGAATTTGTTTCTCGCCGGAGAAGTAGAATCAGTCAGTACTTTCCGAAATATTCGGCAACAGCAGTTAAGTCTTAACCAACAGGCAATCAACAAAATTCTCTCTGTCTACACTGGCAAAGTTAAGGACATAGATTTAAGTAATGCCCAATTGGGTTCAAAAAGCTCTGAGGAAAATTCTTTATTTAAATTGGTACTGGACAATACTGATTTATCTGGAGTAGTTTTTAAATCTGCCAACCTTAACCAAGCCAGTTTAAAAGCTAGTCGCTTCCGCAGTGCTGGTGAAGATGGACGTTGGGATACTTATGATGATGCGATCGCTGATTTGAGTAAAATTCAAATGAAGCAAGCTAACCTCACTGAAGCTAATCTTAGTCGTGTATTGATGAGTCGCAGTGATTTAAGCCGTTCCATCCTCAATAAAGCCAACATGTCCCATGCTAAATTAGTGGGAACTAACCTCAGCAGTACCCAACTAATAGGTAGCGATTTGCAAAAAACAATTTTAGAAGATGCAATTCTCACAGGAGCAGACATCAGCGACGCAAAATTAATGGAAGCAGATTTGTATGCTGCTAATTTAGGTCGTGTTTCTGCCATTGGTACACAATTATCACACGCCAACTTAACCAACACAGACTGGCAAGGTGCAGACTTATCAGAAGCCTATTTAGATAATGCTAACCTCACCAATGCTAACTTTAGTGCAGCTCGTTTATTAGGTGCTGTTTTACGCTCTACCAACATGAAAAACGCCAACCTGCGGAATGCTGATTTAAGCCGTGCAGATTTACGGGGGGCAAATTTGGAAGGAGCCGATTTTCAAGGAACTATTCTCTTCCCTGGTAAACAAGACCCCAGAGATCAATTTGTCCAAACTTCCGATCTCGGTTCACAAGCAGCTATAGTCCAAGGAGTTGATTTTAGCCAAGCTAAAAATTTAGATCCCCAGCAACTAGCTTTCATTTGTACCAAGGGTGGTATTCATTCCCGTTGTCCATAGTATTTAGGTGACAGGTGATAGAGGATATGGGGTAATAGGGGGATATATTACTTCCTATCTTTTGCTTTTCGCCTATTCCCTGTTCCCTTCTTTTCCAATCACCAATCACCGTTAAGAGTAATATAGATAACATATTTATATAAATGGTGTTAGGAGCAGTACGGTAATGAAGTATCTTCAATATTTAGTTTCTGTTCTAGGAACTGCTGTGGTTTTAAGTTTGGCTATCAATAATCAACCAGTACAAGCTCAAGTCGCTTATGGTAGGTATCTATATAGGTTTTGGTCCTGCTGCTTAAGTTATGATACTCAACTGGGTGGGATTTTGGCTTTTCGCTACAAATTACTAGAAACCCCGGTTTCTTTCCGCACTCAAGCCTTAATTGGGAAAGGTACAGCAATAGTACCTACAGTTTCTTATGATCTGCCCCTCAACTGGCAAACTGATGTTTACCTAGGTGCTGGAATGGTATTAACTAGTTGTGATAGTGCTTGTCCTGTAGGTAATAAAATCAGTTTTACTTTGCAACCGGGAACTGATTATGTTGTTCCTAATAGCAATACAAGGAATGGTTTTTGTTCACACGATTATTACGTTTGATGCTTATTGCAATGGTGGAGGTACGGCTTTATCTTTCCAAGCTGGTGTGGGTTTAAGATTTTAAATAGTAAAAATATCAGAAAAAAGATCCCCAAATTTCTTCTAAATTTGGGAATATACCAATATGATGTGTGCGTTGGGTTGAGACCTTGGGAAGCCCAACACAACCAACGATTTCTAATATTGGGTTTCTTTCCTCTATCCAACCTACTTTAGAAGTAATTAAGTAAACATAATATTATGAGTAACATATTAGGGATTTTCATCACAAAGCCAGTTTCTATTTTCAATAAAAAGTTGAACGTTAACTTTGGGAGTGTCTTCACAGCACCAACCAAAGCTGGAGCAAAAGCCGCTGTTATGAATTTGTGCAATAAAACAATGGGCTATATTGTGTGGGACATCTCTGCTGAATGAGTATCTATTTAGCTTTATTTGTGATGAAATGCGGTTGCAAGAACTAGGAAATATTGAGAAATAGCAGCAGACTTTATCTAATTTCACTAGTTTTATGTTACCTGATGGGATGCCGATAGAAGAATTAAACTTAACTAACTTTTATGAAGAAAATCGGCAAGCGCGACATGCAGAAGAAGCATTATTAGTTGTCTTAAATGCTTTTGCTAAAGTGACAAAGAAAGTTTCCGAAATTAAATGGCATTCTTGTGAAAATTTTGGTGTGTGGATTTATCGATTACGTGGACAAAGATTAGATTATATTAGTAAGATTTTCTGCTTAAATTATTTGAGTCATTTAAATTTACAGAATTGTATTCTGATTCATCAAGATGTTTATACAGCGAATCTTCTAGGGGCGGATCTTCTATGGACAAATCTTGAGGAGGCAGATCTGAGAGGTAGTATTCTGGAAGGTAAAGACTTAACGAATTTGAATACAGACACAGATTCCAGCACCGTGTGACAACAGCCGATATCATCAAAAACTGTGTAAGTCAAAATGCTTGCAGTATAATTATAAATTGTGCAAATCTGCGAGGATACAGATGACTGCTGCTAATATTTCTCCAATTTCCCCTACCAGTGACACTGGTCTAGCTTCTCATAGTTTATTTGTGTGTAAAACCTGTGCCAGTGCTTGGCAAGATGGTAAGCGTATCGGTGAAAGTGGCGGTCAAAAACTTTTACAAGAAATTCAGCAAGTCGCGCAAAATTGGGATTTACGGGATGAATTCCCCATCAAAGAAGTTGAATGCATGAGTGCTTGTAACCGTTCCTGTGTCATCGCTTTTGCTGGTCAAGGTAAATTAACTTATCTATTCGGTGATTTGCCGATTGAGGGTTGTGCTGAAGCAGTGCTGGAATGTGCCAGTAAATACTACTCTCACCCTGATGGCCTCCTACCTTGGTCAGAACGCCCAGAACCTTTGGAAAAGGGTATTTTGGCAAGAATTCCGTCTTTATCACTTAATTAATTGACCTATCTCCAAACCTCTCTCCTGCGAGGAGAGAGGTTTGGAGAATGGATAAAATTCCAAAATCTAAAATCCAAGATTTCTATGTTGCGTGTTTTAATTCTAGGTGGAACAAGTGATGTAGCACAACTAGTGTCAAGAATAAATGATATTAGTGGAATTGAGGCGATCACATCATTAGCCGGTCGTACCCGTGAACCTGTTTTACCGACTGGTAATGTTCGCGTTGGTGGTTTTGGCGGTGTGACAGGTTTGGTTGAGTATTTACAGCATCAGCAAATAGATGTATTAATTGACGCTACTCATCCCTTCGCCAATCATATCTCCTGGAATGGAGCGATAGCAGCAACAGAAGCAGGTATTCCTCGATTATTAGTAAATCGTCCCCCTTGGGAAAAACTCTTAGGCGATCATTGGATAGAAGTAGAAAATATTACTAATGCAGCAGCAGCTTTAGAACATCAAGCAAAACGGGTCTTTTTGACTATTGGTAGACAAGAAATTTCTGCTTTTACCCATTTGCAAGAAATGTGGTTTTTAATGCGAATGATAGATCCGCCTCCTGCTAATGTTATTACTCCACCTGGATTTGTTTTGTGTGATCGCGGTCCCTTTAACTTAGAAAACGAAAGGGAAATTTTAACTCACCATCAAATAGATACCATTGTCAGCAAAAATAGTGGCGGTAATGCCACATATCCCAAAATTATTGCAGCGCGAGAAATGGGAATAAAAGTAGTGATGGTAAACCGTCCACCCATACCACCAGGAGAAGAAGTCCCAGATATAGAAAGTGCAGTGATGTGGTTGTTAGATAAAGTAAATCTTCAGTAGGGTGCTTTAGGCTTTAGCCTAAAGCACCTTGTTACATAAAAATCCCCATAGTCCTATATTATTTAAAGTTGAGATACTCACTGTGAATTTTTAATTTTTAATTTGTTTATTGCTTACAGTAAACATTGTGAACTTGAATTCTAATTTAACATTTTTCATTACCAATCAATAATAGAAATAGACGAATCTAGATATCCTGGAGATATTATGCCAAAGTGTATTCTTACAGAACTAAATAGTTGTTTTAAGAAACATAGAATTATCCGTAACTTAGAGATTTTTCAAGACATTATTGTTATTTCTTTGTGCGTAGGTTTATTGTGTGTCATGCTAATCAGATTAGGAGATATGTTCCTCTCCTTTTTGCATCCACTAGATTTGCGGCTAGTCACATCCGATATTTTGTTTATCTTGATACTGGTCGAATTATTTAGATTATTAGTTGATTATATCCACGAACATAGTATTTCTGTAGGTGCAGCAGTAGAAATTACAATTGTTTCTGCTTTGCGAGAAGTAATTTTACGTGGCGTGCTAGAAATTCCCCGTGATAAAATTTTTAGAATTTCTGTATTTTTATAAGTTTTAGCAGGGATTTTCATCTCTATATCCTACGATATCTCGCTTGTTTGAACAAGCTCAAATCCCTAATCAGGATACAGAAATACAGTAATAATAATATATATATATTACAAAGCATTTCGTGTATTTACTGCTTTCATCTATTTACTATTTACCTAAAAAATGCATCTACTTATTTTTAACATCCTATCCAAATTAGTTTGTAACTTTACCAAACCAGCAAATATCTAGCGAGCATTGTCCTTATTCAAAAAACAAAAAAGAATTCTTCTTTAGATATGTATAGTTTTATTTCTAGCCTTTGTTACAATTAATGAAATTTTTATCCAAAAAATACCATTATGGCGTTATACGCTGAATTACATCGACACTTGGGGGGTTCTGTTGTCCCTCGTGTGTTGTGGCGATATTTTGAGCGCCATGCTACAGACTTAATTTCTCGTTTTGCTGAATATTCAGAATTTGAAGATTTTTATACCCGTCCTCGTAACACTCTAGATAAATATCTAGAACTACATACCTTGGTAGAAAGTGTGCAAACTGTAGAAACTTTGCCTTACTTTATCTATCGGTTGCTACGGGGTGCGTATATATTTGAAAATTTGGCTTATTTAGAACTCCGCTATACTCCCTATTTGCGGACACCTGAACATCTGGGTCAAAATGAAAGAATTGACAAGATGACGGAAATTGTTGAGATTGTGGGAAAAGTCAGCCATTCCTCAGAATATCCAATTGTTAATAGTCAAATTCTCTGTATGCACTCTGGTTTACCCTATCAAGTCAATAAGGCAATTGTTGATTTAGCAGCAGGGAATAGGGAATATGTTTGTGCAGTAGATATAGCTGGTGGCGATCAGTATTATGCTGAACGTATGGATGAATGGGTAAGTTTATATAATTATGCCCGTTCTTTAGGCTTGAACACTACCGGACATCTTTATGAAACTACAGCAGGTTGTTATCCTCAACTACTACCTTATTTAATGCGAATTGGTCACGGTATCCAAATTCCATTACTTTATCCTGAATTATTGCCAGATTTAGCCAAACGTGGACAATGTTTAGAAGTTTGTCCCACAACCTACCTAAAAACAGGAACTTTACAGGATATCCATCAACTGAAGTTAGTATTTGACCGCTGTTTTGAAGCAGGGGTTGATATTGCAATTTGTACAGACAACGCTGGCTTACATAACGTGCGGCTACCGTTTGAGTATGAAAATCTATTGACTTACGACATCATTAATTTCCAACAGCTACAAGCTTGTCAAGATGCCGCTTTTCGCCATGCTTTTACTTGGCCTCATAGTCAAGGTCCTGCATCTTTACTCAATCGCTTGTTGAAACCTGAACCAGCTAAAGTTTTAGCAATATAAAGATTGAAAAGGACTAACTTTGAATACAGCAGGAGTCAGGAGTCAGGAATAAAACTCTCTTGCTGTCTAGGTTTCAATTTAGATTCTGTACCTCATTGATCTGCAATCTATATGTCAATTTTTAAAAAAATCCCCCACTCAGATGGGGGATTTTTGCTTTGGATAATCAACTAATTTTTTTTTGACAATTAGAGTTACAAAATATGGATTTAAGAATTGCTAGGAATACGTTCTATTTCCGCATAACCGCTAAAAATTAACCTCTGTCCTTCAGTTTCTAAACGATTAAGTCGCATTTTTACCCCATCTAAGTCAAAGCGATCTAAATCGACCATCTTATCTAAAATTTCCACCAGTACGGTGCTTAAAGTTTGAGAAACTTCTCGCTGTGCTTCTGGAATTTGCTCAAGTTCAATTTTTGGGTCTTTAAAAGAAACCCGTCTCCGTCTTTCAATACCGATACCAAGAGTCATACTCAGCGATATGAGTTCGCCGTTATTTAAATCGGCTTTAGCTAACAGATGCAAGCGGTTTCCCGGTAATAGCTTTATTTGAACTTCCGTAAACGAAACTGGTTCACCACCAGATATCGCCGTTAAACTTGCTTCAGAAAGGTTGAGCAGACGCTTTTTAACCAATTCTGCCTGAAAAGCTTGATTTATACCTGTTTCCGATAATATTACTTGCGCTACCGCTTGGGTGGGTTGCTTAAGGCTTAGTTTGCCACTCAAAATCGAGCTGAAGTCAATTGACACTGCATCGGTTTCAAAGGACATTTCCTCAACTGCGAAGTCTTTACGAATTACTAAACCACGACCGCTCATTTTAAAGCTATCAATGCTGCCTTGCAACAGTTTGCTGGAGGGATAGCAGCGCACAAAGACTTCTACTGACTCGCTTTGGGTAAACAGGTGGCGAATTGTTTGGCTGGCGACTCTGTTGAGCATTCGCTCTCCCCAGTCTGTGTCTTTGGGATCTGTGAAACCAGTAAGTCCGCCTAACATTAGGTTCTGGCTCTCTAGAAGTTATTTGTACTTTTGTAACAAATTGTGGACAATAGTGCAAGCGATCCCCAAATTTAGTGTTCTGATGACATTGTGCAGTATACCTGATGCTTGATAGCCAAATGTGTCGGATATGACGGTGTTAGCTGTGATAGGGTTAGTCTACTTGTTCTATATACTGGTTAATATCCTCAATCATGCGAGTGAGTTCAGCTTCTGTAGTTAAGCGAATGTTGATATTGCGGATAGTTAGCAGGACTTTGGCTGCAAAGGGGGTAGGCCAAATATTGGGATTGCAGAAAACTTCTAAAAATACCTCACCAGTATAGCGATACTCTAAAGGAGCTTGGGGAGTCACTTTACCACCTCCAGGGGTAGGTTTAGCGGCAACAGCTTTTAGGCTTACTATTAATTCATTGATTGCTGCTTTTAATTCTCGTGCTGCTTGGGGTGAAAAACTGAAGGATACAGAACCTTCACCGAGGTTCAGTGTCATCGGGTTAGAAGACATAGACTTTTTTGATTCAAACTTCTTGGTAATTACATATCTTAGCAGGATAGAGTGATTGAGTCTGGGATGTGGGGGAGGAGAGGAAAAATCACCAATGACAAAACTGACTGAGGACTTATGCAAGTGTGACAATCAAATCTATTGTAGGGTGCGTCAGATGCCGAAAATCTATTGATATTAATGGAACTTAAACAAAAGTTAAGAGTAAAAAGGAGTATAGTGCGGTTTCGGTGTAGCTTTCACGTTCCAAGAAGCTGATGAAAGAAACCACTGCCCCAGCAATGGCACCATGGTTTGAAAGATGGTGTTAAAGGTTTGATGATGTATTTACTCATAAAGGGGAAAGAACAGAGTTTAGACATTATTTAGGGGGATGATTGGGTGAAAGTGAGAGAAAAAACCTATTTCAAATGGCAGAGAATGCCCTAGGGGTGACCTACCACCGATTACACCACGTTTTAACTGAAGCACCTTGGTCCAGTTCCCAAGTCAATTACCGTCGGTTAGAGATTATGAACAAGTGTAGTCAGAGGAGAATCACCAGAGGACTTAGCTTAATAATTCATGATTATGACCATAGAAAAAGGGGGAATTTTAGGGATGGAGTAGGAAGAGAATATATTGGAGAAGTTGGGAAAAGGGATACTGGAATAGTAGTAGTAACAACACATCTATATGGCAGTAAAAGCTTACCATTAGATATATGATTTATATCACCACGGTGATTCTTGACCCAAAGGGAAACAAGACCCTCTATTTGAGAATAAACCTGAGTTAGGAATTAAATTAATAGATCTGACCTTAAGCCGTGGTTATCAACCAGGAATAGTAATTATAGATGCTGGATATGGCCACAATACATCTTTCTTATTAAAGATAGAAAATCGGAATTGAAAGTATTGGGGAGGATTAGCTAAAAATCCCAAAGTCCTTGCCAGTGACCAAGAGGATAGTCCACAAATAATTCGGTTAGATGAATTAGCACAAAATTTACCCCAAGAGGCTTTTACAAAAATTCAACTGGAGTTAGATAAATCCAAAATATTATGGGTAGTAACTAAAGAAGTAGAAATATCAGCCTTAAGTGGAAAGGGGAATATTGCTATCGTCATCAAGGCTTCTACTTTCTCTCAAGCCACTGATATTGACTACTTTATGACCAATGTTTCTTCATCAATTATCACACCTGGATAGTTGATACATATTGTCAAAGAAATTGGGTATAAGTTGTTTACAGGGAAGCCAAGGGATGGTTAGGACTCAAAGAATATCAAGTTGGAGATAACAGCAGTTGACTGCGCCATTTTATTTTGGTTTTCTGTGCCTACACTTTTATTCTTTGCCATCAGTGGACTGGAGGATGAAGACCAAGGTGGGCCAAGAAACCTCTGAATAATTTTACTGCAGCTTTAGAAGCGTTTAGAACAGCCATATCTTTTCTATTTATTGATTGGTTCAACTTAAATCCGAACGTGTTTCCTCCTTACCAAGCCAGTCTGGGCTACATTTTGGGCTTGATTTCTGTTTACGTCCCGTTAACCAATTTATAGGTCTGACACACCATACTAATATGCCAGTTAAGTAGGTGGGTGTTAAAAATTGTCGTTATAACAAGGCAAGAGGTGAACCAACGCGGTCTTGGGGAGCCGCTGCGGTGGACGGGTTTCCGGGGATACAGCAATTGGCGTGGTTTCCCCCATGTAGGGGCGCTTAGCCTTCCCCCAGGGTGCGACTGGAGAAACCGAAGGGCACTCATGCAATAGGGAAGAGGTTGTGGTTAATTTTACTTTTCGTTAGATACTTCTCTCCGAGAAGCCGCTGCGCGTCTAAGGTTTTTTTGTGCCTTCCTACTTACGTAAGTTCTGTGACTATTTTAGATTCTGGATTAGAAATCTTTTTCTGCTTATAGGTCTATAAATCAATTTGGCACAATTATTTTTCAAAGTGGGATTAGTTATTCATGATAATAATAGTCTGTTATCAACAAGAATAGTAGCTATCTATTACTGCATTGCAATGAAATTTAACTATAATTAATCTCAATAGTTCTGTAAAAAATTTAGATTTTATAGAGAGTTTTATTCGTTATACTGTAGGACTTTGATACATTTCTTTTGTTTTTATTTTTGCTTTAGGTTTTACAGTAGAAGTGATAGAACATGATGTTATAAATTGTTTATGAGTTACGATAATCGCGCTGAGGTAAGAAGGGTTTTAATTATTACTCTCCTGCTCAACTTATTTGTGATGGCATTAAAAGTAGTGGTAGGGTATTCAACAGGTTCTTTAAGCTTGTTGGCTGACGCATTACATAGTGTGACAGATAGCGCCAATAACGTTTTAGGATTGATTGCTAGTAAGTTTTCTTCTCCGTTACCAGATCGAGAACATCCCTATGGACACCATAAATTTGAAGCTGTGGGTGCTTTGGGGATAGCGGCTTTTTTAGGGATAGCTTGTTTTGAAATTCTCCAAGGAGCAATAGAACAAATTCTCAAAGGTGGTTCACCTGTGAAAATATCAGGTTCTGAGTTGTGGTTATTATTAATTGTCCTAGGAATAAATATTTCTGTCGCTTTTTATGAACGTAGTGTTAGTAAACGGGTAGGTAGTTCAATTTTAATGGCTGATGCCACACATACAATGAGTGATATTTGGGTGACTATCTCTGTGCTGGGAGGGTTAATAGGTATTTGGTGGCTAAATTTTCAATGGCTAGATGTGGTGTTGGCTTTTCCGGTAGCTTTGTTAGTATTTTGGAGTGGTTGGTCAGTGTTAAAAGAGAACTTACCTTGGTTGGTAGATGAAATGGCGATCGCTCCCGAAGCCATTCATGCGATCACAGTTTCTGTCCCAGGCGTAATTAACTGTCATGACATTGCTTCCCGTGGCGTTTTGGGTCGCCAAGTTTTTATAGAAATGCATTTAATAGTAGATGCACCAGATGTAGAAACTGCTCATCGAATTACTGAAGAACTAGAACGTCAATTAGAAGAACGCTTTAGTCCTGTCAGGATTTTAACTCACGTTGAGCCACCAGCTTATAAGTCTGAAAGCATTAGTTTTGAAAATCGAGTAAGGTAGTAGATTTTGATTTACTCCCATTTCCAAGTTAACACTTAGAAAATGTGACTAAATTGGCGATAATTTCTACTAATTCACCAGGATCAACAGGTTTAGCTACATGAGTTTGAAAGCCAGCTTCTAAGGCACGGCTACGATCGTCACTATCTGCATAACCAGTTAAAGCAACAGCCGGAATTCTGCCGCCTTCATAGGCTTTGCGAGATCGCACTTTCCGAATTAAAGTGTAGCCATCTTCACCAGGTAGTGCAATATCGCAGATCAAAGCATCAGGTTTAAATCTGGGTAGTATTTCTAGAGCTAATGCTGCTGATGGAACTGTTCTAACTATGGCTCCATCTGCTTCTAAGACGATAGTCAGGTAAAAGCAACTATCATCATCATCATCAACTACCAGAATGCGTAATCCAATCAGACGGAGATTATTTTGCATAAGATCTCCATAGGTGTTGGGAATTAGAAAGAAGAATTTTACATCAACTTTTCTTGCTATCCTCAGCCACCATACCAATGGTAATTTTACTGCGTTAAATGAGATTTATTACCGTTAATTAATTTTCTTAATCTAGTGGTAAAAACTAGGATTATTCATCAGGGTTTCCTAAATTAGATAAATATTGATAATTGGCGATTTTTTTAGGACTTATCGCCAAAAAAATGAACTATATGGAGCAGGAGTCAGGAGTCAGGATATCGCCACGTTCCACGATTAGAAGAAACAAGAAAGAATTAATCTTTCCCCCTGCTCTCTTACCTGTGACCTGTCACCTGTCACCTATTCCCACTCGATAGTTCCCGGTGGCTTGGAAGTGATGTCATAAACCACACGGTTAACGCCTTTTACCTCATTGACGATTCTGTTAGAAATTCCTTCTAGGACATCGTAAGGTACACGGGCCCAGTCTGCTGTCATCCCATCTTCACTGGTGACAATCCGTAAAACTATGGGGTAAGCGTAGGTACGCTTATCACCCATTACGCCTACACTCCGAATTGGTAATAATACGGCAAATGCTTGCCAATAGTCATGATACAAGCCGCACTGATTGATTTCTTGGCGGACAATTAAATCAGCATCGCGTAAAATATTTAACCCTTCGGCTGTGACTTTGCCTAAGATACGAATTGCTAAACCGGGGCCGGGGAAGGGTTGTCTTTGGACAATTTCTTCTGGTAAACCAATGGAACGACCTACTTTACGGACTTCATCTTTAAAAAGTTTGCGCAAGGGTTCAACGAGTTTAAATCTGAGGTCTTTGGGTAAACCACCAACATTGTGATGACTCTTAATTTTTACTGCTACTCGTTCGCCGGTTTTGGGGTCAACATTAGTATCAGCAGATTCAATCACATCAGGATAGAGAGTACCTTGAGCTAAATAGTCAAAGTGACCGAGTTTTTTGGAGGTTTCTTCAAATACGCGTATAAATTCATGGCCGATGCGACGGCGTTTTTCTTCGGGGTCTATGATATCAGCAATAGCTTTAATAAAGCGATCGCGAGCATTGACATATTCCACCGGAATATGAAACTGTTCTTGGAATAGTTTGAGTAATCTTTCAGGCTCTAACTTACGCATGAAGCCTTGGTCGATAAAGACACAAGTTAGCTGTTCACCAATGGCTTTATACAGCAAAAATGCCAGAGTGGAAGAATCTACACCCCCAGAAAGAGCCAATAATACGCGCTTCTCACCAACTCTAGCGCGAATTTCCCGAATTGATTCTTCCACAAAAGCTGCTGTTGTCCAGGTGGGTTCACAGTCGCAGATGTGGTAAACAAAGTTACGAATTAATGCTATTCCACCAAGGGAATGCACCACTTCTGGATGGAACTGTACACCATAAAGTTTCTTGTCATGGTCAGCAATAGCAGCACAGGGAGTATTTTCTGTATGTGCCAATAGTTCAAATCCAGATGGCATTTTTGTGACTGAATCGCCATGACTCATCCACATTGTTGTGCCATCTTCAACATTAGTTAGCAAATCGGTGGGATCATCTATATATAATGGTGCTTTGCCGTATTCACCTCGCTCAGCTTTGGTGACTTCCCCACCTAGTTGGTTCACCATCAACTGCATTCCATAGCATACACCTAAGATGGGCATTCCCAAATTCCAGATTTCTGGGTCACAATGGGGCGCATAATCGCTATATACTGAATTTGGCCCACCAGACAAGATAATTCCCTTGGGATTTAATTGGCGTAAATGTTCTGCTGTGGTGCGATAGGAGAGAACTTCAGAATATACTTGAGTCTCACGGATACGCCGAGCGATTAGTTCAGAATATTGAGAACCAAAGTCTAAAATAACAATTATTTGGCGATTAATAGCCCCCAAATTTTCTTGTACTTGAGGTGCTTGTTTGGTTGGTAGAGTCACCGCTGTATTCATTATGTCGAGAGTGTGTCTTTAAAGATAAAACGTGATTAGCACTTCTGGCTTTTTAGGCTAGGCTAGTAATGGTCAAAAAACCCTAATATCCTACCTAATATATAGACGCGACTGCTACCGCGTCCGTTGATCCGACAAATTTGGCTTGTATTAAAAGCTATAATGATCTACTGAAAAAGATTATTTATTTGGTTTATTTATGATAATTCATAATAAGTTAACACAATTTTTCCATTAAAATACAACCAATTTTACTCTTGACGATAATTTCTCGATCGCGATCAAAAAGAACTGAACCACAAAGTGTTGTGACTGTAACCCTCTCACTGTGGCTTTTAAGATATTCTTGGCAACGGATATCAATGGTTTCGGCAATGGTGCTATAAACTTGATTTACCCAATTACTGCCAGTATTACTGTCTAGCGAATGGAGGTGTTTTAATGCAGCTTCAGCAGTGGCGCTGTAAAATACTACTTCTACATTTGAAGGTTGTAAACCTGCGATCGCACAATGGGCTGCTAGAATTTCCCGTCGGCCATCAGCTAAGTGATGATGGGTGTGAAAAATCCCTCCTGCCAGTTTCATCAGCTTACCGTGATAACCAAACAATAAAATTTCCTTAACCCCTAAAATATGAGCTTCCACTAACATTGGTCCTAACCAGTTAGCAGTTTTTACCAACCTTTCAGGGTTAATGCCCAATCTTGCTGCGAAATCCAAGCCATTTTCACCAATACAGAAAACTAAACTCTCAAACCGACTGGCTTTAGTTTGTAAATCAGCACGAAAAGCTGTTAATTGATTTGGTGTACTCAAAGGTTGAGAAATACCTGTTGTTCCCAACAAAGAAAGACCTTCGACTACACCAAAAGCAGAATTAGAAGTTCTGACAGCGAGGGAGCGCCCTTCGGGTAAAATAATTGTGACTGTGATTTTTTCCCTAGGTGCTAACAGCCGTTGCAAATTTTCTGTTAATAATCTCTGAGCATAACCATAAATTGCTGCTTTCCCTTCACCATTAAGTTGCTTGCCAATCCCCTCTCCCCCCTGAATAATTACTGACTCCCCATATCCCTCATACCATCCCACCATCGCCCAAATCGGTGTATTTTTAGTCAAATCCAAGTTATCACCAGGATCACTTCGAGTAATAGCCAAAGCCGAATTTTCAGATATTCCTGCTACCTGTTCAATTGGTATTTCTGCTATTTCGGCTGGTAAAATCAAATCAACAGTAGTTATGTTCAGAGGTTGACGATAACGTAACCAATGTAAAGCAGCAACAGCCGCAGCACAAGCGAAAACCGGCAGAGTGTATCCAGATCTGGACATAAAAATTCAAAATGCTTCTTTCAGAAGAGCTAAGCTAACAAAATAGTGCTTCCAGCAGGCTGAGCCAACAAAATTCAAAAGGGTTATTAGATTTTATCCCCTCCTCGCCTTCCCCTTCCCCTTCTTCTGATCCGCCTTCTACCTCCTGCCTCTTAAATTCCTACTTCTAATAACAAAGCTTCCATTGCTTCCCAAGAAATGCCTTGTTGAATATAACGGGGTGATTCAGGATTATAAGGACTAGCTATGCGGTCAATGCTGATAATTTTTGCTTCATCTGGTAATACAGGTACATCTGGATCAAATGCCGTTGATTGCATTAAAGAACTAGAAAAGCCCTTAAAAACTGCAATTTTATCTTGGTCATCAGCAATACTTATAGACACTAGTAGAACTTCTTGAGGTCGTTTGACAGTATATTGTTCCAGCCTTTTACCGATTGAATTATCCATCAAAAAAATAAAGTACAAGTTAGTTGATTATTTGCAGTATTATCATTAACTCGACAATTAACCTGTATACTTTATCTTTTTTTTATTGTGTTGCGGAACGTCCCTTTTTCCCTAGCTTTATCATTACAAAATAGCTTAAGTAAGCCACATAAACTATTAAAGCTATTATTCCCAGAAAACCTAAAAGGGCTGGTTTACTATTATGATGAAAATAGTCTTTAAACATTAATGGTGCTTCTAGCCAAACGCTACAATAGGGGGTTTTGAGGGCATTTCCTGAAAAACCACAACCCACAAAAGGTGCAAAGCCTATTATACCTAAAGCGCAGTAAAGAGTCATTGCCCAGCGCCAAGATGTGAACACAAATTTTAATAGACTATTTGGTTGATACTCGATTTCATCATTGAGATCCACCCAAAACCATAGGGATATGGGAATCAGAAAACGAGCTATTAAGCCAGAGATAAAACTTACTGCCATGCCGCCAATCATCAAGTAAGCTGTGATTGCTAATAGACTCGCTACTCGCCAGTAAATCATTAACAAGCGATGTATTCCTTCTGATTGTTGCACGAATGCCCAAATTAGGAGAATTAGGGGAATAATTAAGGCAAATAATAACGTTAATCTATAATCCATCCAGACGTAAGGGCGAAACCAAATTTGTGGCATAATTTCTGTCAGTTGATCAATGATAAATTTACAGCAGAATTCAGAACTAAGGAGTCAAACCCCTTTTAGAGGATCTTTGAAAAGTTAGAAAAGGTATAATTTGTCGTTCTGTATCCCTTCGGGACACTGAGTGAAGGTGAAGCGTGGCGGAGGTTCTAGAATCTAGGGGTTGACCGGATCACTCTGAGATGCTTCACTTCGCTGCGCTATGTACCGTGCGGGAAGCAAGCTACAGCATAAATTTTCAACCACCCTCTTATTCTTGATAGAGCAACGTAGTGTATGGCTAACCTTAGGCTAGAGCCACTTTTTAATTTAAATTTTGTACTTCATTTACCTAGAATCTGCTTTACTTATTTGTTACTTGATTGATAAAATCTTTCAATAGAGTTTGCTGCTGATATAGTATAGTACGGCGTAAATAAACCAACCATTTAAATCTCTGAAAAGCTAACGCCCTATACATTTTGAACTTTGTTGGCTCAGCCTGCTGGAAGCACTATTTTGTTAGCTTAGCTCTTCTGAAAGAAGCATTTTTAATTCACGGCGGTACTAGCTTTGAATAAGTAAGTGGGTGGGTAAATTTTATAGTTTACTCCTATATTTTGGGAAAAAAAGTAAGCAACATTTACGTTTGTAGCTGATATTCTGCTCTTGTCTCTAAATACTATCAGGGTGAATTTAGATTTACCCTGATCTGCTGAGAATTGAGCATACCCAGATTCAGGTAGATTTTTGCAGCCTTTATGGGATTTTGGTTGCTTTTTCCCTCTATAAACTTGCTTTTTGCCCAGATTCACAGATTATCTAGGAAAAATGCGAGATTTATAGGGGAATCTACTGGAAGCGCAAGATGTTCAGATTATAGATATTGATTGCTTGCCGACTAGACTAAAAAGAAAAGCCGTTAGCTCAATTTCTATTAGTCTTCGTAAACCCGGCATTCATCTGCGTCTGGGTTAGCATCACAGTATTTTTCTAGGGAGTTTTTGGGCTTGCTTTGACGCTGATGGGAAGCTTCCGCTTGCAACTCTTCGACGGCATCCCAAGCAGCAGCACATTCTCCGGAGTTGCCACCTGAAACATCACAGACAGCACGGGCTTGTTCAATTTCTTCTTGAATCTGTTCTTGGATGTTGTTTGTTTTTTCTGTAATATTGGTCATTACGTTAATCTCGCTATGTATTGTTTATACCAGTGTCAAGAAAACAAAAATTGCTATTTTTGCTCTATTACTCGCTTACTATTCTAACCACTGAGCCGTTCAGTTCGTATTTCACCCTCATAATCAATAAGTAATACAGCAAATTACTTCATTTGTACCGTGTTTCTGTTAATGTTTTAAGATTTTATGGTGACAGGTCTACAGAAAAGGAATCATACAATAATATATTTAGATTCATCAGAAGTCAGGAGTCAGTAGAAACGTTTCGTCGGAACGTTTCTACTGTAGCCAGAAGGCAGCTATGCTGGAGATAATACATTTTTATCCCCATTTCCTCAAACCATAAACCCTAAACCCCACATCCTTAACCCTTGTCCTGATAACTAAACTCCACACCGTACAGTCCTGAATAAGATACATTTCCAGCCTCAACATAAAGAGAATTCCAAAACTCATGGCAGATAAAATGCAGTGGGCAAATGCCCTATCAACCCATCATTCTTTGGAAACAGCTGTTACAGATGTGGTACAACAAGCTGTTTCATCTTTAACAGCACCTGCTGATTTAGGGCTGGTGTTCATTTCGTCTGCTTTTACAAGTGAGTATTCCCGACTTTTACCGTTGCTGACTGAAAAACTATCAGTACCTATGCTGATTGGCTGTAGTGCTGCGGGTGTAGTTGGTACAAAATCAGGGAATAAAACTCAAGAAATCGAGTCTGAACCAGCTATCAGCTTGACTTTAGCTCATTTACCCGGTGTGGATATTCGAGCTTTTCATATTCTGGGTGATCAGTTGCCTGATTTGGATTGTTCACCGGATGCTTGGATTGATTTAGTTGGTGTGCTGCCATCATCTGCACCCCAGTTTATTTTGTTGTCTAGTGCTTTTTCGTCAGGAACTAATGATCTGTTGCAGGGGTTGGATTTTGCTTATCCTAGTTCGGTGATTGTGGGGGGACAGGCCAGCGGTGGTTTTGTGAGCGATCGCATTGCTCTATTTTGTAATGATCGCCTGTATCGTCAGGGTACGGTGGGTTTGGCTTTAAGCGGTGATATTGTCCTGGAAACTATTGTTGCTCAAGGATGCCGACCAATTGGTGAACTATTACAGGTGACTAAAGCTGAACGCAATATTATTTTGGAGTTGGATGAACAAGTACCTTTGGTGGTGCTGCGGAATTTGATCAGTAGTCTCAGTGAAGAGGAGAAGATGCTAACACAGCATTCTTTGTTTGTGGGTTTGGCAATGAATGAGTTTCAACTTTCTTTAAAGCAAGGTGATTTTTTAATTCGCAATTTACTGGGAGTAGATCCATCCGCTGGAGCGATCGCTATTGGTGATCGCGTGCGTCCTGGTCAAAGGTTACAATTCCACCTCCGTGATGCTCAAGCCTCGGCTGAAGACCTAGAATTGATTTTACAAGAATATCAAGAACAAAGCACTAGTGGCTCTTCTCCTTTGGCTGCACTTATGTTTAGTTGTGTCGGACGTGGTGCAGGACTCTACGGTAAAGCAAATTTTGATTCTGAGTTATTTAAGCGTTACTTTCACGATATCCCCATGGGTGGTTATTTCTGCGCTGGTGAAATTGGCCCTGTGAGTGGCAGAACTTTCCTTCATGGTTATACTTCAGTTTTTGCAATTTGCCGACAGCGTAATTCGTAATAATGCCTCTGGCTCCCGTGAGGGATACGTAATTTTCTCCTCTGCTCCTCTGCTCCTCTGCTCCCCAATCACCAATCACCAATCACCAATCTACTATTGTTATCAATGGGGGTAGTATGACCAGTTTGAGTGATTGCCCCATATTTCTGAATGTAGCGACGTACTTCTAGGGGAAGTTCAGGATAATCTAAGACTCCATCGCCATCGGCAATGGTAGCCCAAAAGTCACGCAAATCGGGAGCTAGTTCTTGTGCTTGGGCTAATGGCAGGTTTAAGGGTGGTAGGGTGAGTAATTTGATCAGGAAGGGATATGAGCGATCGCCCATCCATTGTCTTGATGACTGTTGTAAATCAGGGAAATCTGGTACTGATTCAACACGATGAGATACAATCTGTAACCATTCCCTACCGATATGATCTCGCTGAAACTCCAGAACCCGATAAGGATGGGGATAGCTTACTAATGAACCGGTGGTAATATCATAAACTCCATCTGCACAAGCTACGTCCTGAACGTGCAAATGCCCGGTGAATACTAATCTCACTCCATACTTACACAACAAATCGAGAAGTTCTAGTGCATTTCCTAGCATATAGCGACTTGCCATGGGATGATCTGATTGATTAGGCAGGTGCTCAACTATATTATGATGTATGATTACCAAAACTAATTCATCAGTAACTGCTGCTAACTCTGCTTCTAACCATCTGAATTGGTTACCATCCAATCTGCCTATCTGCTTACCTTTCTGATCATAGGAATTAGAATTTAACCCAATCAGTCTTACTCCTGGTAGGATTTGATGATTGTAGTAACATTGATCTGGATTTTTATAACCAAACTGACGGTAATAATGGGGAAAATCTCCAAAAGCAATAGATTGTTCATTTGCTATTAATACCGGAACATCATGATTACCAGGAACAACATAGACTGGAAAAGGTAGTTGAGATAACCTTGTTTGTAACCAGGCATGGTTTTCTGGTTCACCATGTTGGGTTAAGTCTCCGGGGATCAAAAGAAAATCTAAATCAAGTTGTGTTAAATGTTCTAGTACACTTTCAAAGGCTGGGATACTAACTTCCACTAAATGAAATCGGCTGGGATGCTCCCATATTGTGTGGGGAAGACCAATGTGTAGGTCACTAACTATGGCAAAGCGAAAGTTGATATCCATTAGATTTAAGAAAATGTTAAAAGCAGAAGTGCAAATACTCTTTTCTCAAAAGTATACCTCTTGCTTTGTCTGACTGCGTAGCAGCAGTCAGACTTAATATTTATACACATTTATGTTTAATTTTGTTAACCTAAAGGAGAGTTAATTTTGCCTTTGATTCGAGTGCGTCAGCACGTTAACCCACTAGCGAGAAAGTTTCAAACCCCAGTTGATCCCCTAGAATGGGGAAAAGTTTATACACAGCCAAATCAACCCCTACATTTAGATATTGGGTGTGCCAGAGGCAGGTTTTTACTACAGATGGCACCAATAGAACCGAACTGGAATTTTTTGGGTTTGGAAATTCGTGAACCTTTGGTAGAGGAAGCGAATAGGTTGCGTTCTGAGTTGGGTTTAAGCAATTTGCATTATTTGTTTTGCAATGTAAATAATTCTTTAGCACCAATTTTATCTACTTTGGCATCAGGAATTTTACAGCGGGTAACAATTCAATTTCCTGATCCTTGGTTTAAAACTCGTCAGGCAAAACGACGTGTAGTGCAACCGGAATTAGTGACAGAATTAGCTAATTATTTGGCTGTGGGTGGGATTGTATTTTTGCAATCTGATCAGAAATTTATTGCTGTAGAGATGTGCGAGCACTTTAGTGAAAATCCGGCATTTGCGAAAATGGGTACAGAGGAATGGTTAGCAGAAAATCCCCTTCCAGTTCCCACAGAACGCGAAATAGCAACACAAAAGAAGGCTGAACCTGTGTATCGGGCTTTGTTTGTGAAACGTTGACATACTCACCGACCTGAAGGTGCGGAGATTCTTGAGAGTTCATACTAACTTACTCTCTTTGTAGTCTGACAGTCACTCCCTGTCCATTTAAGGTCGTGGCTATGCCCTATATTCATGTTTTGTTGGAGTATCCTCCGAAGCCTTCAATATCCCAAATAATTAGTTCTCTTAAAGGTTTGTCTAGCCCCGCTTCAGATATTATGTGGGGTTTGTATCTCCCGCACAACCTTTCTTGCATCCATTATGTCTTGCTTAAATCTGTAATGTTTGCAGCAATTGTAAATTATGTAAAAATGATAGCTAATGAATATCTTATGAGTTGGAGTGCTGCATTACCAACTTTTTTCATTACTTTACGCGAAGGTGTAGAAGCTCCTTTAGTGGTGGGAATTGTCTTTGCTTGTTTACACATCGCTAGGTATATTTAGGTGTTATCAGTGGAGTAATAGCTAGTTTTTTTGTGGGGTTAATTCTTAACTTAACCATCCAAGGATTACAAACCTCTGATTTGCGCTATGCACCAGTTTTCAAGAAGTTGATTTAAATGGGATTAGGGTTAATAGCAACTTCTATGCTGAGTTGGATATTAATTTGGATGACACAACAAGCAAAATTACTAAAAGCTGGAATCCAAAGTTCTGTAACTAGTGCTTTGGATGAGGACAAAAAAGCAGCTTGGGCAATTTTTAGCTTAATATTTATTGCAGTCTTCTGAGAAGGTTTAGAGACATACTTATTGTTGCCCAATTTCAATCTGGCTTAATACCTGTATTGGGAGCAATAGGAGGACTAACTATAGCAGTATTAATCGGAATGCTCTTATTTAAATGGATTATCCGCATTAACGTCAGCCAATTTTTCCAATTGATGGGGATATTACTATTAATAATAGTCTCTGGTTTAGTAATTTCTGCTCTCCGTCATCTTGATGCCGCCGTCATGGCTTATAAGCAAATTAATGCTATTAAGATTTGTCAACAAGGAAGTAATGCTTGTATTTTAGGTTTGCAAATTTGGGATTTTTCTGAAATCTTACCTGATAAACAATTTCCTGGAATTTTGCTAAAAACCCTGTTTGCTTATAAGCAGAAATTTTATTTAGCACAAGCTTTAGGATATATACTATTTTGGTTGCTCATTAGTGGTTTATATTTCCGTAGTCTCAACCAACCTACACCATTGAAACCAGTAACCGAAATTAATTAATTGTAACGTTAGAGGTATTTAAAATATCTCTACAAATTGGTTCTTATTCACACTTAAAGAAGAGATAACCAATCAAATATCAAGCTTACCCCTTACATAAACGAGGTTTTTGGGATTAATGAATCGGTGTTCTAGACCCAAGTTATGAACTCGAAAGGCTGAGTTTTAGTATAACTTCTGGTTAATTTGACAAACTTATTGTCAATAAATAGTCAAAGTCTGTTAAAATTCAGTGCTGCGGCATTTGGTCTCAGTCTTGGGGCGGATTTGCCCATGCAGCCCTTCAAACCATTCATCCGCCTAAGACTGACGCTGTGATGAGCGACAGGCCGATGTTATTTATGGAGTTTTATGTCTTTTTCTAATCTCGCCTTATCCCCTGAAATTATTCGCGCAGTTACAGAGCGAGGATACACCAAACCCACGCCAATTCAAATGCAGGCCATTCCGGCGGTATTGTCGGGTGGGGATTTACTAGCGGGCGCTCAAACTGGTACTGGAAAAACCGCAAGTTTTACCCTGCCACTTCTGCATCAGTTGTCATCAAATAAGAATGTTAAAAGCAATTCTACTGGATGGGTGCCAATCCGGGCGTTGATTCTTACTCCCACACGGGAACTCGCTGCACAGGTAGAGGAAAGCGTCCATGATTATGGCAAGTACCTGAAGCTGAAATCAATGGCGATGTTTGGTGGTGTTAGTATCAATCCGCAGAAACGGCTCTTGAAGAGTGGTGTAGATATTGTGGTTTCTACCCCAGGTCGGCTGTTAGACCATGTGGAACAGGGAACGGTGAACCTATCACGCATTGAAGTTTTGGTGCTGGATGAAGCAGATAGGATGCTGGATATGGGCTTTATTCGTGATATTCGCCGTATTATGTCGATTTTGCCTAAAAAACGCCAAAATTTGTTATTCTTTGCTACGTTTTCTGATAAAATCAAGGAACTAGCCGCAGGGTTGCTGAATCGCCCGACGATGATTGAGGTCGCACGCCGTAATGTTACTGCTGATACGATCGCACAGAGAGCCTATCAGGTAGACCGTGACAAGAAGCCTCAATTACTTGCTCACTTAATTAAACAAGATGATTGGTATCAAGTGCTGGTGTTTACTCGGACTAAATACGGTGCTGACCGTCTGGTGAAGCAGTTAAACGATGACCGTATTCAAGCACTGGCAATTCACGGTAATAAAAGTCAGGGGGCGCGTACCCACGCTTTAGCAAAGTTCAAAAATGGTAGTTTACAGGTACTGGTAGCAACGGATATTGCTGCTAGGGGTCTTGATATCAGTGAATTACCCCATGTTGTGAATTACGATTTGCCCTATGTACCGGAGGATTATGTGCATCGTATTGGTCGCACAGGCCGCGCTGGTGCAAGAGGTGAAGCTATATCTTTAGTGTGTGTTGATGAATACCATCTGTTGGCAGATATTGAAAAACTGATTCAGCAGAAGTTGCCATTGGAAGTTATTACAGGCTTTGGAATTAACCCAGAAATTAAGCCGGAACCAATTCAAAATGGACGTAGGCAAAAACCCAAGCCTGGACCTGATCAGGAGATGGTTGGTTCTGGTAGTAAACCTAAACTGTCACCACAGACATTGGGTAAACGTAAGGCTGCACTATCTTCTACAGATGGTAGAAAGTCTGGTGCTAGTTCCTCTGCTTCCCATGAACGCAAACAAAAACCCAAGCCTAGTCGTCATCAGGAAACAACTCGTTCTGGTGCTAAACCCAAACCTTCATCACAAGCATCAGGTAAACGTAAGGCTGCACCACCTGCTACAGGTGGCAAAAAGTTTGGTCATAGTACGTCTTCATAACGTCATTCTCCACAACTTGATCGCTAAGATATTTTACTTCACAACATCCAAACCCAAGGCCACAGCCCCCCACAACGGGGCATCATCCCCCAATAATGCGCGCACTACCTCAAAATTTACTTCTGGTAATGCGGTTTCCTGTGCTACCTTGCGTACTGTAGCCCAAAAACTATCCCCGGCTTTGGTGACACCACCACCTAAAACAAAGCGTTGGGGATTCATCAAGTTAGCCACATTACCAATACCTACACCTAATGCCCAAGCGGCTTTATATAATACTTCTCTGGCTAATTCGTCGCCATGTGCTGCTGCTGCACTCACTATTTGCCCGGTAATTAAGTCTAAATCGTTACCTACTAAATATTTAAGTATTTCTCCTCTGGTGCTGGTTGGGGAATTATGAGCTTCTTTCTCCAAAAGTTCCCTTGCATTTTGTGCCATATAAGGACCGGAGGCTAAACGTTCTACACATCCCCGCTTTCCACACAGACATACTGGCCCAGTGGGATCTACAACTATATGTCCAATTTCCCCCGCCATGCCACCTGCACCCTGCCAAGGTTTACCATTGAGTATCCAACCACCACCCACACCTGTACTGATAGTGATGTAAAATAAGCTGTCGTATCCCTGTCCAGCCCCAAAGCGATGTTCACCGACAGCAGCGACATTAGCATCATTATCCACACTGACAGGAACGTTATATTCTTCTTCTAGCAGTTGTTTAAGGGGAATATTTTCCCAACCAGGAACATGATGAGAAAGTCGGACAAGTCCGGTGGCTGCGTCTACTGGTCCCCCAAAACTCACACCAATAGCATCGGGTTTACATCTACCTAGCACAGAATCAATGAGGGATCGCATAATTTCGATATCACTCAAAGCATCTGCATTTGCAGGTGAAAGGCGATTTTCATAGTCCAACCATTCCCTAGAGCCAGCTTCCACTGTGGCTGCTGCTAGTTTAGTCCCACCAAAATCAAGAGCTAATATTAATGTCATAATCGGTAATTGGTAATTAGTAATTGGTGATAGGAAATCAGTCTGACTCATCACCGATTGATTACCCATGACCCATTCTCATTATCTCGTCAATACAATTTTATAGTCGTGCATAATGTGACCCTTTCCTCATAAAGAAGTACAGATTTATCTGCGTTAATTCTTCATTCCTGTACCTTGCTTAGATAGTGGTAACCATAATGGGAATTTTTCAATTCTTTGCAAGATTTTGTAACATAGGTAAAAGGCTATTTTTTGTATTGAAAACCTTATTGGTTAAACTTATTTAAACTAAAGATACTGACAAAAATTAGCAAAATGAGAAAATTTATTAAATACTTGCTTTTACAATTAAATTCTGTTAATCTTGATACAGACAATCAAAATAAAAGTATATTCAGACTTTAAGTCTCCTAGAGATTGTTGAGTACAGCAAAATAGAGCAAACCTCATATTTCTGTTTTTTTATACGTTTGCCCTGATTTATAGCATCAAATAGATAGATATGTTGTAGTTAGAGTAAGTTAAACGGTCTAACATTGAATCCATAAGTTACATTTCCTAGTTGTTTATCCTTATAAAGGCTTTACAGGCTATATTTTTTTAAATCTTATTGAGAATCTTAGTAATATAGAGAACAAAACGGATACAAATCCAGACGATGAATGTATGTCTTTATCTATATCAGTAAAGAGTCTTGGTAAAAATATGGATAATTTATATGCGGTTGAAAATAATACTAATTCTATTTTTAAGTATATTCAAACATTTAGTAAGCCTCAGACTAATTGCGTTTACCCCACTCTAACAAAGGTTAATTTTTTTGCTAAAAGCGTCAAATTTGATTTGATCACCACAAAATTGCAGCAGGTAAAATTTTCTGAATTGTTGACTAAAATTAGATACCAAATTAATTTATCTTTTACGGTAATGCTTTTTATAAGTGGTAGACACAAAGAAATATAACTATGTAACAAAATGTAAATTACTTGAAACCCTTGGCATTGCTTGATTCCGCTTTGCTGCATCCGCCATGACATAGTTATAGATTTTTCCGCCCACCTACTTAGATGGATTAGACCTCTTGCAAAATTGTTTCTGTAGTATGATAGGGAGTTTTAGACTTCATGTATTCTTGGTGTTCTTTGGGCTCGCTAATTCAAACATAACCCTGTAACTCTAACTTCTGGCTCAAACAAACACAATCCGCTTTTACAATATAACATTAATTCTGCAAGAGGTCTATAGAGTTTTAGAGATGGAAAATTTATTACCCGGAAAGACTTTAAAAAACCGGAAAATTATAAAATGGCATCAGTTTTTAGTTGTTAAGCCCATTAAAACTAAAACTGGTAGCTAGAAACACAATTTTATATTTCCCTTACCTTTGTGTATAAAATCAATTCTTGAGTAAATTTATATGAATCATTTTTTCTGCTGTGACTATTCCCGGCAACTAGGAGAAGATATTATTGGTAGTGCTACAAACTACCAAACTTACATTTTAGTAGAATCTCTACAACCTTGGATGTCAGAAGCATTTCAGTCAAAATTGGTTCCCGATAACTTGCGGGTGTTAGTTGAAGAAGTACAGCGGAGTAAATTATCCATCAGGTTTCTATTAATTGCTAATGATCAATCACATAAACTAGAACAAACTACATTATTGATTTATCAAAAACAAGAGGGTTTAAGCAATGGCTACCACAAGCAAGAATTTAAATTACCAAATATTGAACAAGCAGCTGGAGTTGTGAGGAAATGGTTATCAGGTGGAAAACCTGATTATCAAATAGAAACAAGTATCACCAGAGATATTTTAGTTTGTACACATGGTAGCCATGATCAGTGTTGTGCAAGATATGGCAATCCTTTTTACTTTTATGCTAAAAGTACTATTTCTGATTTGCAATTGGATGATGTAAGAGTTTGGAGATCCAGCCATTTTGGAGGACATCGGTTTGCACCCACAGCTATAGATTTGCCAGAAGCAAGATATTATGGTGTCCTGGATCAGGATTCCTTTAGATCAATTTTAACCAGAACAGGTGATATTGGATTTTTGCATAAAGTTTATCGTGGTTGGGGACTTTTAGCATCAACATTACAGATTTTGGAAAGAGAAATAATTCTCCGTCAAGGATGGGATTGGTTGAACTATAAAGTAGCAGGTAAAATCTTAGAGCAAAGTATGGATAATAATACAATGTTGGCAGATCTAACCTATGAAAACCCTGCTGGTTCTCTCTATACTTACCAAGCTAAACTTGTAAAAGATGCAGTGAAAACTCAAGTGTTAAAGAGTTCTTGTCATGCGACACAAGAATCATTGGTTGTTAAATATGCTGTAGCTAATCTTTGGCTGGTTGATAGAAAACTAGCTAGTACCACAGGGCAGAATTAAAAATTAAAAATGAGTACAGCCTCAGCTTTTTAAATATTTTGAGTTATTGGTTTATTTTGTCTAAAAATTTTGTAGAGATGTTCCAATGGAACACCTCTACACATCAATTCATCCTTTGATTCAGCAATACAATTGATTCAGCAATACAATCAACTATCTCTAAGTAGGTAGACACAAATACACATAACTATGTAACAAAATGTAAATTACTGGCAACCCTTCCGATGGTTTGATTCCCCGTTGCTGTATTCGCCATGACATAGTTATAAATTTTCCCGCCCACCTACTTAGCTGGCTTCGCTTAAGCTAGAGGTTTCTACCAAGCTGATTTCCTGAACCTGTACCCATTCCTTAGGCTTAACCCATTCCTGAACCTCTGCCCTATTGATTTTCTGGAGTAGGTGTGCTGGGAACCCCGAATTCTTAGAGATGTCGGTTTGTTTTCCGACTTTGTTTGACTTGGGGAGAAAAACTGTTTCTTCACTAGTGTGATCGCCCCTATCTATTAATGATTGAATGGCTGCACTTAACTGATTTTATGGCAACCAACAGTGGCCAGTTGCCGATGCTACAGCTCGTGTGATTTTTAGTTCCACGGCCATCCACCTCTTGGATATAAAACATACCGTCAATGAATTGTACCGAGTGGCAAGCGATCACACACTTTTCATGGTGCGACGTATCCAAAGACACAAACAAAGTGTGAGAGAACAAATCAGACAACAGATGCAACAACAACTGCAACATCACGGTTTGTCAGGAAAACGGGGAGAAAAAATCAGCTAACGCTGATGGAATTATGTGTGGAATTATGTGTGCAGTATGGGGGAAGGAAAATGGAATCAGTAATAGTTCAAGAGTGGAAAGTTACTAGTACACCACAAGAATCTCTAGATAATTGGCAAAAGAAACCAGGTTTAGGGGGTATTAACCTGCCTGAAGAGATCAAGCAAAATGTCCTAGACGAACTGGGAATCTGGGCTAAAGCCCAAAACTTAGGTTTTCAGCCTTTTCTCTTATAACTAAGTTTTGCGGTTTTCCCGTTGCCATTTGGCTTTCACTAAACGAATTTCATTAAAACTATAACTTTCACCTAAATAATCTTTAATGGGTTTGAGGGCAATATCACCTAATACATCTAAGACTTGCCAGATTTTTTTCTGTCGTTCTAAAGGTATTAATTGATTTAAATCTATAGATTGATTTTTTTCAATTAGGTCTGATAAATGCTGGATAATTGTGGAAGTCTTAACATTACGTTTTTGGGCGATTTCTTGAATATTGAAGCCTTGTTCATATAGTTTTAATGTGGTTGATTCAGTATCAGAGGGAAAGTTATCAACTGGTGCATAATACACTGGATTGGTTTTTTGTGGCTGTAAACTTTGTTGTTGACAATAGGCTTGAATTTCTGCCAAGAATCTATCACCGTATTGGGCTAATTTATGACTACCTACACCAGAAAGCTTACCAAATTCATGTAAGGTTTTTGGTTGTATTTGCGCCATTAGTTTTAGGGTAGAATCATGGAAGATGACGTAAGGTGGAACAGCTTGTTCATCAGCGAGTTGTTTACGGAGTGATCGCAACCTGTGCATGAGAACTTCTACCTCCGCAGCTTTGGCATTTCCTTCTTCTAAACTAATCTTTTGGGCGATGGGAACAGCAATGGAAACTGAACGCTGTTTTCGCATTACTTCCCAACTCAAGGCGTTAAGTTTCAAAACAGAGTAACCGTCTGTGGTTTGTTCTAATAAACCTTGATGTAAAAGTGAGCGCCCCAATATTCTCCACTCATCTAATGTTTTATCTTTACCTATTCCATAGGTAGAAAGTTGATCATGTTTATTGAGGGTAATCTTCTGATTTTTCGCACCCCGCAACACATCAATAATATACAACATTCCATATCTTTCTTTACACCGTGCAACACAAGATAAAAACTTCATCGCTTCAATTGTCCAATTTTGTACAGGTTTGGGATAAAGACAATTATCACAATTTCCACAATTAGCAGGAAATCTTTCTCCAAAATATGCTAATTGAATTGTGCGTCTACAATCTGTGCCTTCTGCATAATCAATTACTTGACGCAGCTGTTGTTTAGCAATTAACTTTTCTTGGAGATCTGTTTTTTGATTAATACTCCATTCAATAGTTTTAACATCGCCAAAGCTAAAAAATAGCGTACATCGTGAAGGTTCACTATCTCTACCAGCACGACCAGATTCTTGATAATAACTTTCTAAATTACGGGGTAAATCAAAGTGAACAACAAACCGCACATCAGGTTTATTAATTCCCATACCAAAAGCAATTGTCGCTACCATTACCCGTATATCATCCCGAATAAATCGAGTTTGATTTTTGGAACGTTCATCATCACTTAATCCCGCATGATAAGGCAAGGCTGCAATCTTGTCATTTTGCAGTTTAAAAGTTAGTTCATCAACTTTTTTTCTAGTTAAACAATAAATAATTCCTGAACCTTTATTTTCTCTAACTATTTCTAATAATTCAGCATAAGCACGTTGATTTTTAGATCTGACTTCATAATAAAGATTATGGCGGTTAAAGCTGGCAATGTGAACACTGGGTTGTTTTAATCCTAATTGTTGAATAATATCAACACGCACCCGGTCTGTCGCTGTGGCAGTGAGGGCAGTAGTGGTAACATCAGGATAGCGTTTTTTTAATAAAATTAACTGACGATATTCTGGACGAAAGTCATGTCCCCATTCGGAAACACAATGGGCTTCATCAATAGCAAAGTTAGCGATACCAATTTTTTCTTTAACTACATCTAAAAGTGGAAGAAATTTATCACTAATTAGACGTTCTGGGGCGATATAGAGCAACCTAACTTTACCATTCATAATCGCCTCTTCACGAGATCGAACTTTATAGAAGTTAAGACTACTATTGAGAAATGTGGCAGAAATGTTATTATTTCGCAGTGCTTCGACTTGGTCTTGCATCAATGCTATCAATGGTGACACGACCACAGTTAAACCTGATTTCAACAGTGCAGGTAATTGAAAGCACAAAGATTTACCCCCACCAGTCGGCATCACTACCATTAAATCCCGATTTTGCAGCGCATCCTCGATAATTTGCCTTTGTCCAGGACGAAATTGATCATAACCAAAGTGATATTTTAAGGCTTTTTCTAGTTGGGGATACTTAAGCATGGTAGATGCCTTGCGGTGCTAACTTTCTGGGTTGTGATGAAGATATCAGGATTGTAACTCAGGGCATTGGTGATTGGTGATTGGTAATGGGTCATGGGTGATTGGTCAGCAAGCAACTGGAGTTAAACCTAATCCTAATCAACAAATACCTACCTTATTTACCCAAAAGTTAAAAGCCTTAACAATTGTTTTTCCTAATCGTTCTGATTCTATAGATTTACAAACCAAAGCCAATGCGGTGGGAAGCTTTTTGTCCAAAGAATTGGTAATTCCTGTCAAAACTCAGATAGGTGATGATACGGCTGCTGTAGAAGCTTCGCGAGCAAATCGGGCTGATGTTGCTTTTTTGAGCAGTCATCCGGCTTTAAACACTGAACAATTAGCAAATGCTCGTTTGTTCTTGGCTGAAGTTCGTCCCAATTATTCGGGCAGATACACCTATAAATCTATATTTGTTGTCCCTGCAAATAGCCAACTTAAAAGTAAACATTCAGCTAAAGCGACTCTGGAACAGTTGCGTGGCAAAACCCGGATTTCTCACAAAAAGATAAAAAAAGGGGTCAAGGACTGCGGAAATTTATATATAGCAGGCATTTCAGCAGTTGTAAACCATGACCCTATCTTCAACAGATTGTATACCAAAACAGTTGAAATTTGAGCAACAAAAATGGCTGCCAGTCATAGTCAATTTCCAGGGTGGACAAGTAAGAGCAGATGCAGGATTCAGCTTAATTGCTGAAATAGACAGAAAATTGCAAATCACATCACAGTTTGCACAATGTTTCCAAGATTAGGGAAAGCCAAATCGGATTGACCATTCAATAGAGAGCTTAATTAAACAAAGAATATACGGGCTGGTCATGGGGTATGAAGACTTGAATGACCACGAATAATTACGTCATGACCAGATGTTTGCTATAGCTTTAGGAAAAAGCATTGGAGTAGAGAATGAACCTGCAAAATTGGCAGGAAAGAGTACATTAAATCCCCTGGAACATTGTCCTGAAGATGTGGAACAAGGAGCAGAAAGCGGGTACCATGAAATCTGGCATTCTCCATCAGAAATTGAAAGCTTACTTGTCAAAATATTTCTAGAATCTTACGCCAAAGAACCAAGATAAATTGTTTTGGATTTAGATGTAACTGATGACTTAGTACACGGCTATCAGGAGCAAGTTTTCTTCAATACTTATAATGGGGGATAATGCTATGCTCCACTTTATGTTTTCTGTGGAAAACATCTATTAGCAGCCAAACTTCACCCTTCAAACGTAGACCCAGCATTTGGGACATTATCAGAACTACAAGGAGTGATTAAATAAATAGGTCAACAATGGAAGAATGTTGAGATTTTAGTAGGTGGATATAGTGCTTATTCTAGAGACGATATCATCACATGGTGTGAATCCCAAATGGGTGTGGATGATGTTTTTGGATTGGCGCAAAATAGTCGTTTAATTGGGATGACTAGAAAGACTCAAAGTAGAGCATCCCTTGAGTTTGAGGAAAAACTATCAACAGTAGTTTCATTCTTAGAAACTATGTTTAAACCAGATGAAGAACTTACAGAATTTGCTTGTGACTTGATTAATAACTCAATTTGCTATAAATCGTTAGACTATAAAGCTCGTGAATCTTGGAGCCGTAGTCGTCGTGTTGTTTTTAAAGTTGAATATGGAGTAAAAGGGACTAATGTTCGTTTTGTTGTAACTTCACTTTCTACTAAGAAAGTACCTCCTAGTCAACTATATAGACAAAAATATTGTCAGCGAGGGGAGATGGAAAATCGTTTTAAAGAACAACAATTAGAACTTTTTAGTGATAGAACAAGCAACCATACATTTACGGTAAATCAATTAGGTTTATGGTTCTCTTCTATAGCTTAGGTTTTGCTCAATGCCTTGGGTCAAAAATGTTTAGCTAAAACCGAATTACAAAATGCTAATGTTGGGACTATTCGTACCAAATTATTGCAGTTAGGAGCTTTAATTACTGTAAGTACACGTCCCATTTTAATTGCGATTACTAGTTCTTGCCCATACAGACATATCTTTGCTACTGCTCATAAACGCTTAATAATGCTGACTAATACTGCTTAATTTGAAGTTAAATTGCCTTTTACTTATTTCTAATTAATCATACTTCACCCTTGGGTTGATTCAAGTCTTGTTTTGTCATGCTTAATTTTATGACCAGAGCATTTTGATTTTACTACCAATAAAAAGATAGTGACTTTTTTAGCTTTATAAATGCGATTTTATATTTAATTTATCTCTGCGATTCAGTTTTGATTGATGATGTATCAAAATTTAGTCTCACATTAGGTCATGTAAATTTATTTTTTACTGCTTGTGAGAAATCCGGGAAAAGAATGGCGTTTACCTCCCCTACCTCTGGTTATGGGTTTATTTTTCCTGTGAGTGAGTTGGTAAAACAGGGATTTGTACCCAAGGGTGATTGCTGGTAGGGTTAGTCCCATTGGTGGCAGGTGAAATTTACATTCATGGTGTACAAATAACTCACCAAACATTAACGAAAGTTCGCCGGGACATTGGGATGTTATTTCAAGGAGGTGGTTTAACTCGGCAATTATCAGCTATTGAAAATCTGCTTTGTGATCCTTTAGGTGTGAGAATAACTGGACAAACTTTGTTTGGTTTTCCTAAACGCAATCAGATTCTTGCTCTGGAATTATTAGAACAACTCGGTTTCAAAGAAAATAAAAAAAAGATAAAGTATACAGGTTAATTGTCGAGTTAATGATAATACTGCAAATAATCAACTAACTTGTACTTTCTCAATAAGTTCTAATAGTGTCTATAAGTATTGCTGATGACCAAGATAAAATTGCAGTTTTTAAGGGCTTTTCTAGTTCTTTAATGCAATCAACGGCATTTGATCCAGATGTACCTGTATTACCAGATGAAGCAACAACTATCAGCATTGACCGTATAGGTAGTCCTTATAATCCTGAATCACCCCGTTATATTCAACAAGGTATTTCTTGGGAAGCAATGGAAGCTTTGTTATTAGAAGTAGGAATTTAAGAGGCACGAGGCAGAAGACAGATATATCAAAAAACTGGTAACCTCGGTGGACAAGAACAACGAGTCGCGATCGCACGTGCTTTAATTCAATCACCACAAATACTTTTAGCCGACGAACCGATTACTGGGTTAGATGTACTTGCATCCCAACAAGTGATGTAGATTTTAGCAGAACTCAATAGCGACCAAGGCTTGACTATTTATTATTACAGTTTTACATGATTTGAGCATAGCCGCAGAATAAGCCCAAAGAGTTATCGTTTTAGATGCTGGACGTATAGTTTATGACGGAATATGCGATAGATAACTTACAATCCGGATTTTCCCAAGTTTTAAGCTTGTAGAAATAGCTTTGTCAATCTAGACAATAGGTTCTGGCTAAATTCTATAAGCAAGCAATTGAAGCAGTCAATTCTCGGTCTCTAGAATCTTTACAAGTGATTGGTGCATCCAGAATTCAAATAGCTCAATATGCCATCCTACCGCAGGTGTTGCCCTTGAGTTTAGGTTATACCCTGTGCATGTTTGAATACAATAGACCTCTTGAAGAATCAATTTTATGATACAATAGCCGTTTGTCTTTGTTTTATTCAAAAGTTAGAGTTACAGGGTTATGTTTGAATTAGCGAGCCCAAAGAACACCAAAAATACATAAAGTCTAAGACTCTCAATCATACCACAGAAACAATTTTGCAATAGGTCTATTATTCTTGCGCCTTCCGTACTCGGTGTAGTTGCTGCAGGTGGGATTGGCTTTCATTTAAAAAGCTATATAGACGGTTTTGAATACACAAAAGCGACAACCATGATGTTGGTGTTATTGGTGGTAGTGACTGTAATAGATGTTTTCAGCAGTAAATTACGTCGTCACCTCGATTCAATGTGAATAAAAGTGTAGGGAGATGAGGGAGAATAATCTGTTCCCTGTCACCTGTTCCTTATTCCCTTTTACAAATATTTCTGCAACAAGAAAGCCAATTTATCCTTCGTAGCTGTGGGTGCATTGCCTAAGTTGGTTAAAATTGCATATTTCAAGGCGGAATGTGCATCACTCACAGGGGGATTTTCACTGAGACGCTTCACAGTTTCTTCAATTACCTTTTGAGCATTTACTGCATTCCGCTGTAAATTAGCAATTACCATATCTACGGTCACACTGTCGTGATCTGGATGCCAACAATCATAATCGGTAACTAAAGCCAAGGTAGCATAAGCTATTTCCGCTTCTCTAGCTAACTTTGCTTCTGGCAAGTTGGTCATGCCAATGACTGTTGCATCCCAACTTCTATAAAGATTTGATTCTGCTTTGGTAGAAAATGCCGGGCCTTCCATACACACATAAGTACCACCACGATGGAGAGTAACATCTGTTAAATTCAAAGAAGCGATCGCATCAGCTAAAACTCCAGCCAAATTTTTGCAAATAGGCTCACCAAAAGCAATATGCGCCACAATTCCTTCACCAAAAAACGTAGAGATGCGATTTTTTGTTCTGTCAATAAACTGATCTGGCACTACCATATCTAGTGGTTTCGCTTCTGCTTTCAATGAACCAACTGCACTGGCAGAGATTAAGTATTTCACACCTAATTGCTTCATAGCATAAATATTAGCGGGAAAGGGTAACTCCGTAGGTAATAGCGTATGGTTACGACCATGACGAGCTAAGAAAGCCACTCTTGTTCCCACCAGAGTCCCCAGAATTACTGCATCTGATGGTGCGCCAAAAGGTGTCTGAAGTTCTAAAGATTCCACATCTTTAAGGGCTTCCATTTTGTATAACCCACTGCCACCAATAATCCCAATCTGTGCTAGTGTCATTTTTTTAAATCATGAAATTTTTAAACGGCTAAGTTATTCTACCGGAAATGTGAATAATCCAAAGGTACACGCTAGTAATGAAATCGTTTTTTTTGTTTCGGTAAAGCTACGAATGGCAAGTTTACGAAACTTTGTTATTGTAAAGTTAGTTACTATGAAGAGTATATTAAAATGCTAGAAAACAATAATATGCAATTCAATGTCAACTCAAACCCTAGCAATTTAGAGCCAATCTTGGAACGCATATTTGCTAATCGCCGAATTACACGAAAAGATCAACAGATTATGATGTCCAGTTTTTTGACTGAAGACGGACTAAGCGATCACCATCTTAGGCAAATTAATAAAGTATTTGATGCTTTAAAAGGAGGATTAATTAAAGTTGTAGATTTACATTAATTTGTAATTTGTAATAGTGCTTCCAGTCCCTAGATGAATAAGCAATTTCTAATTCGTAATTTAGTTTTATAACTAACATTTAGAGCCTGCCACAAAACTTACCGCTTCTAAAATTGGAGGGTTGAAACCACTTGGAAACTAAAGTTAAGGCTTGCCCAATTATTCACATCTAATACATAAGAGTCCGCAGCAGTTCCAGTAATTTCTACTTTAATTTTACTGGCATTATGTAAATCTTGAAGCAAGGCTTGGGCAACTTCTAAAGCATTAACTAAAGGGCTAATGGGCTGTTGATCAGAACTAGGATACTTGGTAATTCCCAAGGCTGCAAGGGTTTCAGTGAAGGGAGAGGTACTAAGAATTAGTTGGTGTTCACAAAAGAAAACTGGGGAAGGAAGCGTCCAACCAGCAGTAGCATTGTTTTCTGGTAATCTCAGAGTTTGTCCAGGAGAAATGACTATTTCTCGGAGATGGGGTTTGGTGTCAGAGGTATCTGCTAGTTTAGAGACTTCCCAAGGGTAAAAGGTGATGGCACTTCTACTATTATTTAACCCCACTAACATTAAATATATCGGGCGAGCGCTCAAATTTTCTACCCTATACTGCATCGTACTCCCGACGGGAACTGTGGGAATAGCTGTTCCTGGGGTGGTGAGTGCTTTATGAGTTGTACTTTTCCCACTAAACCCGCGCCATGTTTGCTGTTGCATAACGACACCGGGTGAGATGTTGTTCACCATCTCTAAAGTAGCTTTCACAGCCAAGCGAGAAGAAACTTGATTTTCTGTCAGTCGCCATAACTTTGCTGCTAACAGGGTAGAAAATTTTGGTGTTAATCTCTGCACTGCTACTTTCACGGCTTCTCCAGTTTCCCCGGCCGTATTGAGAATCACTTCACCATCAAGGGAAAAAAGACCATAACGACTCGGTATGTTTTTTAACTTGCCAAATATGTAATCAGGCTTCTGTTCTGTTGCTGTAATGTTAACTATCCGAGTAATTGTCGCAAAGGCGCTGGTAGCATCTACACGCTCAATTCTTTCTAGACCAGAATCTAAGAGAACAGTTAAACTAATATTCCGAGGTAAGACGCGCACTGCTTCTTGTACTACTTGCCCAACTTGTAGCGATGTGGTAGCGTCTTGGTTGGATATCTGTGCTTTTGCAGTTAAACCATTGTGCGACTTAAAGATTAACTGTTCTCCAGTCGGTGTAATCAATCTGGAATTAACTCCATAGTATTCCAAAACTTGCAGAGGTAATCCTCCCAGCCATAACTCGACTGCTTTACCATCTTCATTTAGAGCTATTACCACTCCTTCTGCATCACTACTTACCAGGGGGAAATTATCAATAATTAAACCACTTTGAGGATTTTTCTTTTCAGTCCATAACCCTGGCTGCTGTTTGCTACCCAATTTGTATATGGAACTACGGATATGAGAGAGCAGAATTTGAATGGTTGTGGCTGGGGTAGTTTCCCATAAGTATTGGGTCAAAACGTAGGTAAATAAACCTGCACTGAAATTACCAAAAAGCAATTCTCCCGCTTGCTGATTTTCTGTCGAGGTTGCTTTTAGCAGCATTGCATTGTTAAGTGCGGGATTCTGGGTTTGTTGCTGTTTGAGAAATGCCAATTCCTCCAGTGCTAACTTTGCTACTGATGATTCTGGGCGGGAACGAAATTTCAAAGCAGGGGTCTGTAATGTACTGGGAGCATAATAACTAGTATCTAATATTGTTGTGACTCGGTTGGTAGGGAGTGAGCGCAACAACAATAAAAGAGTTTGTTCTAATAAATAGTTGACAGATAGTTGATTCTGTGTATCTACATCGAAAGGAATTAAGGCATTTTCCACAGTCTCTGGAAAAGTTGCCAATTTAACACGAGTGCCATAGCCGCTAAAATGAAAAACGACTGTATCATCAGCTTTCGCTTGGTTACCCAAGTGATCTAAACAAGCCGCTTCGATAAATTCCCGGCTGGCTTGTTCCTCAGTTAAGGTGAGAATATCCGCAGATGCAAAGCCAAAGCGGTGAATCAAAAGTTCTTTTTGCAATTCCACATCAGTTAAACAACCACTAAGGACAGGACTCTGTGGATATTGATTGATACCTATTAACAATGCCAACTTACGCGGTTTGGGTTGTGCTAAAGCTTGATAATAGCGATTCCCTAAAGTTAACCACTCAGCTTCAGTCAGTCCCAATACTGCCAGTATGGAGCCAATTCGTTCTAAAAACGCACGCCGTTTCATAATTAGCATCAGCCCTTAGTCCATCAGCTAACAGCTTAAGGGGCTGAGGGCTATAGAGTAAAGTTTCAATTTACACTTTTTGCTGCTTTTCCATCAGGGTTCAGCTAAAGCTGCTTGTGGGATAGACATTGCCCGTGCTAACTCAGCCACTACTTCAGGACGAGAGAATTCTGGTGGGGGTAACTCACCACGACGCAACATCTCCCGGACTTTTGTACCCGACAGGTGAACCCGTTCTTCTGGTCTGCTCGGACTGGTTTTAGTTGTCGCCATTTGTTTGGTGCGTGTGCAGTAGAAAGCGTGTTCAAACTTCATTGGCACAATGCCTAATTCTTCAGGCGCAAACTCATCAAATATATATTGAGCATCATAAGTGCCGTAGTAGTCACCTACACCAGCATGATCTCGCCCAACAATAAAATGTGTACAGCCGTAATTCTTGCGAACCAGAGCATGGAAAATAGCTTCCCTTGGACCAGCATAACGCATTGCCGCTGGATTAATGGCGAGAATTACTCTATCTAAGGGGTAATAATGTTCCATGAGTATTTCATAGCAACGCATCCGCACATCAGCGGCGATATCGTCTTCTTTGGTTGCGCCTACTAATGGGTGTAAAAATAGACCGTCTACTGTTTCCAAAGCACATTTTTGAATATACTCATGGGCGCGGTGGATGGGGTTGCGAGTTTGGAAACCGACGATAGTTTTCCAACCTTTCTCTCTAAACATTTGCCGGGAAGGAGCAGGATCAATTTGGTAGCTGGGAAACTGGGGATGAGAATCACGTTGCAGTAACCAGATATCCCCAGCTAGATTCACGGAACCTTGATTGTAAAGTACCTCCACTCCAGGGTGTTTGACATCATCTGTGCGATAGACATTGATAGCTTCGCGTTTTTTGTCATAACTATACTTTTCGCTCAGTTCCAAAACCCCAATAAACTCCCCATTGGGGTTATCCAGACGCACTAAACCACCTGCTTGGAGAGGGGCTGCATTTTCTTCTGTTACAGATAGTGTAATTGGAATTGACCAGACAAGTCCGTTGGCCAGTCGCATTTCTGTAACTACGCGATCATAGTCGGCTTGGTTCATGAAACTAATCAGCGGACTAAAACCACCAATGGCTATCATTTCCAAATCAGAAAGGGCTCGCTCATCAAGTGTTACTCGCGGTAAAAAGTCACCTTTGGAGAGAAATACTTCTCTTTGTTCTGACGAAGCAACTCGGTTTATTAACTCTCCGCCGTGGGGGGCGATCGCATCTGGATGGTAACTCAACGTGATTCCTTCCGTAATTTATAAATACTATTGCAAACTATGTACTAAATTATCAAATTGTCGGTAGATATAGTACAATTTGTCAAAATAATTTTGTCAATTGCCGATAGGAAATGATAAGATTGGGAAAAGAAGGCAGGGGGTAGGGGACAGGAGGCAGGGAGAGAAAGAGATATTATTTATGCTAGGTTTTGGGAAGAAAGACGAGATTACCGGATGCTAATACTATGCAAACGGAAAAAATATCAATTTCCTTAGCAGCCTCTTTAGTGCAGTTTATTGAGAACTACAAAATTACCAAAAAGTGTAAATCTCGATCGCAAGTAATTGAGTTAGCATTAGATTGCTTGCGATTTCAAGAGTTAGAGGAAGCATACCCCGAAGATCCAACAGAAATTAACCAAGATTGGGAATTACCTATAAGGTATGAAAGGTAGCAGAACATTGCCAAGGATCATATATTTGATCATTTTTGTAGAAAGCTTCTAAAATATATTCTCACTGTTTAGGACTTAGATATTCTGCAATTCTAATTATTAGTCCAGGATTTTCACTAGCACTTGCATAAGACCTGTCTAATCCTTTCTAATCCTTGCATAGCCTTAAAACACCAAACCTCTCAATTTTTCATCTAACAATTAGACCATAAAGAGTTGTTCTGCTGTTAATTGCAAGTTAGGAAAGTTTGAAGAAACGAGTTGCTCGTTGTTTTGAAACAATCGCTTTTGATACTCATCTTCTACTAAGGTGCAAATTGTAATAGTTGGCTGTTTGGATTTGCCAATATATTCTCTTCCAGCAATACCCAAATAATTTACAGTCTAATAATATTCAAGTATACCTAATAGGGCGTAATCTTCAACTTTGCGGGCGTAGTCGTTTTGCCAATGTGTACTCACGACTTCAGCCATGAGTTTAATTGATTTTCCTGGTGTAATTACAGGTTGTTGTTGCCATAATCGTTCATTAATTAGTTGTGTTTGCTCTAACACAATGACATCGGGACGAAAGACTGTTTATGTTCCCAATAGTTTAATTAAGCAGCGATGGGAAATAAAATATGGTAATTCCTGACGATCAATTTCTACATTCAGTTTTCGTTGCCCAATTTAAAGATGACATTTACTTATGGGGTCCTGTTGGTTCTATTTCGATTAATTCCCCATCAATGAGTTCATAATTATCAATATAGGCGTACTGAGTAATAAATTCATCAAGTTTGATAAGTTTTAGGGCTGGTTGCACCATGAGGATCTTCCCTCACGATTAGGTAAATCTTGGGAATTAACTGAACTGTTCAATTATTCCCCCACCCAATACCTTATCCCCTTCATACCAAACCGCAGCTTGTCCAGGGGTAATACTGAACTGTGGTTCATCAAACACCAACCGCACACGAAAATCTTCTAAAGGTATCACTGTCACCGGTACGGGTTGTGAACGATAACGAATTTGTACTTCTGCACGGATGGGGGTTGCCGGTTCAGCTATGGAAACCCAATTTACTCTATTTAGTGTACATTCTGATTGAGTTCCTTTGGTGCGCTCGCCTACAACTACTCTGTTATTAACTGCATCCAATTCAATCACATACAAGGGTTCGTCCGCAGCAATACCTATACCCTTACGTTGTCCAATTGTGTAATGATGAACACCATCATGTTGTCCCAAAACTTTACCAGTGGTATCGAGAATATCACCGGGTTTAGGTACTAAATATCTATCTAAAAATGCCCGCATGGAACCGTTACTTTCCACCAAGCATAAATCTTGACTTTCTGGTTTATCAGCAGTTGTTAAACCGTATTCAGCCGCAATTCTGCGGGTATCGGTTTTATTCAATTCTCCCAAAGGAAAAACCGAAGCACTTAGTAAATCTTGAGACAAATCATAGAGAAAATAGGACTGGTCTTTGTTACGATAAACTGCACGTAACAATTTATAACGTCCGGTGGTTTCATCGTAGCGAACTTGGGCATAATGACCTGTAGCGATCGCATTACTTCCCAATTTTTCCCGCGCATATTCCACCATTGGCCCAAATTTCACCGTTTTATTGCATTGGGAACAAGGTAACGGCGTAATTCCCATACTGTAACCCGATAGTAAATAATCCACAATATTGGCTTGAAAGACATCCCGAATATCAACAACTTCGTGGGGAATGCCTAATTGTTCACAAACACTAGCCGCGTCAATCATTCCTTCAGAGCAACATTGCCCTTTGCCTTTCATCAGCCAAAGGGTTAAACCAATTACATCATAGCCCTGATTGTGTAACATAGCGGCAGCTACAGAACTGTCAACGCCACCAGAAAGACCAACGACAACTTTTTTCATAATTCATACTTTTAACAGTACTTGCTACTGATTGATTATTACTGGGAGATTATTTTTCACCCTAAACAAAACGCTAGACTGTCCAATTGTAGCACAAGTTGCTCAAAAGCTTTGGTAGTAATCAACTTTCAGTTATGGGGCTTCAACCATCTCCGTAATTATCCATTAACTATTTACAATTATGACTAATGGAAAATAGTTGCTCAAGAGAGTGATCAATATGCAGATTTTCATAGTCAGTCGATTTACCTACCTATCTATTTCGCTATTTATTATAGGCAGTCTTTTGGCAACCATCCCCCAAAATAGAGCAACACAAGCACAATTGAATCAGTATCAGGATATATTCAGATTTAAACGTTCCCACTATTGCACAAGGATTACCTCAATTACCAACGACCCAAGCTATAGAATTTAGTCGAAATAGTCAAAACTATCAACCTTCCCAAACTCAACAAATCAGTCAAGATAACCAAGATTTCGAACGTTACTTTATTTATGTTGACGGTGATAATCCTCAAACTTTGCAACGCATACTTCAGATTGAAAGTAGTGCTTATGTTCGACAGTACGGTGGAAGAACGATAATTCAAGCAGGTGTTTTTAGCAAACCATTTAATTTAATGCTCAACAAAGGTTCAGAAAATTGGAACTAAATGGTATTTCTGGCGCTCGTTTTGTCGGTTTGCGTAATAATGGAACAGGGGGTAACAATAATCCTATATATTCCAGCAATACCTCGGAACTCTCTTATTATCCCCCTAGCTATAATGATCGAATTACCAGAATTAATTATATATATAGCCAAAAAAATCCTACTTCTTAGTATGTGATTACTCCCAGTATTCCTAATAATTTACGCAATTTGGGTGAACAAGTCGGCCGGAGTATTTGGTCAAAATAGTAATGTGTAGATGAGAGTCAAGAGGAGCGCATATAGCTGTGGGTCCTTTTAGCAAACCTCCAGAAGCCAAGGAATGGAATGATGATTATAATAAAAAATTAGGCTACGGAAATGCGAGAGTTTATTACGGTAAGTGAGGGACTGGGGACTGGTAGAGATGAGGGAGATGAGGGAGATGAGGGAGATGGGGAAGAAATCCTTTTAACGCCCAATGTCTAATGACTAATAACTAATGACCAATGACTAAAGAACAAATAGTAGTAACATCTGCCCAAATGTGTGACATTGAAGGGCGAATATTTGCAGCGGGAATGCCTGTTGCAGCTTTGATGGAAAAAGTAGCAGGACTGATTAGTGATCGCTTACAGGTTATCATACCAAAAGGGCGATGTGTGGGAATTTTAGTCGGTCCTGGCCATAACGGTGGTGATGCTTTAGTCGTAGCTCGTGAACTACACTTTCGTGGTTATCAAGTTTGGATTTATCAACCCTTCTCTAAACTGAAGGAATTAACTAATCAACATTTTCAATATGCTCAAAGTTTGGGAATTCCTTGTTTTCAAGAAACTGATAAGTTACCAAGTTGTGATTTTTTAGTTGACGGTTTATTTGGTTTGGGTTTAGAAAGAGAAATTACTGATTCTATTGCTTATGCAATTAATTATTTTAATGAATCTAATAAACAGGTTTTCAGTATTGATTTACCTTCAGGTTTACATACAGATACAGGAGCAGTTTTAGGAACTGCTATTCGCGCTACTCAGACTTTTTGTTTAGGTTTATGGAAACAGGGTTTATTGCAAGAACAAGCATTAGAATATATTGGAAAACCTGAATTAATTGATTTTGATATTCCCTTAGCAGATATTCATACTGTTTTGGGAGAAGTACCGAAAATTAAACGCATTACTCAAACCACAGTAATTGCGTCTTTACCTTTACCCCGTTCCCCAATTACACATAAATATAAATCAGGACATTTACTATTAATTTGTGGTTCACGACGTTATGCTGGAAGTGCAATTTTAAGTGGTTTGGGTGCGCGTGCTTCTGGTGTAGGAATGTTATCTATTGCTGTACCTGAATCTGTTAAAACGCTTTTAGTTTCTCATTTACCAGAAGCTTTAATTATCGGATGTCCTGAAACAGAAACAGGGGCAATTTCTCATTTACAATTACCAGGAAAAACGCATTTAAGTTCATTCAGTGTAATTGCTTGTGGCCCCGGTTTAACTCAAGATAGCACGCCAATTGTTCAACAAGTAATTGAAAGTCAAGTTCCTTTAATTCTAGATGCCGATGCTTTAAATATATTGGCACAAATAGGGACTATTTCCACTTTACAAAAACGTCAGACAACAACGGTTCTTAGTCCTCACACAGGTGAATTTCATCGTTTATTTCCTGATATTTCCTACACAGATAGAGTCAAAGCGGTGCAAACAGCAGCGGCTCAAACTGGGGCTGTAGTTTTGTTAAAGGGGGCAAGAACAGCTATATCTAACCCTCAAGGTGTTGTTTGGATCAATTCTGAAAGTACACCAGCTTTAGCCCGTGGTGGTAGTGGTGATGTTTTAACTGGTTTAATGGGTGGATTATTAGCGCAAACTGCAAATAAACAAACTCCTATTGAAGATGTTGTTGCAACTGCGACTTGGTGGCATTCTCAAGCAGGTATTTTGGCAGCGGAAGAAAGAACAGAATTAGGTGTTGATGCTTTTAGTTTGACACAGTATTTAATGAAAGTTCTGCAGGCTTTTACGTAGTACAGTAGGGTGTAAATAAACCAACCATTCCAAATCTCTGAAAAGCTAACGCCGTATAAATTTTGAATTTTGTTGGCGCAGCCTGTTGGAAGCACTATTTTGAATTTTGTTAGCGTAGCTCTTCTGAAAGAAGCATTTTGAATTCACGGCGGTACTAGTCATAATCTGATAATCAATTACAAAATCTGCAAAATCACCAACGTCATATCATCAGTATTTTGCTTATCAGGACCAATAAATTCCTCAACTTTATCAAATAAATAATCAACAATTTCCTGGGGTCCATTGCAATAACGACAAGCCGCATTAAATGAAGTGACAAAATTATCTTCATCAAAGCGATCACCACTAGCCGCAGCCGCATCAGTCAAGCCGTCCGTATAATAAATAACCGTATCACCAGGTTCTAATTGTACTTCCCCATCTTCATATTGGCTGTTAGCATCCAAACCAATTAGCATTCCCAAAGTATCCAATCTGCTCACAGTTTTAGTCGCAGCGTGCCACCACAAAGGGGGATTGTGTGCTGCATTACTATAAGCCAAAACTCTTGTGCGGGGATTATATTCTGAATAAAACATTGTCACAAAGCGGTGGGAATTTTCCAAATCCGCATACATAACTCGATTCAAATTTTGCAAAATTCCCGCTGCGGAATTACCATGTAATACTTCACCTCTTAGCATTCCTCGCAACATTGTCATAATTAAACCAGCGGGAACACCTTTACCCATCACATCGCCAATTACCAAAGCCCAACGGGCATCTTCTGCACTACTATTATTCAATTTTAACTGATTATTATTTGTGGGAATAAAATCATAGTAGTCTCCACCCACACGGTTAGCAGGTTTACAACGTGCTGCCAAAACTGCACCAGGAATATTAGGACATTGACGCGGTAAAAGTCGGCGTTGAATTTCTGCCCCAATTTCTAATTCTTGATCTAAGCGTTCTTTTTTCCTCAGTTCTACTGCTAGTTCATCGTTTTCAATCGCTACGGCTGTTTGATCTGCAACTAACCTAACCAACTTTTGTCTAGTTTCTGTCCAACTATATTCTGGATCACGGCTTAATACATAAAGCCATCCTCGTTCTGTATGCTTAACTAAAATCGCTGTACCAAAAATTTGTACATCTGGACCTAAGTAGCGATGCATTTCATCATCTAAAATGCCTGTGGTTGCTGTTAGTGGTGCAGAATTAGGTAAAAGAGTAATTTGACTGCTGGCAGTTTCTAGGGCTTTCCTGATATTTTTTCGTTGTTGGCTATCTTGCCAATGTAGCTGCTCTAACCTAATTTGACCATTAGGTTTATATAGAAATAAGGCGCTACCATCAGCATCAGTAACTCTTGTTGCCATGAGTGGAATCAGTTCCAAAAACTGATTCAAATTATTAAAGCTTCTGAGGGCAAATCCTAAAGAACTGAGCAAATCCTGAATTTTGTTCTGTTCGCGGTTCAACCTGGCCACAAGTTCTTTCAATGCCACAACTGGAGTGACATCTGTCGCGGCATTACTATTACTTTCAGTGGGGTGAGAAGGCACTTGAGACACAGGTAAATATACTATTGCACTTGATATTAGCAGATGGCAGATTTATGATTTTTTTCAATCCTTTGTTTTTGGTATCGCTCAATTATCTTGGACAAAATTAGCCATTTTAGCAAGAGTAGAAAGACTTAGGATGTGATTTTTCTGAGTATTGCATTTGCTGATTGGGGTTTCTTAACTTTATGGGACTTTATAGCAATTTATCTTTTACTTAAACATGGGTCAGAAAAACAGTAATTTTCACAACTATTCAGTCGGTTTATAACCTTTTCATGACTGAATTAGTAATTCATATACCCTGAGAAATAAAACTTTTCCGCTTGCAAAGTCATATCTTAGACTTAAAGCGTAAGTCTGAAGAATTTTGGCCTGATTGATTTTTTATGGGGTTGTTTATTATTGTTTTGTTGCTGGAGTTGCAGAAAAAAGATTTATCATCATCACCTGTCAAAACAAAGATACAACTTAGATATTCCCAACATCTAACTGGTATAACATACATTTCCTGAAGATTTGCACCAATATAAATTTTCCATATTCAATTTATTGGTTAGCAGATTTTAAATTGCTGAAAATACAATTTGCTTTGGGCTAAAAATATCTAGAATCTATGGAAATACTACCTAGAGCAAGAATAATCTCAAGTCTTTAACCCCAAATTCAGATAGTTTTAGGTAACCCATGACAATTCAAATGTCTAAATAGCTGAAGAATAGTGTTGATGAGCAATTTTGCAAGTAGAACCTGATAAAAAAATCAGGGGTATTCAGCCAGCTTACTTACAGGAATCTGCTTGTTTGTCGATATTTTGTGCAGTGATCAAGTAACCCTGATCTGCATTGGATCAACTAATAGGCGCGTTAGGAAGGTGGCTTTAGTGTGAAATTCTACCAGAAGTTATGCATTTTTTGTTAAAAAAAAGAATTACTTTAAGTTTTAGAAATCAGGAGTATGAGTTGTGTCAAGCTGGGTTATGAGGAGTCACAGAAGTTACAGGAGTTCAGGGGCAGGGAGTAGAGAGAGAATAACAACTGATAACTGATAACTGAAATTAGCCATTTAATAGGGCTTCGACAAACTCATAACTGGAGAATGGGCGCAAATCTTCAATTCCTTCTCCAGCACCAATAAAACGAATGGGTAAACCTAATTGTTGGACAACGGCCAGGGCAACACCACCTTTGGCTGTACCATCGAGTTTGGTTAAGACTACACCGCTTACTTGGGCTGCTTGGGAAAATACTTCAGCTTGCCGGAGTCCGTTTTGTCCCAAGGTAGAATCTAAAACTAAGAGGGATTCTACATGAATATTTGGGGCTTTTTTGTCGATAATACGTCGAATTTTGCTCAATTCGTCCATTAAGTTTCTCTTGTTTTGGAGTCTTCCAGCAGTATCTATTAATAGTAATTCTGTTCCTCGTGATTGGGCTGCGGTAATCGCATCAAATACCACTGCGGCTGGATCTGTATTCTGTCCGGGATTGGCAATAACTTCTACACCACTTCTACTACCCCAAACTTTAACCTGTTCGACTGCGGCAGCGCGGAAGGTGTCAGCAGCGCCAATTAAGCATTTATAACCAGATTTATGGGCTAAATGAGCTATTTTACCAATTGTGGTTGTTTTCCCAGCACCGTTAACTCCAGTGATTAACCAAATGCTTAAGTTATCTTTTTCTGGCGCAAAGGTAGATTTTTCAGTGGCTTTATTGGGTGCATCCAGCATATCCCGGAGAATTTTTTTCAGGTATGCGATCGCTTCGTCTGGAGCTGTGACTTCATCCCGGAGTTTTTTCTGTAAAGCATCAATCATAAAATCTGTCGCCTCTACACCCACATCAGCTTGCAGTAGTAATGCTTCAATTTCCGATACAGCAGCTTGATTTAGAGGCCCTTGACCAACTATTGCTTTCAGTTGGTTGAGGATATTCCTCCGTGTTTTATCTAAGCCTTGGCGTAACTTTTTCAGCCAAGTAATTTCTTCCATAGAAATATCTTCTGCCCGTCTTCCTTGGGCTGCCAAAACTTCTACTGACCACACAAACCCATCATCAAATTCCAGTTCGGAAATTTCTGCTTCTATATCATCTGGTGTACTTGTAGTTGATGCCAAAGTTGGTGTTGTTTCTGCTTCTTCAACTTCAATGGCTGTGGCTATCAATCTTTCTTGTTTGGCTTGTCTTTCTACTGCTGCCCGTTCTAAAAAAGATAAGGTAGCTGGATTTTCTAGGCTAGAAACTTCTGTTGTTTCTTGAGAAAAAGATGTTGGGGCTACTTCTTGTCGAGTGGGTTCTTCAGAAACATTTACTGGGGTTACTTCTGCGGTGACAGATGTTGCTACTTCTTCTGGAGTCGTTTCTTCAGGAATAGCTGCTGATATTGATGCATATTCCTCAGCAGAGTCAGTTTCTTGAATCTGAGCTTGTTGTTTGTGCTGAATATTTTTGTAAGCAGCTTTAGCAAAAGCCAACAACTCAGCCGTATCTTCTGTAGTTTCTACGGCTGGTTCTGGTTGTGTTTCTTGTATAGGCTGGGTTTCCCCCTCTGGCTGTTGTTCAGGGGTATCAGAAGAATCATTATGTTGACGACGAAACCAATTAAAAACCATTGCAGCAATATTATTTTAGTTATGAGTTATCAGTTAGTGATAGGGTTTGCCAGTTGAATCAGAATAGAGTGTTATGATAAAAAGCAGATACAAAAAGACTTTCAACCTTGTTCCCTGCTCTCTGTTCTCTATTCCCTGCTATATAAGTTTAATTTAATCCGCCACGTTTGCTGGGGAGGAAAACTTACGGGTTATCCTCACTCTGAAGGCATTCATGACAGTGTTGAAGTGAGGATGACACTCTATGCCGTTTGTTTTTGCTCTGTGACGCGGCGCAAGACACCATTAATAAACCGATGTCCTTCATCTCCACTGTAGCGTTTGGCTAATTCTACAGCTTCGTTGATGGCGATACTGGCTGGAACTCCCATAAACTTCATTTCTGCCGCTGCAATTTGCAGGATATCTCTGTCGATTTGGGCTAAACGAGTTACTTGCCAATCTACTAAGGCATCAGAAATAATTTGATCTATGACATTGCGATTTTCGTTGACGGTGATGATAATTTCTTTGGCGTAATTGCGAACTTCTTTGTCCTGATTAGCCAACTGAATTAATTCTGGAAAATCAACTGCTGTACCCACTTGATTGATGGCTGTTTGAGTATAGGTGATCGCTTCTTGAAGCATAGTTCTAGCTGTATTTAGGTCTGAAGCCCTAGTTTGGCTAGTTAGGAGGCGGTCATTACTGCGTTGCAGTTCACCCGCCGCATTATTGAGGGTATCTTGAACTTCTGTAGTCAAAGTACGTACTGCGCCTAAAACTAACTTGGCTACTAATTGTTCATCTGGTAATTTCTCCAATTTCTTGGGGTTTACCGGCAGTTGGCTGAGGCTTAACAACGCCAATTCACGGGCTATTTGTTGGGGTTTGCGAGGTTGCATAATTTTGGGGGGTAAGGTTATTAATTAATTAAAAGGAGACAAAACTACTATTATATCAATTTTTACACACTTAAACAATCAAAATAGGGATTGGGGATTGGGGACTGGGGATTGGCATTAGTCATTAGGAAAATTACTTCCCCATCTCCCTGATCTTCCCCATCCTCCTCATATCCTGCAGTCCCCAGTCCCCAATTTAAGTTTCTTCAACCGGAATTACGTGCTGTTGAACTTCTAGGGATGATACTGGTTTTGGTAAAACCAAGGGGGATAGGGGTGCATTAGAGGCAACAATACCACCAGAAACAACGATTTTAAAGGCCTCTTCGACTGATATTGTGAGGTTGACTACTTCTTCTTCTGGTACTACTGCATACCATCCGGTGGTGGGGTTAGGTGTGGTGGGGATAAAAACGCTCAACATTTTTTGAGACATCTTAGCTTGGATATCATTGTTAATTGCACCAGTGACAAAGGCGATCGCCCAAATTCCCCGTCTGGGATATTCTAATAAAACCACACGGCGAAATTTGCCATTGGAATCTTTGAGTATTGTTTCCAATAATTGCTTGAGGGTTTTGTACACCTGGCCAGCTAAAGGTATGGCTTGCAATAAACGCTCACCAAAATCTAGTAACCACTTACCAGCTATATTACGAGCCATCAAGCCAATAACCAGGATACTTAGTAGTGGTACAGCTAGTCCTACTACTAAGTTAAGTACATTAACTAATATAGGATGTAGACCATCAAAGGGATTTAGCTGTTTGGGGATTTGGGTGAGAAAGTTAACTACCCAACTGGCAATAGTAATAGTCAGCCAGATGGTAGTTGCTAGGGGAATCACCACCAACAAACCAGCAATCAGGTCATTTTTTAAGTCCTGTTTTAGGCGTTCAATTACCAAGCCCCTATTCTCCTTTTTTTAGGCTACTTAAATTTTTGTGATTGGTATCCATAGTCCCCAAAAGCCGGGAAATTTGTCTCATACTTCTTTCTGGGCGGGCTACATTTTGATTCAGCAGGCTAAAACATCTGTAATTATCAAGTTAATAGCTGTTCAGACCGCTTTGCGTACAAAATTCAATCCCTATCAAAGAAAAGCATTAGTTTGGGGTATTTAACCAGTGTTACTTTTCTTTGTAATACTTGTAAATGATTGTTGCAAGTTTCTTGGGTATTACTAATCCTAACGTGCAATCTCACCCAGATGCTCATAATTATATAAACAGCAGTATATAGCCTAAGAATATCTCTTGATTGATGCGCAAGTGATATATTCTCAGAAGTGAATTTTTTAAATAAGTCTTGTTAAGAAGATTAGTTTTCTGTGTTCAGAAGTGGTTATTTGTTGGGTAACGCTGACAAAGCCTGACACCAAGGAGATTTTAGTGTTTACTGCTGACTGCTGACTGCTGACTGCGGCTGTATTTCATTTCCCAAACTTTCAGCAGGATCAGGTATTCGTAGAATGCTTGCAAAGTACACCAAGCTAAACCAGCTTGCCCATCCAAGCAACCACCTAAGAAAAAATACGTATAGATAAAGCGTGTCAGTGGTCTGGCAGGTATACGCAAAGATACATCCTTGAGAGCGCGTCGTCTTTCCACTTCTGATTTACCAAGGAATAAATCTTGCCAGTTCACATCGCCCTTTTGTAATTGATACACAGTCTCTTTAGCTTCATCTGTAGAATAACGGTTATGTTTTTCGATCCAGCGGGTCAAACCTTTACTACAAGTGTAATGGGGATAAGTTTCTTTAATAAAGCTGGTTGTGCCATTACAAACTTCCCGTTCCGTATGACCATAATCTGTGAACCAAACTTTACCATGACGGAAAAGACGCATTTGGTAGCGGGGATATTGAGTGCTGTAGCGAATCCAATGATTCATGAACATTACCCGTTCAGCAACGTAGTAACCGATATAATCTGGATTTTGAGTTGCGGCTACACATTCAGCAAAAAGTTCTGGTGTCATTCGCTCGTCGGCTTCGAGAATGTAGACCCATTCATATTTAGGAGTTACAGAGTCTAACATCCAGGTGCGTTGTTTCCCGTGACTTTCAAAAGCGTGTTCAACGATGCGAACTGGATAACAACTGGCAATTTCTACAGTGCGATCGCTACTGCATGAGTCTACAACCATGATGTCATCAGATAACATCGCTGACTTAATACAAGGGCCAATATCTACCTCTTCGTTATAGGTAAGTATGTAAATTGATAGCATTTCTGATTTTATAGCGATTTGAGTCAATTTGAATTACTTTGTAAAACTGATTCATAAGAAGCCGTCAATTAGATTTGACGGCGGATACTCATTGATATGTGGTAGATTAACGTGCTGGTGTTTTTCGTTTACCACCACCTTGTAAAGCACCCATACCCTTTAATCCTGTCCAACCAATGATGATATAACCAATGGATAATAGTAAGCTGCTGATACCAATCCGCAATCCAGACTTCCAAGCACGGTCTTTAGCCTGTTTTTCAGCTTCTTCTTTACGCTGACGAATTTGGCTAATTCTTTGGTTAGCAACTTCTTTAGGATCTGTTTGTTGGTCAATAAACTTGTCAAGCTCTTGGGGATTGGCTTTAAATTTCTTGAGTAATTCCTTTTGTGCTGCAGGTAGTCGAGGGTTGTCCAGTGCTTGCTTATATTTCTGCTCATCTTTTAGCAGTTCAGCAAACTGAGCTTTAGCTTGGTTTCGCACCTGTTCTAACTGAGCTTTAGCCTGATCGTTATTTAGCTGATCAAGAAATTGAGATAGCTGGTTGTTGAGTTGGGTTTCTGCTTGCTGGGCATCTTGAGAGATTTGACTAACTCTTTGGGTACTGGCTTGGCGTACATTATTCAGGTGTAGAGGAAACATCAGCAGGAACATCAACCCAAAAAGGTTGGCAAGAATTAAGGCTGGTAATCTTAAATCTAAACCTTGGGGGCGATCTTCAGCATTATTCATCCAAGAGCTAACAAATATTGTACCTATTCCCAACAGAGGGACAATTCCTCTATCAACTATGGTTGTCACCAAGCCAACTTGTAATTGTTTATTAGTAGGGCTGAAATCCAGTAACAAAACCCCAAAATCCACGAAAAAAGATAAAATGCAGACTATACCAATGACCTTCATAACAAGGGCACTATTTGAGGAAGCAACACGGTTAACCATATTTTTGTAAATTTGTTGTGAATAAAACTGATTGCCACTTATAAAGTTACAACTCTTGGAGCATAAAACTCATCAGATTAAGAGAAGTTGGGAAAAGGGTAACAGACAAAGGAGAAGGGGCAAAAATTTGCCTTTACTATTGAATTGTTAACTTTTTCCTCACTTTGGCAACAGTCTCTTATGGAATCTTGTCTACTATTGGCTTTACCTTTTTCATGTTTGAGCATCAAACTTCATTAATAGCCAACCTAGATTCATATAGACTTTCGGTTTTAAGGTATACCATACTACTAACTGTAATGTATGTTATATCCCATAAATAGTGAACTATGATATCAGTAGTCAGTGGTAAAAATTAAGTTTTTTCTTTTGCTTACCCTATACCCTTCCATATCTGTTGCCAAACTGGTAAATCTTCAGGGCGGTCAACATCAGCTAAAGTAGTTAAGTAGACTGATGATAAATTAATTTTCTGAGCAATTTCTACAGTTTGCGAAAATACTTGAGCCGTTCCCCACTGGATCTGAGAAAATAACTCTGGTATTAGTTGTTGTAACCCACTGCAGTAATAACCACCATCAAGCGCAGGGCCTAGAACCAAGTCAAAACACTGTAGTTGCTCAAAAGCTGTGGTTAAGATTTGCGAATTCAAGCCAGGACAGTCTGTGTTAATTATAATTACATCTTCTGCACTATTGTCAAAAGCATCAGCAAGCGATCGCATCATGCGTTCACCCAAATCCCCTTCTCCTTGAGTTTGATACACAAAATCCAGACCAAACCAATTTTGCATTAGTTCCCCATTACCACCAGTAAACCGCACTTTTACGGCTATAGCAGATTTGTGTTGTAATTTATTTACCTCTAATATAGTATGTTCTGTCATCTGTTTTTGCAGATTCGCAGCACCAATATCACCCAAAGCAGGTATCAATCTAGTCTTTGTTTTCCCTGCTTCTGGATAGGGGGTAAAAATAATTAAATGCTGTTTGCGGCTTTTCTGCAATTTCAACACACCAAATCTTAATAACAATACCTACCATTATCTGCTGTAGAACGCTCTTTTACAGTTCGCATTGCTCCTGAAATTGTGGAGACAAACACACAGCGTTTTGCCTATCCAGCAGATTTACTGGATATGGTAATCCTCCCTAACCGTGGTTGTTTGACGCTGCCTAAATAATCAAACTGGATACTTCTGACTCCATCAAACTCCTGTAAAGTTGTCTCTTCATCTAACTGGACAGTAGAATCTAAATTATTGCATACAGCATTAGTGACAATAAATGTAGCTGGATGAACTACCCATTGGAATATACAATTTTGTTCACGAAAACTAATTTGCCAAGTCAATTTCTCCTTTTTAGCCTGGCTTTGTACTTGACGCATTGCCTGATAAACCTCACTTTGAGCAGCATTAAGACGAAGATTTTTAATAAAAGTAGACCAACTAGGAATTAGAATTGCTGCTAGTATCCCTATTATTAAAAGAAAAACCAAATTTTCCAATAACGTGAACCTGCTGCTAGATTTCTAGAAAGATAATTTCTTCTTTTTTCTCTTCATGATCCATAATATTAAAATTTTAATTTTACTAATTACGAATTAACGATTTACTTATACACATAACCGCGACCTTGTAATTTAATACTGCCAGTAGGATAATAAGCTTTGCGATCAGAACTGTAATTGATACCTGCATTATTGTTGATCCGATTCACTGCATTACCTCAAAGACCAGAACTGAAGTTACGGACTAATAACTAAAGTCTGTTAAACCGGACTATATGTTTATTTTTAATCGTTATTAGACAACTTTTGTTATTAGACGCAAAATGCATTCTTACTCGGTCTATATAAGGATGAAATAATGTTTTATAAATAAAGTAACTCACTTTTTGGTAAGGATGTATTTGATAATTTGATTGTAAATTTGAGCAGTAAGTTGATTATTGTCATCGCCCATTAAACTTAAAAAATTTCAATCATTAGCAATCAGATCCATTGACAAATTACAGGATCAGAAATTGCTGGTGGCGTTGCTGTAACTAATGGAGTACCTAACCGCTGACATCAAGCCTGAAATCTATTGCTACTATTGCCTACAGTACTCATTTCTATTAATTGTGCTTGTTTATCACCCAGTCTTTCAGTGATAGTTGATGTAGTTTGTTTAATTGCTAAATCTGTATTAATTCTTACGGATTTAGTAAAATCTAAATCTGTTCTATAAACTCTGATTGCTAAAGGATAACCATCATTTACTTCGTTAGCTTGAACAATTCGACCAGCTGGAATGTAAAATTGATTATTGACACAAGTTTTAGCACTAGAAATACCAGTTTCTAAATAGCAATACATACCAGTTGCTGATAAAGGTGCTGGAATTTCTGTAGCATTTATTAAATAGTCATCAGGACTATTAGAAATATTTCTAGGTGAAGTAGTAGTAGCAACAGCGCGTTGAGATATTATATCTGGTTTTGTAGTTAAACCAACTCTCACACTATCAATAAATGTTCTAGCTCCTGGGGATGCAATTTACACTCGTCTAGCTTGAGTTCTAATGGGTGTTGACATCACTAATACTGGTGCGATGGCAGCTAATAATAGATAGAAAATAATCATTCCTACCAGTGATTTAAGAATTGAGAAACCAGTATCATTTAGAGATATGATTTTTTGCTGTTTTTTTAGTTTCATCATTTACTTGTGATTAGCAAATAGCCGGACTTTGGTCTTTATCAAGAGCATCATTATTTCTTGTTATTTCTGCACATAATAAACGTTCTACCTATTTATCATCTGGTCCAACTTCTCGAAAATACTCATCTGGTAGTTCAGCAGGTATTTCTAGTAATTTTTGGGAGAATACGTCAAATAATTGAGATAAAAGCCCTACATCATAACTCCATTGTTTTGCTGGAGGAAGGAGACCTGAAGACATACCATTGTTAAGGCTAATTTTATATTGAAAATCGCTGGTTTGATTGATTATAGATGTGGCATAACTCGCGGTTGAATAGACACTTTTTATCATTTGCATAAAACCACCAATAATTTTAACTGCAATAGGACTACTGCTAGGACTCCAGTTTTCCATGAAGCGGATAAAGTTTTCTAAACCCCCCTTATATTCGGTGGGACGACTGGGATTATCTCCCGCAGCTATGACCAAGTTAAAAGTGGTTTCTGTAGCTATTCTTAACCAATTATCGTAGTTTTCAGGGCTAATATTAAGTGCATTATAGTGCATTATTTGGATCACTAGGTGTAGCAAATGGTTGGTTAATTTGTAAAACTGGTTGCCAAATTCCATTATTGTCAGGTATTAACCAAGGCATGAGAAAAGAGTTGCCATGTTGATCTTCTGCTAGTCTGGGTAATGTTGTTTATGATACTGTAAATGCTTGCAATTTACTGTCATTATCTACGCCGTAAACGGAAATGGGAGTTGTTAATTCACTAGTTATAATATCTTTTTTAAAAGCTATTCTTATTGGGTGTGTGGATTAAAGTCGCGTTTAATATAAGCAGGTAAATTGGTAGCGAGAATTAAACCTTTTTCTTTTTCTCTGAAGGTATTACTTGTACCACGAAATATTTTTGTGGGACTGTCGCTACTGATAATCATAATTCCGTTAGGACGACGGGTAGAATCGAGTTTAAAGTCTACTAGACTTTCTAATTTTGCTGCTTCTGTAATACCTGCACTAGCATCAGGTAGGGTAGCATCAATGGCAGATTTTTCTGCAAGAGTGCGTTGTGTTTTTCCTAATGAATTTCTCAGTCATCCATTTACCCAGCGTCCATTACGATACTGCAAATCTTTTTATAATTTAGTAAATTTGTATAATCACTTACGGTTTTGGTGGGTGGTGCATAGATTATACCGTTAATGTCTTTCTCTATCCCCAGAGCATTAGGTAATGTATCAATATTTTTCACTGTGGTATTGCTAGTGGGTATATAAAAGCTACTAATACAAGCTATAGGTGAGGCATTATTTTGATTGTAATTAGCCGATTTGTAATTATAAATAACTCCACATCTTTAAATAAGGGCTAATTATATCACTTTCAAGCAGCTTGGGCAAATGAAATTGTAGCGATGGATCATACATCAAATATGATTGTATAGTTTGTGCTGGTGCTGGGGCTTGAGGTACTGACAAGATATCCGACCAAATTTGTACAAATGCATCAGTAAGGTCTGTAGTTGCAGCATTTGCATTTCTGGGTAAATAAATACCTGCACCTGTAACTACTCTTAAGCCACCAATGGGTGTTTGTAGATTTTCTGGTATTTGCGCTGCTGCATATTCCCAGTCTCCATCTTTATCTGTTGCTGCTAAATCTGCTAGTGTTTGTATGGTGGAACGACGGGTTTTTGTTCCGGTTCCCAAATCCCAATTCATGGCTGTAATATTTTGGCTATCATCCAAATTTGCACCGACAAACCGATTTTTATTACTATCCCACCATAGTTCACGTAAGTTGTTACCAACGATAGCGCCAGCGCCTAAAGATTATTCTACACCAACTAATTCTTTTTGTAGTTTATTAATTAGTGGTATTTGTACACGGTCTTGCTGATTTCCTAACGCAGAAAAACCTTTTGATCCTTTGTAGATTTCATACTTAGTATAAATATCAGTAGGAATAGTATTTATTGTAGTGATAGGAACTATAGCAGTGTAGACAGAAAAAGGATTTTTTCAATTTGCTGCCAATTTGAAACCAACCATTAATATCTACTAGACTGGCATTTATATCAAAAATATTTTTACAAGCTGCACTGAATCTACCAGAATTCATGGGTGGAGTTCTAGCACGAGTGTATCTATTACTATTTACCGGAGGATTTCTAAAGTAAATGCTATAAAGGTTATAACTGTCAAATTTACCATTGTTATCTGTATATAGCGGAAATCTCCAAGCGGTTTATAGGGTTTCATATTCTTCTATTAGTGTATAATACCTCTTGCAGAATTAATTTTATGTTATAATCGACGTTTGTCTTTGTTTCAGCCAAAAGTTAGAGTTACACGGTTATCTTTGAATTAGCCAGCCCAAAGAACACCAAAAATACATAAATAAAATCTAAAAGTCTCTATCATACCACATAAACAATTTTGCAATAGGTCTATTGTTGTTTGGTTCTTCGATGCTTTCACTACCATCAATGTCAGGACTTATTTTTAATAAAGATTAATCACCAAATGTATATATATTCATTTCCAGAGGAAACTTCTTTGACATTTCAAAGATTTTCATGGCGACATCAAATACCATTTGATATACTTCCAAGTCTTCATGGCTTATAAGAAAGTTCTTTTTCCATTCCCCCTGCTCCCTGCTCCCCTGCTCTCTCTGTGATGATCTCACAAAATCGCGTTGCTCCCATTGGGATGCTCCTAGATTTTGTTAGTGTATATTTTATACGGCGGATCTAGTAAATACAGTAGTCTTAACTTCCATTGTCTCTGTCTCATTTGTATTATTTGATAATTTGCCATACAAGTAAAGATCAACTTGTTTTCCATCTGTAGATATACAAGCATAAAAGCCACCGTCACCTATAAGTCCTGTTGAACAACTTGGGAGTGTCGCTGGAGTTTTAATCCCATCCACCAAAAAGTTATGATCAAAGGTAGTAGCAGAAGTAGGACTGGGACTAGGAACTGTAGTAACATTATTAGGCGTAGGAGTCACAAGAGGAGCCGCAGAACGAATAGGAACAGGATTAGGAACGTTTGAATAACGCCAAATTGAATTTGGCGAATCCCACCCAGTCCAGCTATTAGATCTATAGTAAACAACAGTATATAATCGAGAATTATATACTGAACCGCTTGCAGGATTAGGAACAGGAACTTTTAAGCGCAGAACTCCTGTACCTGAATATATGGTTGTGGTTGGAGATGCAGTAGGTACAGCTACTGTTGTTGCCATTCTAACTTCGTTAGCAATATAATCTAAGGCACGATTTAAGTTAGTACGACGCTCACTATTAAATTCTGCTTTTCGATTTTGTTTCAGTATTCCTACAAATGCAATTCCAACTAAAGCAACTACAATTGACATTATTGCCGCTGCTACTAATAATTCTATTAAAGTAAAGCCTTTGTTAACATCAACATCTGATTTGAGGGTTTTTTGTATGTAAGATTTCATTTCTTTGACTTAGATAATCAATAAATTCCTGCTAAGATAAGATATGGTTTTATTTGCTACAATTGCTAGAACTAGTACCATTATCAGCATAGTTACCAGTTCTAATTAAGCCAAGTGGTTTAGATAAAACTAGACATTTTTTAAAGTTAGGATTGGCAGAAGAAGAAACAACAACTGTGATCTCAGTTGAGCTGTTCCCTAAATAATCAAAATCAATTGTAGTACCTGATGTTGCAAGAGCTACGCTGGTTAGTTCGCGATCGCCCGTTAAAAGACAGCTACTACTGGTGGTACTTGTAATTTTCAAGGTAGATGTATTCAATGTTACGTTACAAGTTAATGATTTAGCTATTGCCTGTCTTTGAGCTTCTTTCATAGCTCCCTCAATGCTAGTTAGTGCAGAATCCACTTTTTTCCTCTGAGACCATGCTAAGTAACTCGGTGCAGAAAAAGCCATAAATATACCGACAATAGCTACTATTACCACTGCTTCAAGGATTGTAAATCCCTGATCATTGGATGCACTGGAATGACGCATTGGGTATTACCTCACTAGCGAGTTTGGCTACAATTTTATTACTACTTGGAGAACCGTTGTTATCTTTGACAACTAAATACCTAACCTGCAAAACATTATAAGGCGCAGCATTAAGATTATTATCATTTCGCATGAGCCAAAGTTTCTTACTGGTATCAGGGATAATGTAAGGATTTGCACCTATGACAGCGCCATAAATAACACTAGAGCCACCTTCGGTAATACTAAATGTTTTTGAACTGTCGATATAAGCACTACCTTGAGTGATTTGCTGCAAATAGTTAGCTAATCCTGTGCTTGCAGAGGTAGCACTACAGACTGTATTGCTTCCGACTCTAGTACTGGCAGATGGAGCTGGTGAAATTATACCTGGCGTTATTATAATAGTTGGGCTAGCTGAAGGTATTGGACTAGGTGCAGTGATACTGTAAACATTAGATGATCCTGAAAACTGAATCTTATCGTCCTGTTTTAATCCTTTACCAGATGATAATGTGATTGCCATCGCACCCAGAGTTGGCACAGGAGAAGCGACTATGGGAAATTCATATTGAGCAGCTATATTTCTCACTGTTTCTAAGTCTTTTTCAATCAAGTTGGCTGCGGTTGTGTACTCTTTAGCTTTAGCTTTAAAAGCAGCAGAAATTACCATCATTTGCATGGCCGCTGCTGTAAAGAAAGTTACTATGAGAATAGCAGATAGAACTTCAAGTAAGCTAAAGCCTGATTCTGAATGGCATTTTGGCTTTTTCATAATTATGACTATTCTTGTTTAACTTTTGCAAAAGCAAAAACTAATAGGTGATGTTCACAAATGATTTAGAATGGCTAATATCTGGACTTAGACGATGTTTCAAAAGTTAGAAAAGGTATAATTTCGATTATGTATCCCTTACAGGAGTTGGAGGCTCTAGAATATAGGGTTTGAGCGATTAATCTCAGATACTAGAGCCTCCGGAAAGCTGCGCTGCGCTACTTACCCTACGAGAAGCAAGCTACAGTATGCATTCTCAAACACCCTCTTAATTCACCACATTTCGTTTCCAAGACCTTATAGATTTAATTGAAAGTGGTAATTCACTACTATCTGGTTGGAGCCCAGTTAATTCACTCCAATTTGCTGATTGTCTAACAACTACGTTGTTAGAGTTAGAACCACAACCTGAATCATTACTCCACTGGTTTGCCCAAATAGAACCATTTATGCCCCCACTATTGCCTCCCCCTGCAACCCCGACTGTATAAGTAGGTGCTAAGATAAAAGCATCTAGCAGATGATTCCCATTTAGACATATTTCACCACCACTAGGTTTAGTGCCAAAAATTTGAAAATCGGTAGGTAGACAACCGCTAACACTACCACATTCATGATAAATATCAACGTTTTTACTTGTATTGCCAGATAAAAATATAACTACTTTTTTCCCTGGTGTAATTGTCAATGCTGTTGAACCCCCACTTCTGACTATATCAGTCGCTAAATATACATATCTTGATTGCCCGTTAAATGTTATAGGCAAATCAGGTGTATCACCAGTGAGCCGAGGGAGAGTGGTATCAGTATTTATTGTTCCCAAGGAAATAGTACCTGCAACCCGTGGAGTGACAGAATTATTTGCCGCTTCTGGCATTGTTGGGACTGATGGCATTCTCAAATTTGTATACATTGCCGAATACTGTGGAGTGCTCCTATCGATTTCGATATCTGAAAGGGTGACATTACAACTATTAACTAATACATTACCTTGGATTGTATTACCACCTGTACCACTATTAGTAGTAGAATCACCAATCCATACTCCAGGAATTGGAACACTATTAATACTAGGTAAGTTAACAGGAATAGCTACCTGTACCCTACTAATAGATTTATTAGCTTTGCTGTTAGCTGTTGAATTAGTTATTCTTCCCTCAATGGTTAATATGCCCATTGCCTGCAAAGTATCATCTCCAGAATCAGCAATTTTATAAGAAACCAGTTTATATTGTCCCTTGCTTGAGTCATTTGTATCAACCAGATTCCACTGGTTTGTGTCGGCATTTCCTTGTATTGTTGCTGTGGATGCTGAACTACCAGTACAAGGGCTGTCACTCATTCCGGGAATAGCTGAGGGATTTGACCAGCTTTTTTGAGATCCAGAATCAGGACAAGTACCAGAAGATGTACGATCTTGAGTACAATCCGGATATCTGGGCAGTAGCCGGTTAGAGTTGAGGAATGCTTGGTAATAGGAAACACCTTTTTCTGCGGCTGCCAGTGACCGCTCTGTTTCTTTTCGGGTTGACGCTAATATTTGATCTCCTTGAGATCTTATCGTCATGGTTAACGCCACTAAGATCATAATTAATCCCAGTGCTACAGCGATTACTATAGCAAATCCTGATTCTCCAGAGTGAAGAAGCAAAGCCATTTTTAATCTGGTGTTCATAATAATCTTGTTCAGGTTATTGTTAACTAGTTGATGACGAAGATATATAAATCAATGCCTAATTATTGCAGAAAACTCAGGTTATATTTTTATAGTGAATTCAATGGAGTTATTAGAAATGAATGATTGCTTGATCAGACATTCTATTCAAGTATTGAGGCAGCTTGAGTGATTGCAGGCTTGATTGAACTGTGATCAGAAGACAAAGTATGGAGTGTTGATTTATTTCTAAAATACCCTATTATATTGTTTGTTGCAGCTTTCAGCAATTTCACTAAATTTATGATGTTTGAGGAAAGACTGCATCATAAATTTTATTAAAAATTTTACCGTATTATGTCATCACCGTTAAATTAATCACAAAGAGTAAAATATTTTGGCTCTTGCGTTCTTTTTATGGTGATTGAGGAATAAGGCTTTCAAGGATTTTGAACCTGTTTTTCTATAAAAAGAACCGAAGAACCAATATTTTTTTGTTGTGATGATCATCTGTCCCTGAGACCAATGAATAATCGTGTACACATAAAAAACAGCAGAACGCAAATATCTGTGCTGCCGTTTTTCAGAGGAAAATGTCTTTCATTTTTCCACAATTTGATATTAACTATCCATTGGTCGTATTATCTTATTAATAAGCTGCTATGACAAGCTTACGCTTCTTTTGACAGCTTTAAATTGCTTGCGCTGGCAAGCCAAGAAGCCAGCAGTTGCTAATAAGCCAAACATAGCTGAAGGTTCGGGAACAGAACGGATACCAGCTACCAAACCAAGGGCAGGTGTTGTTCCATAATTCGTCGATATGTTGTCTAATTTAATCAACATTTCACTGACGTAATCGCCCAAAGCGATGCCAAAATCATTGAAGTCCAAAGTAGCTACGTTGATGCTACGCACTGGATTATCTGTAAAATCGCCAGTCTCATAGGTTTGATAATCGAAAGTCTGTCCGTTGATCTCGACTGAAAAGCTATCAGGAAGACCAAGTTCAAATAAAGCCAAGTCATCTCCTACAGAGTTTAATATTGGATTGCTGAAACCCAATCTCACATAAGCACCAGGAGTCGTCGATGCAAATACAGTAGTAGCAACATTGCCATCAAGGATTGCGCTTTCTACGGAGTTTCCATTTGAGGTCACATTTGCAGAATTTAGTAAAATATCTGCTAACGCGTTAGTTTCTACTTCTACTCCTCCTATTAATACTACTGCACTTGCAGGTTTAGCGAAAGCACCAAATCCCAGCATAATGATGTTACTTACCGCTAGACCTGTACTCAAGGAGCGTAAAGCTTTTTGAGAGAATAATTGACCTAACTTCTTTAATGTACTCATCTAAATCATTCCTAATTCTATAATTGGGTTGTTTCTGCTTGATTGATATGTTGTGATGTAAGTATGCAATGAGCAGTACCAGTATTATCATAAACACTAATCAATAAGCTGGTGCATCAGTACAAGTACCAGAAAAATGCACTTTTGTACGAGTATAAAGAATAAAAATTCCACTTATGTAAACATCGTCATAATTAGGGCTAAACTTCATGAAATCTTTACAGGAAGAAGCCTCCTTACTGCGTTAGGAAAAATATTCAGGCTTAAATTAATGCTGACTTTGAAACCTCCAATTTGTTTGGATTACTTATAGAAGCTGTATAATTACATTCTGTCCAGCTCTTTTAAGACACGGTTGTTACAATATATTTTTTTTTTAAGATAACTGAAAATACATCTTTGGATAGATGTAATATGCTTTTATATGTGCTTGTAATTTACTTACACAACTGTCACAATCAAGTCTCTTGTAGGGTGCCTCAGATGTCGAAAATTTATTGAAATTAACCAATTTAATAAGTCTGACGCACCCTACTAATATGTCAGTTGCGTAAGTCCTGGTGCATTATCTTGAATCATGAATTTAACTGTGAGTAGAGGGAGTATACAATCAGACTCCCTCTTGAAATTAGCTGAATTTAGTAATGATTCAGATTGATGCCTGCTTCTCTAGCCATTGCTTCCAAACCTTTGGTTTCCAAGGTTTTGATAGCTTTTGTGGAAAGTTTTAGTCTTACCCAGCGATTACCACCTGCCCACCAAACTCGCTTGCTTTGCAGATTAGCGTGTTGTAAACGCTTGGTGCGACGGTGGGAGTGAGAAACAGCCATTGCATTATTGGCTTTTTTACCGGTGAGTTCACAACGACGGGACATTATTAGTTATCTCCAAAAGTCTATATCATACAACTTTTCCATTGTATAGGCATAAAAGCCTTGGTGATGGTCATTGGATTTTGGGTTTTGGACGTTCGGGAGCCTCGATCGAACGATTTTGGATTGATTCCACAGATAAATTTGGGGGCTTGTACTTGTACCATCAAAGAATTATTATATCGCTTGGAGTTAAACAATGTTGATCAATATTGAATATTGCCAGGTAAAAGTGCGAAATGCCGGGTAAAAGTGCGGTATGCTTCATACGTTGATTAAGCAAAGCCCAACTTTTCATGTCAATTATAGATAAACAGCGTCTAAAAAAACTGCTCATCAATCATATTACTTAGCACTGGATGCTAAAATCAGTGGTTTTCATCTATATCTTATTTGGGGCATAAGTATATCTCCGTGCAGATAGCATGATTTTTCTGCCCCAACCATCCAGCTATCAAGACACTAAAGACACCCTCCAGCTGGACAACAAGGAAAATCAGCAATTTTCCGCTGTTTATTTGCAAAGTTCTACACCTAAGTACAGTCTTCCGAATATTCACGGAAATTCGCAAGACTTGGGCGATATTCAGGAAATGTTAAAATAACTACAGAATTTCGGTTTTAGCGTTTTTGCTTACGATTATCGTGGTTATGGTAGGAGTCAGGGAATACCTAGACAAAAGTATGCTTATGAAGATATTGATACGGCTTATAATTAGTTAATTAAAAACTTAAATATTAAACCGGACTAGATTATAGTTTATGGGCGTTCAGTTGGGGGTGCTTCCGCAGTAGATTTAGCATCTCGAAAACCGATGGCTGGTTTAACTATTGAAAGTGCGTTTACTTCAGCTTTTGGCGTAGTTGTACCTTTTCAGATTTTACCTTTTGATAAATTTAATAACTTGGATAAGATGATCCAAAAAGTAAAATGTCCTGTTTTAGTGATACACGGTAAATTAGATGATATTATCCCTTTTAACCATAGTGAACATTTGTTGGCGGCTATAAATTGACCTAAGCTTTCTCTGTGGGTGGAGGATGCAGATCATAATGATCTGTCTTCTGTTGCAGGAGAAAAATATGGAAAAACTTTGCGAGAGTTTGCTGATTTAGTGTTGTAAAATTAGAGGATATCTGAAAAGTTGGCATTTGAGTACAAGGATACCTGAAAAGTATGCGAAAGGTATGTATATTGTGTATACAGAAGTCCTACCTGTCTTAGTTTCAGCTTATTTAGCCACCTAAATCCCCAATAGGAGGATTGAGAAAATTCTTGTCATCCCAGAATTGACGGGTTCGGAAGTGGTTCGGTTTAGATAGCGTTGGTTTTTGTCAACCCAACCTACATCTATAGCTTAGTGTATTTTTTAAAAAATCATTACAGTCCCAAATTCATCCATCATTTCTTCTCTGATGGAGCGCAACCTGGGTGGACCTGAGAGAAAGTCCTTGATGGTAATTTTTTGTTCTATGAAATCCTTGATAAAATCATGAATATCAGCAATGATATTAACCTGAGATTTTAGTTATTTCAACATTATACTAGTATAATCAATGCCTTGTTTGGCAGCTTTGCGAGAATCAGAAACCATTGCACATTCGGAAGTATTTTTAGCTAAACGTAGTTCCTGGGTTAATTTTTTATATTGAGTTTTGAGGATTTCATTTTGTTTTTCTAGATGTATACATCTGCGAGTTACATAATCTTCACTAGTATTATCAATAGTTTCTCCTAACTGATGCTGTCGCTCGATTTCTAAAAGTCTTGCTAAATCTCCTTCTTGATAGGCCCTATTTATTTATTTCATGATTTCTGCATGAGACTTATGGGTTTCACTATCTTGTACTTTATCTGGATGAAAGACTTCTGCTAATTTCAAAAATGTCTGGCGAATTTTTCTATAATCCCCTGTTCTACTAGCAGAAGTAGATTGTATTTCCTGTTGTGAGTCCCAATATTGATGACGGTTTATATTGGTTTCATTTCCCTCTACTTCTGGCTTCTCAAATAGTTCGTCTAGTTCTGGATGTTCCTAATCATCTTCTTCATGAGCAGATTTCGGACTAATTATTCCTGTCATTTGTAGGGTCAAGTAAAGTGATTCTATACTTTTTTTGTTTGTTTGCGAAATTTCGTAGTAGTGAGAATTTCATTGAAAACAGCATGATTTTCTTGATCTAGGTCTGCAATTTTCTTAAAACTGGGAGTGGCTTTCTGAAATATTCCTGTAGCTAACGAACGCATTTGTTCGACGAATTCATTTAACTCTGTTCGCTTTCTCTTAGTTTGTTTGATGAGTGAGTGGTGTTCTTTTTCTAGGGACGATAATATATGCATTTCAGAAAGTGCTAGTGTTGTGCTTGAGGATGTTGGTAATGCAGACTTGATTTTTTTAGGCATGACAAAGGTCAGTAAGTTTAAGGTTTACAAGATATTAGTAAGTAGACAGGTGTAATTATTATGATTTAGTAAATTTATATTTTTACTTTACTATTCTTTGAGTAGGTATTTATGTTAAATAACTTTAATCTATCTAATGGTCTATTTCATATCTTGGAGTGTAATAATTCAGGACTCAGGAGTCAGGAGTCAGAATGTTTGAGAAATTCGTTAATTATCAAATAGGTATTTTTGCCGTTAGGCTGAATAGGATTTATGCACCCTACAAGAGACTATTTCATATCTTGGAGTGTCAGGAGTCAGGAGTCAGGAGTCAGGAGTCAGGAGTCAGGAGTCAGGAGTCAGGAGTCAGGAGTCAGGAGTCAGGAGTCAGGAGTCAGGAGTCAGGAGTCAGGAGTCAGGAGTCAGGAGTCAGAATGTTCGAGAAATTGATTAATTTGTGGATGGGCATTGCCCACCCTACTTTATTGAGAATTGTGCAAGATTTAAGTATTCGATGAATTAGATAGTATTGCTCAATTGTACTTCTGATATCTAAGTACCGTGGAAACCATAGGGTACTCTTTCGGGAATAATTACTCGTCCAATAGCTTCACTAGTAACATCTTGAGCATTTATAACTACTAATTCAGAAGTTTCTAAGTTTTGATTATAAACAAAGGTGATCAGCCAGCCATCATCTTCTGTTGTTGCACCAAAACGAGGCCCAAACACGGCTTCACCTCCGTAACGCCGTTGTTGAAATTCATGGGTTTGGGATTTGCCACTGATCAAGTTATACTTAATTATGCTGTCAAATAATGGCAGAGAATCTTTGGCCATTTTAGCTGCGCAGGCGTATTGGGTTTTTCTTCCCAGCAGGTTTTCTTTAATACGGGGAAATTCCCCTGGTACCTCGTCTAACATTTCTTGTGTTACTGTACCTGTGCTGAGGTTAAATCGCCAAAGATGTAATAGGGGAATATCTACTGTGGGCTCTGTTGATGACCCACTCTTTAATACGCTAGTGGAACCCATCTGACAAGCAATAAGTATTACTTCTTCTCCTTATTCGTAGGCGTTAAGGGTGTGGAAGACTTAGCAGCAAGGACTTTCAAAGGAACGGATATTGCTGTTTTCTCCATGACGTGGGATAATACCAAAACGACTGGGGCGATCATTCTCAAACATCATCATCGGTTCTTCCCGTTACATCTTTTCTGGGCTGAATGTCAGGGGTAAATCCATGAAAATGGTGTAATTCTCAGTAATGGCAAAATCATGCATCATTACAGCCATTGGTATTTCAATAGGTACGGTTCGCAATAATTCACCTTGGGGGAAAACTATACCATATTCTAGGTACGGTGGTGCAAAAAAGTAGCCAAAGAACATCATTTCCCCGGTAATAGGATGGGCAGTAAAACGGGAAGTCAGTTTGTTGTTAAAGCTGTATTCACCAATAGTTTCTAATTCAGGAAGTCTTAATATTGTGGGGCGCTCCTCCTTCCCACAGTTCTAAAAATTGTCCGGCGTGCCATACTAAGGCAGTATTGGCGGTGTTTTTCCCTGATCCGTATGGGTTGTCAGTGTGAGGTAGTTATAAAATTCCACTCCAAACAGCTTTCCCTCTTTCGTATTCAATATTCCAGCCTCTAGTGCGGACATAACGGTTGCGATAGGTGGCTTGACCGTTGTTAATTTCAACGCCATGTAACATTCCATCACCATCAAAGCAGTGATACTGAGCAATGGGTGAATGTTGGGGGTTCGTTCCATTGCGGACAAACATCCTAGAAAGGTCGGGGGGTAGTTCACCGATGACTTTGAGGGCTCCTGTAGTCATTTATTGGCAAACAGGGGAAAAGTTGCCATCAAGATATGGATTTACTGTGGTTTTTATCATTGTTATTGTTGAGTTTTATGATGGTACTTTCTTTAATTAATATAGCCATACCAGATTCTCTACCTAGATCCCCGAATAGGAAAATAGAAAATGAGGTTAACTCTTTACCTACTCCGTCATGGAGAAACAGAATGCAGTCGTAATCATGCCTTTTGCGGTGCCGACTCAGAATTGACTCCTGAAGGTGTAGAAATGGTAAATGCTTTTGCTGCTGCATACAGTTCTACCTCTTGGTAAGCAATTTTTTCTAGTCCTATGCGACGAACTATGGAAACAGCAAAACACATATCTAAGGCTATAGGAATACAACCAGAATTGTTAGATGGTTGAAGGGAAATTAACTATGGTCAATGGGAAGGAAAAACTCGAGAAGTGATTAGCCGTCAATATCATGATGATTATATCTGGTGGTCAGCCGACCCTGCTTGGTATGCGCCCAATGGCGGAGAATTAGCAGTAACAATTGCTTCTCTAGCTATGCAGGTAATTGAAGAAATTAAGTATCTTCATAGCAGCCGTAATGTTTTAGTTGTAAGCCATACAGCAACTATTAGAATGATTCTCTGTAGTTTGCTAGGAATTGATATGGGACGTTTTCCTTATCTTTGGGAGTGTCCAGTTGGTTCTGTAAGTATTATTGAATTTACTGAACATGGTCCCATATTGCAAACTTTAGCAGATCGGACTTATTTAAATGTGAGATTGCGAAATTTACCAGGAACTTAAGTTTAGTAATCAGTTATGAACAATAAGCTGGATTTTTTAGAGAAGTAAGTGGGTTATGTGAAGTTTTTGAATGATGAATTCCCAATTTCGTGTTGGGTGATTGCTGATCTTATTTTGAAGAACATAAGAAAATATATTCAGTAATAGATTAAACTAAATAATGAGAATTTATCCGAATTGTAAAATATGAAGGTGGAGTCCAAGGTGAGTAGTAGTGATAATTATAGCTTCTCGTTTTCAGGAGAAGTAACAATTCCCCAAGCTCCTCCTGAGTTTAAATCTGGTTTTATCGGCATTATTGGTCGTCCCAATGTAGGTAAATCCACTCTGATGAATCAATTAGTAGGACAAAAAATTGCTATTACATCACCTATAGCTCAAACTACTAGAAATCGGTTACGGGGTATTTTAACTACAGATAAAGCTCAGTTAATTTTTGTTGATACACCAGGAATTCATCAACCTCATCATCAATTAGGAGAAGTCCTGGTAAAAAATGCCAAAATCGCAATTGAGTCGGTAGATGTTGTATTATTTGTAGTTGATGGAACAGCGGCTTGTGGTGGAGGTGATCGCTTTATTACTGAGTTACTCAGTCGTAGTCAAACAGCAGTAATATTGGGGATTAACAAAATTGACGAACAACCAGCAGATGCTGAGAAACTGGATGATAGTTATATTCAGTTGGCGAAGGAACATCAATGGGAAACTATCAAATTTTCTGCTAAGACTGCTTTAGGATTAGTGGAAGCGCAAGAATTATTAATTGAACATTTAGAACCTGGGCCTTTCTATTATCCACCAGATCTAGTTACAGACCAGCCAGAACAGTTTATTATGGGGGAATTAATTCGGGAACAGATTTTATTGTTAACCCGTGAAGAAGTACCTCATTCAGTGGCGATCGCAATTGATTTAGTAGAAGAAACCCCAAGCATTACCCGTGTACTCGCAACTATCCACGTCGAGAGAGACTCCCAAAAGGGGATTTTGATTGGTAAAGGTGGGACAATGCTGAAAGCTATTGGTAGTAAAGCTCGTGAACAAATACAAAAACTGATTGCTGGTAAAGTTTACCTAGAATTATTTGTGAAAGTGCAACCCAAATGGCGACATTCACGAGTGAGGTTAGCAGAATTAGGGTATCGAGTAGAAGAATAAATAATTACAAATTAATGGTGATTGACTTTTTCTAATAACCACAGAGAAGCCACAGTACTCAAAAAGTGAGCTGCAATACTATTAATATTTGCAACTTCCACAAATACATCCATAGCACGAATAATCCTATAAGGGTCAGTAATTGCCACTCCTGGGGGTTGGGAGACAGATTTGGCTACTAACACACCTACCGTCGCACCTGCACCCAAGATGCTGATTAAAATCCCCACTAAACTCACCATTATTCCCAGTCGCATAGCTCTAACGGTTTCTGCCTTACTGGGATGTAAAGTTATATTGGGGTTTGCTAGGCGTTTACCGAGGCGTGTGTAACGAAAATTCCAATAAACACTAAATAACAGCACTACAATTCCGCACACACCCCAAAATATGCCAACTCCTAGACCTGTATTTTGTTGTTGAGCAAAATCACGACCAGTAGCAGCAAACAACAACGCCAAGCCGCTGACTATTAATAGTACCAATTGCACCCATACAGTTATCCAGCCAGTAAAACTAATAGTTTTAGCGATATCTTGTAGCTTGGGTGCAAGCGATGGCTGATCATGGTGATGCGATGGCACTTCCGATTCAGTGTGCATATTCATGACTGATTACTTGTTATATCCCCCTCTTGCAAACCTTAGTTCCATCAAGTGACTATATACACCCACCTCCAGACATAATTACCACCAAATATTAAGGCATAAGATAGAACTTGGAAATAGGAAAAGAATAATAACCTCTTCCCACGCTTCAATTACTAATACATACAATTAACACGTTGTTTACTGATAGAATTACTGTGTTCTTCTTCAAGAAGGTCAGCACCAAGGATAGGAAACTATGATTAAATCTTGGATGGTAATTGGAAGTGTGGCTTCCTTAGTAGCCTTTGCAAGTACCCGGATTACACCTAGCGATCGCCAGTGGTTCAGGCACTTACAAAGACCCAGATGGCTGACTTTTGAAGGCGCAATTCCGTTAATCTGGACAGTAATCTTTATTTGTGGCGCTTGGTCAGCTTATATGATCTGGGAACACAATCCTGGTAGTGATACAACCTGGTTAATGATGGGTTTATACCTGCTGCTAGAAATATTTACCATTGCTTACACACCCGTCATGTTTAGGTTACGTAGTCTCAAAGTAGGTACAATTCTTGGTGGTACAGGTTTTATCATCTGTCTTTTAGTCACTTTCGCAGTTTTATCTGTTTCTATTTGGGCAGCATTATTGCTAGTTCCTTATTTATTGTGGAGTCTCATTGGCACATATACAACTTGGGAAATGATTCACATCAATCGGCAAAATGTTTGACTGAATAATTACATGATTTCTGGTTTTATGAAGTACGTGCTTATTTTGAAAAAGAAACAGATCCTGTGAACATTTAGATCAGGATTCAATTTGAGAGTCGAGGAATACTGTTAATTCGAGATATTGAACTATTACAAGCTCCTGTAAAAATCAAATAAGAATTACAGCAGATTGCAGATCAATGATTTACAGAATCTAATTTGAAACCTAGACAGCAAGAGCATTTTAAGCTGTTAAGCAGCTAAATTTAATATTTAGTAGCCTAGAGTCCTTGTAGCACGCCTTTTGGGGAGAAAAGTAAATGCGTAACAGCTTACTACTGACTCCTCATTCCTGCTGTAAGTCGCTATTTTTACTGGTAAAGGATATTAATAGGAAATATTAAGGAATAAATGAATCAAGGTCTACCTAAGTTCGCAAAAATAAAATAGGATTCCATCATATCCGTGAAGACAGGAAAGAGGGGCTAGGAAATATATCTGTTCATATCATATAAGTAGATGGGCGGAAAAATTTATAACTATGTATGTCATGGTGAATGCAGCAAAGCTGAATCGAGCAATCCCAAGGGTTTCAAGTAATTTACATCTTGTTACATGGTTATGTTGATTTGTATCTAGCTAATTACCATTTAGAAATGCAATAATTGATATTGAGTTTTGATCAGCTAATTTTACAGTCGATTAGTTTATTCTTATCAGATGCTGCCTTGCTACCAGTGAGTAAGGATTCAGGTTGGCCTATGTAACTTATATAACATTCTTGTCTATATTCTTCAGTTCTAAAATTGACTGTGCAAATGGCTAAATATTTGTCAAACCTGATTTTTGTTTAATCTCAGCTACATTTTAATTTGCACAGCTACAGTCTGTAGCACCGAGTACTTTTCTCACCAAGCTTTTGGGATTGATATATGGGATCGCAATATTCGATATCAGTAATTAATAAGTTAAGGTAATACCATTTTTATTATTTCTTTGTTATTTTGTATATAACGGGACAGTTCTTCAACATCCGGTGAGTTTAAATAGCAATTAGTTGAAGGATATCTCTGCTGATTCCATGTAAGATATCTAAGTCAGAATTGTCTTCACTATAATTACCAAGACAACGCAGATTTATGCAATAAATTGCATGGACAACAGTTAAATAAATTTGCAAAATTTCATCCATCTAAAGACAACAGGATTTAGAACTATGATCACCACAAATAGTCAACCTATTATTCTCCCTACTTTAATTAGCCCCATTGGAGAACATCATCAGACAAGTAATCAATCTGATTTACTACAACCACTCCGTCAATGGTTAGATGAAATTGAAATTCACAACCGTAAACTCGCTAAATTTATAGCTAAACTGATTCCTGCTCAATGTCCCTTTGAACGTGATATAATGTTCTTAGGTCGGAAAGTAGCTCACATTCCTCCAATGTGTAAGCTCAATCCACTGTATGATCAACTAGTTGGCTTGCGTTTTCGGGCATTGTGTTATTTAGTAGATCAATGTGGAGAGGATATCCAATCCTACTGCTAAAAGCAACTAGATTCAATACAGATGGAAATTAAGATAGAGCATCAACCCACTCAAGAGAGCCTCAAGCAATTAGGCGTATACAAATGGGCAATTTGGCAAAAAGAAGTTTCTAAATTCCCGTGGACTTATGATTCTCAAGAAACTTGCTACTTTTTAGAAGGTAATGTAATTGTGACTCCTGATGGCGGACAACCAGTGCAAATCGGTAAAGGTGATTTAGTGACTTTTGGGGCTGGCATGTGTTGTACATGGGAAATTACCCAAGACGTAAAAAAACATTATTGCTTTGATTAATTCACCACCAAGACTGAAATTTATTATCTTTTTCTCCTGGTAGAGTTGACAATACAGAAAACAAACATCCCATCATTAACTTGGACTAGGTCTTGTTTGGAGATTCGCAACAAGTATCATCAGCTGAACTTGCAGTATCGCTAAAATCTTAATACTCTCAAGAAACACATTTTATAACCCTTGCCAAGCAAGTATTTAAGGTTTTTAATATGAACGAACGTGTTTCTTTCATTTATTGCTGGAGTGTAAACCGCGCTCGTGGGAGGCTCACATCTTGCACCAATTTCTATTGGTGCAAATTTAATTACACCGTATAATTCTAAAACCCTTAATTTACCGCTTAAGACCAATAAAAATTAAGGTAGTCTTATGGCGTATCTTTTTAGGTTACCTGAGTTTGTACAGAGAGGTGCAAGATATCAGTAGAGCTGTATAGTTCAAAACTTGTTGTCACTCCATCCCTATAAATTAAAAATTAAAAATTAAAAATTAAAAATTTATGTAAGAATTCAGGAGTCAGGAGTTATGAGTCAGGAGTTATGAGTCAGAATGTTTGAGAAATTGCTTAATGATCAAATAGGTATTTTTGGCGTTTAGTATGAAAAAGCTGACTGCTGATGGCTGTTAGCGTAGCGTGCCGTTAGGCATTAGCTGAATGCTTACAAATTTATAACGCCAGATAGATTTATTATAGTATTCATAAATCGTTCAGAATTTATATATAATTTGGGTTTTAAGATTTACATAAAATGTTATTACATCTCAGCACTTGGCCTGAAGTAGAAACTTATTTACAGCACTCTCAGGGAATTATTTTGCCCATTGGTTCTACAGAACAACATGGTCCTACTGGTTTAATTGGTACTGATGCTATTTGTGCAGAAGCTATATCCCGTGGAGTTGGTCAAGCAACTCAAGCTATGGTTGCACCAACAATCAATGTCGGTATGGCATTACATCATACTGCTTTTCCAGGGACAATTAGTTTGCGTCCTAGCACTTTAATTTTGGTAGTGCGAGATTATATAACTTGTTTAGCCAAAGCTGGTTTTACCAAGTTCTACTTTATCAACGGACACGGTGGAAATATTGCTACTCTCAAAGCAGCTTTTTCAGAAATTTACGCTCATTTAGAAGATTTGCAAATTCCTAATGCATCAAAAGTGCAATGTCAAGTTGCTAATTGGTTTATGTGTGGTTCTGTGTATAAGCTGGCTCAAGAATTATACAGTGATCAAGAAGGTTCTCATGCAACTCCTAGTGAGGTAGCTGTGACTCAATATTTTTATCCAGAAGCAATAAAAAAAGCATACCTGTGTCCAGAAGTTGTTTCTGGACATAAAATTTATGGTGCTGTTGATTTTCGTTTACGTTACCACGATGGCCGTATGGGTTCCAATCCTGCTTTAGCTACTCCAGAACATGGGAAACAGTTTTATGATTTGGCTGTGGAGGAATTAAGTAAGCGATATTTGGAGTTTGTGAAGGAAGAAGAAAGTAAATAAACTTTTTACGTGAGATAATGATAGAAATTAAACTGCTCAAAATATCGTAATTAACGAGTACGAAAACACTCTCACAGATTTTATTCAACTTCTGGAATCATGTCAACGTGCTGCTGCTCGTTCACTTAATGCTATCATGACAGCCACCTACTGGGAAATTGGGCGCCGAATTGTAGAACTTGACCAAGGTGGAGAGAAACGAGCAGAATACGGTGCATCAGTTATAAAAAGACTTTCAAAAGACTTAATAGCCAAATGTGGTAAAGGATTATCAAAAAGTAATTTAGAACAAATGCGGCGTTTTTACCTACAATGGCAAATTGCCGAGACAGTGTCTGGGGAATTCCGTTGATCTATGTTTATCTATTATATTATTATATAAGGAATATAAGGACGGACAAGATGCCCATCCTATGTCAAAGAGGCTAAGGGAGAGCTACAGTTGTTTTATACATCACCAATAACTTTACCAACATCCTGTTCAATACTTGGGAAACTTGTCTTTGAATTAGTTCTTGAAATTGCGTTTTCCTTTATAACTAGATATCTGAGCTAGAGTTTCTAAAGATTGCATTCCTGCATAGATTTTACCTTGAATCTCCCAAGTCAGATAACCTTTTATTTTTGCTTTCTGACATAAATCAGGTTGTGGGTTAGTACCTTTAGGATCATATTAAATATATGTAATACTTGCCCATGCTTGTTTACCAAATAGTTCTTTTTGGTGGTGACAACATGGACACCAGAAAGCACCATAATTTTTCGCTTTAATTGTTTTTTTAAGGTATTCCGCTAAAGCGATTTGTGCTGCTCCTGAAAAATTTTTTAGAGGTGGGGTTTTTGAGTCTTTAATATTTTACTGGTGATGAGATTTCGGGAATTTACGGAATATGATAATGGAGTCTCTTCGGCTTTAGTAATAGTAGTAAATAAGGTTAAAGTTGCTGCGAATAAACCTGTAATAGTTGAGTATTTCATGACTTAAACTCATTTTTCCGAAGAACAATGTTGCCAATTCAATTCTTAGAGATGATTTATAAAGTAAATGTTTAGGAGACAAGACGAATTAGCATAATCCTATTTATAATAGCATATATAGCCCCTTCCTCATTTGTATTAAACGCTTATAATCCTTGCTTATACCAATTTTCTATGAGGCTGCATAGAATAAAGCTTGGTAAAACAGAGCTTCAAGGATGAAATCATAACTGGTCAAAGAGGAGATGACCTCAGAAGATAATTGAGCTAATTCATGTTGAACTCCTTGACGCAATTGGTCGAGATGTGAGAAACTTTCACCTTTGAACTGACGTTTAATAAACTGCCATAATCGCTCCATGGGGTTAAGTTGAGGAGAGTGAGATGGTTGAAAAATGGGAATAATATTTTTAGGGCAAGACAGTGCCAAAGCTTGGTGTGCAGAAGCTTGATCCATCTGCATTAATGCCATATCAGAACCTAATTCCTGAAATAGGACATCCAAGAATTTCTGAAAATTTTCACTGTTTAGATGAGGATATTCCTGACAAAAATGCCATCCAGAGGTGGGTTCAACAACTCCATAAAGCCAAAATGCTTTTCGTGGCCACTGCACCCTCACTACAGGTTTAACACCACGAGCCGTAATCACTCACTCGTCCAGTTTCGGTCTTCAAACCTAATCTGGTTTCGTCCTGGCACAGGTAACTCAGTCGTTTTCCCCCACCCAATAGTTTCTCTAAAGCTACCAAGGCAAGGGGGATGTTTTCTTAAAAAGGTTTATAGCTTGCTCATCTTGTGATGAGCTGATGGGTCGAGGTACTTTCAATTTTGCCCCTAGTTTGTAGGGCACTAAACTGTAAACTGTCTTGTATTTGACTTGGACGTGCCATTCTTGCTCTAGCCATTCCACAATTTGCCTATAACTGCTAAACCTTTGGGGGGATTCTAACTTTGATATTAGTTGTGATAGCATTTCACCTTGTATTAAAGGAGTTGCCCCAGGCGCAGTTTTTACCTCTCAAAGAGAAGATAGTCCTCCTTTTCCATACCTTTGTAACCATCCTGTTATTGTTGACCCATCTCTGCCCAATCTTCGGCTCACTTCTTGATGCTGGGTTAATTGTTCTGTTTTTATCCACCATAGCATTTGTAAACGTTATTTGTCTAATGCTGTCCGCGCATTTTTCAGGCTTTTTGACAAATAGTCAGCACTTTCTTGAACTTCTAGATTGAAAGGGCGTGCCATTGCTTCCTCATGAGTCTTTATCTTCCATAATCTTTATTCTACAGTTCTATCTACACTCATTTAGACGTGGTATTAGACGATGATATTGGTTAAACCACCCAAATGTTCTTTCTACTACCCAGGGTTGTGGTAAAACTTTAAATTCTTGCTTAGTAGGTCCTATGACTTCAACATGAGCTTGAATCATGAACCAAACTGCAAGTGCAAATTTATCACCGTCATAACCGGAATCAACCCATAAAACTTGGACTTTTTCCAATAATTCTGTGGGTTCCTCTAGCAGTTCCATTAGTGCATAGGCAGTAAGTATTCGTTCTGGGGCATTCGCCTCACTAACAACAACTTTCAACACAAGTCCCAGGCTATCAACTAAAGTATGCCCCTTTCTTCCTTTTACGTTTTTACATCCGTCAAAACCATACACATCCCCTTTTTTTGGTCAGTCTTGACCGACTGACTGTCTACGGCAAGCACGGTAGGTTGTATTGATTTACCTAATTTCGAGCGAACTTGACCACCCAATGTATGGTTGAATTTTTCCCAAACCCCCTGGCCCTGCCATTTCCTGTAATAGCTATATACCGTTGACCTTGGCGGGAAGTCACTTGGAAGCATATTCCATTGACATCCAGTTTTCAAATGATAATAGATGGCATTACATATTTCACCTATATCTGTTGTGGGTGGATACCCTCCTTCTTTGGCTGGTGGAATCAATGGGGCCAGGATTTCCCACTCCATATCACTTAAGTCTGTGGGGTAAGACTTTCGTTCCATCAGTAGCTATGTAAATACCCTACATTTTATGTATGCTATCCTTCCAACATTCCTTTTCTACTCCCCTTTACATTTACTTTATCAATAGCCTCTGAATCATTTGATTTTTAACTTGCTCAACGAGAACTTGAGCCTGTTTCATTTGATAGGGTTTTTGCATCTGGAACACTGCATGAGATTGAGCAATTTCTTCTGGTGTTAATATTGCTGTTAATATTGACGATATATGAAATATATTGTGACACTTCTCTTTTAGCTTATCGACTAAGGTCAGGGGATGGTTCTCATTAGTAATCTTTTCTTCATCAATATATCCTCTAGATAGATAATTGCTGTTCCTCTACATGTGATGACTGTGGATAGTTTTAAATTTTGTCTGCTTTTTCTATAACATCTGTTACTGTAATACCCTCATAAATCAAAGAATAGGATTCTGTATAATCGGGCATATATTCAATCTGGTCGGTAGCATATTGTGGTAATAGATAACTCCCTCGTAAAAATTCATCCATTGTCGTGATGTTTGTATAAACAAAGTTGTTGATGAGTACGACAGGAGGAATAGCAACAGATACGTCGAAACTAATTTTATAGCGAAATTCTCTCAGTTCAAAATCTAGTTTAAAATTCCCTATAACTAGTTTATAAGCTCTATTGATAAATTCTGCAACAAGCAACAGTTTATTTGCAGGTACGAGAGTAGGATAAATTGAGTAAAAAACTATTTGCTGTTTTGAATATACTTTAGCGTAGCAATTCCATCTACAATTTTTACCTTGGTAGGTAAGACATAATATAGGTTCACCTTCAATTTTGATCAATGCCCAGTCATCTTCTATAAAAAACTTGACCAATCCTTGAAAAATATCTTCATAGTTATAACTAGGATTAGCTAATTCTTTAACCCCCTCTACTACTTCCTCAACTCTTTGGGAAATAGTTTCTTCATCCATAGCAGATATACTACTATCTATCCATTCTTCCAGCCCTTTCGTTATTTTATCTAGAGACTGAACAATGGTTTCATCAGTTATTGATTGAAGATTATTTTCTGTCCAATCCTGGAAGAAATTGATAATGGCGCTGTTAAAATTTGCGCTGTCAGTTCAGATATGTCGTTATTTATTACAGGGTTGAGGTGATCCCAGAAGCTACGGTAGCTTGTTTCAACTGGTAAACGTGGTTGTTTAACTTGTAAGCCTAAGCAAATTTCTGTATTAAAAAGTAGATGATTGGGTTCTGATTGACTAAGTTGATGAAGAGAAGTATGTGCATGATTCAAATCTGGGTACAGCAGTGGTTGTTTACTGATGACAACAAGGCGGAAATACGAAGTTATAGGCGTCAATTTTAGCCCAGTATAATGGGATTTATTTCTATTGGTAATATGAGCGAACCAATTCGTAATCTGACTAACGGTACTTAAACAAAAGTTAAGAGTAAAGAGAAACGAGTATAGTGCGGTTTCGGTGTAGCTTTCACGTTAACAGAAGCTGATGAAAGAAACTACTGCCGCAGCAATGGCACCATGGTTTGAAAGATGGTGTCAAAGGTTTAATGGTGTATTTACTCATCAAGGGGAAAAAACTAGGAAACATTTTTAATCAGAGTTTAGACATTATTTAGTGGGATGATTGGGTGAAAGTGATAGAAAAAACCTATTTCAAATGGCAGAGAATGCCCTAGGGGTGACCTACCACCGATTACACCACGTTTTAACTGAAGCACCTTGGTCCAGTTCCCAAGTCAATGACCGTCGGTTAGAGATTATGAACAAGTGTAGTCAGAGGAGAATCACCAGAGGATTTAGCTTAATGATTGATGATTATGACCATAGAAAAAGTGGGAACTTTAGGGATGGAGTAGGAAGAAAATATATTGGAGAAATTGGGAAAAGGGATAATGGAATAGTAGTAGTAACAACACATCTATATGATGGCAGTAAAAGCTTACCATTACATATAGAGTTATATCACCACGGTGATTCTTGACCCAAAGGGAAACAAGAGCCTCTATTTGAGAATAAACCTGAGTTAGGAATTAAATTAATAGATCTGACCTTAAGCCGTGGTAATCAACCAGGAATAGTAATTATAGATCCTGGATATGGCCACAATACATCTTTCTTATTAAAGATAGGAAATCGGAATTGAAAGTATTTAGGAGGATTAGGTAAAAATCCTAAAGTCCTTGCCAGTGGCTAAGAGGATAGTCCACAAATAATTAGGTTAGATGAATTAGTACAAAGTTTACCCCAAGAGGCTTTTACAGAAATTAAACTGCAGTTAGATAAACCCAAAATATCATGGGTAGTAATTAAAGAAGTAGAAATATCAGCCTTAACTGGAAAGGGCAATATTGCTATCCTCATCAACGGTTCTACTTTCTCTCGAGCCACTGATATTGACTACTTTATGACCAAGGTTTCTTGATCAATTGTCACACCCCAATGGATAGTTGATACATATTCTCAAAGAAATTGGGTAGAAGTTGTTTACAGGGAAGCCAAGGGATGGTTAGGACTCAACGAATATCAAGTTCGATATAACAGCAGTTGACTGCGCTGCGCCATTTTATGTTGGTTTTCTGTGCCTACACTTTTATTCTTTCCCATCAGTGGACTGGAGGATTAAGACCAAGGTGGGCCAAGAAACCTCTGAATAATTTTACTGAAGCTTTAGAAGCGTTGAGAACAGCCATATCTTTTCTATTGATTGATTGGTTAAACTGGAATCCGGACGTGTTTCCTTATTATAAAGCCAGTTTGGGCTACATTTGGGCTTCATTTTTGTTTAAGTCCCGCTAATCCACAAATTGTCAAAATTACTTGTTCATACTTATGGGGATTTAACCTGAATCATTCTTGGACAACTCGAAATATTTTTACAGAACGAATGCGGTGTTCAGTAAATACCCGTTTGCCTGAGAATTTCTGGTTTTCTTATTTCTGTTCAATCGTTAATTCTCGATTTTTGGGTTTCTTAATGGGAGTAGAAATTAAATCTTCTCCTTGGAACTAGGTTTTCAACAAATTGAGCCGTTGTAATCTTCTAGCTGCGCTACGCAGTTATCATCCTTCATGATATAGTATGTCGTTGAATTCTAAAATTGACAAAAGTCTATCTTCCCCTGCTGAAATTAACTTCTTGCCATCTGGTGTAAAAGCTAAATGCGAAACTCTTCCTTCATGTACTTTTTGCACCACTACTCGTTCACCGTCATTAAGTCTAACAATTACAATAGAGCCTACTAATGAACCTGATACCATATATTCACTGTTGGGATGAAAACAAACTGACTAGTATGCACTATACTCTGGGATAAATCTGTCAGCTAAGTACCTTTCTCCTATTTCTAAATTCCATAGGAAATATTTTGCATAGATACTGAGTGCAGCAAAATAGGATAAGTCTGGACTGAAACTTGCCCAAAGTCCTTCCTTGGGACCATCATCCAATATTTGAATGATGACATTTTGATCAATATAATAAATATGTACTTGATTAATATCTTTCCGAACTACTGCAACTTTTCTTCCATAGGGAGTAATATTTGCTACTGCTAGTCTTTGATTCTTAGACTTAAAAACTATATATTCTTCGATTAACCAGTAGCGCTGACAACTTTGTATATTCCAAATCTCTGTCAATATTTCAGATGGTACTGTTAATTAATATTGATCTTTAATTACTAATTAAGCTAAATAAACAGCTAGGGTTTCAACTTTATTATCGGTGAATCCTAAAGAAGGTTTCCTTGGTTGCCAAGTATAAGCAATTAAAGCAGCAATCACATTAACCATAAAATTAATAACACTACGATGTTGAGAATGAGCAAGTTGTGAAATATATATATTTGAGTTGCTCATTAACTCTTTCAATTAAAGAACGTTCTCGGAACATTGATTTTTCTTCAACTGAGAAGAACTTATTTCTCATATTCTTCTTAAAAGGAGTGATTAACTTGAGTCCATTAGACCAAAGTTCCTGCCGAAGTTTTTGAGGAATATATCCTTTATCTCCAAATAATTTTCCAGATATTTTCTTAGTTAAAGTAGGAGCAGTAACTCAGTTATCTACATTAATAGGAGTAATTTGAAACGCAAGTAATTCTCCTTGGTCATTAATAATGAAATGAAGTCTAAAGCCAAAATACGAACAAACTGAACTTTTACGCCAACCTGCTAAACCTTTAAATACCTGATTTGTCTTCGCTCTTTTAGGATGACAAATGGTAATAGAGGTACTATCAACTTTATTGATATCTGTGTTTACTCCTTTCAGACTATTCAGATAATAAATCAAAGGCATTAAAGCATTTGGTATTAATTCGATAGATCTTTGATAACTTAGTAACTGAGGAAACTCACCTTGGCAATATTTTCGCATATGCTTCAGGTAATAATCTTTATTAAAATTGCGGTAACTAGAGCGATAGCGCAGCGTGACAATGTAGGAGTCTTGGAAAATTGTTTCTGTCGTATGATAGAGATTCTTAGATCTTAGATATTTCTCGTGTTCTTTGGGCTCGCTAATTCAAACATAATCATGTAACTCTAACTTTTGGCTAAAACAAAGCCAAAAGTTAGAGTTAGATAACATTAATTCTGCAAGATGTCTAATATTTATCAGCTACGAGACAAACAACTTATTTATCATCTTTGTTTTGTGTTCCTCTCCATTGTTCTTGATGTTGTCTTTGTAGTTCTTTTACACAGAATTTCTCAAAAAAGGATCCAACTACAATAGCTGGAGGATCAATTTCTGCCAGACTCAAAGATATATCTCCCTCTCCTATTTTAGTTTGCCATAGAACATCCAACTAACCAAAGCAATATCCCTCATAACATCAACTTCTCAAGGATGTTCTTTGATCAATTGCTTTGTTGTTTCTGTCCAATGATTTTTATCAATACCCAAGTAAGGAGATACCATTTAATCTAAGCCTTGCAATAATTTACTGGGTGACATTCCCAAAGCACGACCAATCAGGATAATGTTCAAGAAGGTAACATTTATTTTCGCCACGTTCAACACCACCTATGTAGTTACGATATAGTCCTGCTAGTTCTGCTAACTGTTCTTGGGAAAGACCCTTAGCTTTCCTGACCTTGCGAACGTTTTTGCCAAATTTTTGAAGTTGAGAATATTGTGTCACATAAAGAACATAATATTTCCTGGTATTTAATTTCTATACACTATAAGTGTGATTTTTTGGTAAAGATCAATTCATAAGTACGCTAAAAGCAGCTATTTGCTATACAATGCAGCGAAAGTTCAATAATAAATAGGTGATCACCAATGAGCTAATAGCTCGATTGTTGATAGTTGATAATAAATTAACCAAAAGCGGATAAGGATTTCAGATCATGGGTAATTTAAGGCGCGTACCAGTTGGAATTGTTGGCGCGTCAGGTTATGGCGGAGTGCAACTAGTTCGACTCTTGATGGATCATCCTGAAGTTGAATTGGTTTATTTGGGTGGTGAAAGCAGCGCCGGAAAAACCTTTGCTGATCTTTACCCCCATCTGGGTAATATAGTTGACCTAAAAATTGAAGCGGTAGATCCAGAAATCATTGCTAGTCGATGTGAAGTAGTGTTTCTGTCTTTACCCAACGGTTTAGCCTGTCAAATCACTCCCCAACTTATAGAAAAAGGATCTAAGGTGCTGGATCTGAGTGCAGATTACAGATTCAGTGACTTAGCAACTTATATAATTTGGTATGGTACACAAAGAAGTGATCGCAGCATTGCAGCTACAGCAGTTTATGGATTACCAGAACTGTACCGCGATCGCATTGCCGAATCTCAACTCATTGGCTGTCCTGGTTGCTATCCCACAGCCAGCCTACTCGCACTTTCACCACTCCTCAAACAAGGTTTGATCGTTCCAGAAACAGCCATAATTGACGCTAAATCTGGGACATCTGGTGGTGGTAGACAAGGCAAAATTAACCTCTTATTAGCCGAAGCAGACAACTCTCTAGGGGCTTATAACGTTGCCCGTCATCGCCATACCCCAGAAATCGAGCAAATTTGTAGCGATTTAGCAGGACACGAAGTAACAATCCAATTTACACCCCACCTCATCCCAATGGTGCGGGGAATATTAGCCACCGTCTACGCTACACTGCGAGACCCCGGTTTAGTTCGTGATGACTTAATCACGATCTACACCGCTTTTTACCGTAATTCCCCATGGGTAAAGATCTGTCATAGTGGTACTTACCCCCAAACCAAATGGGCCTGTGGCAGTAATGCTTGCTATATAGGCATAGAAGTAGACCCACGGACAGGCCGCGTCATCGTCATGTCAGCCATTGACAACCTGATTAAAGGTCAAGCTGGACAAGCAATTCAGTGTATGAACGTCATGCTAGGCTGGGATGAAACCTTGGGGTTGCCCAAAGTCGGATTTTATCCTTAAGAGGGAATAGGGAATAGGGAAAAGGGGAAGCAAAGAAGAAAAATAAATTCTTCTTCCTGAACTCCTGATAGCGGAGCGTGGCGTAGGCCATACTCCTGAACTCCTATTTCCTACTTAGGTCCTAAACCAACAGTACCAGCATAAACAGCGCGATCGCCTAATTCATCTTCAATTCTGAGTAAACGATTGTATTTTGCTACCCGTTCACTACGACAAAGAGAACCAGTTTTAATTTGACCTGCACGAGTGGCTACAGCCAAATCAGCAATAGTTGTATCCTCAGTTTCACCAGAACGATGGCTAATGACTGAGCGGAAACCGTTGCGAGTAGCTAAATCAATAGTTTCCAAAGTTTCAGTCAGTGAACCAATTTGATTCAACTTAATCAAAATCGAGTTACCTGCTTTTTGCTCAATCCCTTTTTGTAACCGAGTAGCGTTAGTAACAAATAAATCATCACCCACCAACTGTACTCGTGAACCCAACTTCTGAGTCAGTAATTGCCAACTTTCCCAATCTTCCTCATGTAAACCATCTTCAATGGAAACAATCGGATATTGGTCAACCAACTGGCCTAAATAATCAATAAACTCAACTGGGCTATGGGGTTTACCATCATAAACATACTGCCCATTTTTGTAAAACTCACTCGCTGCCACATCCAAGGCTAAAGCAACTTCTTCCCCAGGCTTGTAACCAGCTTGTTTAATAGCAGCTAGCAATAATTCTAAAGCTACTTGGTTAGAGTCCAGGTTAGGTGCAAAACCACCTTCATCACCAACACCAGTCAGCAAACCCTTATCATCCAAAACCTTGCTGAGAGTTGCAAAAACTTCCGCACCCCAACGCAAAGCTTCCTGGAAGGAAGGCGCACTGACGGGTACAATCATAAACTCCTGAAAATCGACATTATTGGCTGCGTGCGCTCCACCATTGATCACATTCATCAAAGGTACAGGTAGCAAATTTGCTAAAGGCCCACCCACATAGCGATACAAAGGAATTCCCAAAGACTCAGCAGCAGCTTTAGCAGCTGCTAGTGAAACCGACAAAATTGCATTTGCGCCCAAATTAGCTTTATTGGGTGAACCATCCAAAGAGATCATGATTTTATCTAATGATTCTTGGTCTAGGGCATCCAAGCCTAACAATTGGGGTGCTAATACCTCTTTCACATTCTGCACTGCCTTGAGTACTCCTTTGCCACCATAACGGCTTTTATCACCATCTCGCAGTTCATGAGCCTCAAAAGTACCTGTGGAAGCACCGCTAGGAACTTGCGCTAGTCCTACTGTACCATTAGCCAAATGTACTGCAGCCTCAACAGTCGGTCTTCCCCGTGAATCAAGAATTTCGCGGGCGATAATAGCTTCAATAGCGGTATCCAGAAATTTTGTCATTTCTGCTTTTTCCTTCGTTTATATTGTGTTTAAAGGTTCAGACTTTTCAGTTTAATTCTGAACCAACCGTTAGTTTATGCGTTTCTGAGGAGAAATAGGCTGAGATTAAAGTAGATTTTCAATCATGAAGGGTTAAAGCGAACCTATTAAGTAATAAACCGAACATTGGTCACTGCTAAACTAAAATCCCAATTTTTCTAAACATGGTTGTGTGGAAACAATATGACGTTCTAAACCCAGTTCTTTCGGACTAACTCCCAGTGCCAAAGCAATTAATTGAGGTAAATGTAATACTGGTAAACCCAACCTTTTCTCAATTACTTTTCCTACTTCTGGCTGACGAGAATCTAAGTTTAAGTGGCATAAAGGACAAGGTGTGACAATACAATCAGCACCAGCAGCTAATGCTTCTTGAATGTGCATCCCTGCCATTTTGAAAGATTCTGTAGTGGCATAGCTAGATAGAGGCCAACCACAACATTTAGTGCGTCCACGATAATAAATAGGTGTTGCACCTACTGCCCGAAAGACATTTTCCATAGCTTCTGGTTGGAATGGATCATCATAGGGCATGGATTTTTGAGCGCGGAGGAGATAACAGCCATAAAACGCTGCACATTTGATTCCACTTAACTTACGAGTGACTCGCTGGCTAATTTTCTCTAAGCCATAATCTGTTACCAAGGCATAAAGCAGATGTTTAACTTCTGTGCTTCCCCGATAAGGTGAACAACCTTCTTTTACTAACAGTCGATTAACTTGATTCAAATAATCGGGGTTGGTTGATTGTGATTCTTTTAAACGTTGATCAACATGACCAATAACACCCTGGCAAGTGCTACAATTTGTCAAAAGTGGTAGATTTAATTCTTCTGCTAAGGCAATATTCCTAGCGTTAACAGTATCTTCCAGGAATTGGGAATCTTCTTTAAATGTACCTGAACCACAGCAAGCAGCTTTTTTGAGTTCAATTAGTTCAATACCCAATGCTTGAGTCAAGGACTGAGTAGATAAATAAAGCTCCCGACAGGCTCCTTGAGCGACACAACCGGGGTAGTAAGCGTATTTTAGCGTTTGTGATAGCATAAGATTATATTTTTATATTTGTTTTAGAGCTTATATTTCCATGTTTATCTAAAAACAATAGCTTATAGAACGAGCTTTTCTGCCTCCTACTTCCTATCTTTTTCCACTAGTTACTAATAACTGTACTGAGGATCACGCTTTCCGATAAGATGTATATGCTCAAAAAATCATCTCCCATAAAGAGCAGATCATAGCAACTTGTTAAGGACTTTTATCTATGAGCCAACCTGATATTTTTGACAGAGTAAAGAAAATCGTCGTTGAACAGCTAGATGTTGACCCTGAAAAGGTCGTATCAAGCGCCTCATTTACAGATGATTTAGCAGCTGATTCTCTAGATATAGTGGAATTGGTAATGGCTTTGGAAGAAGAATTTGAGATCGAAATTCCTGATGAAGATGCCGAGAAGATTTTAACAGTACAAGAGGTAGTAGACTACATCAACTCTCACATTGCTGCATCTGCCTAGAAGTTCTAAGGGACTGGGGAGTAGGAACAGGGGACTGGGGAGATGAGTCAGTTATCGGTTATCACCATTTACTGGTCGCTGTTCAATATTCACTGTTCACTGTTCCCCGTCTCTATACTGTTCTGCATTGTTCTACCTGCTGCTTTTTCGCCACCTTTAACTGAATCATGACAGACTATAAACGTAAACGCGTTGTTGTAACGGGTGTTGGCGCGATTACACCTATTGGTAACACACCATCTGAGTATTGGGAAGGATTGTTAAGTGGACGCAATGGTATAGACTATATTACAGCTTTTGATGCGTCTAAACACGACTGTCGGATTGCGGGGGAAGTGAAAAACTTTGATCCTCATGAATATATGGAGCGCAAAGAAGCCAAGCGCACTGATCGGTTTGCCCAATTTGCGATCGCAACTGCTAAACAGGCTATATCAGACGCACAATTAATTATCAATGACCTCAATGCTGAACAGATAGGTGTCATGATCGGTTCAGGTGTTGGTGGCATTAAAGTATTAGAAGATCAGCAAACAGTCTACCTCAGTCGGGGTCCAGACCGTTGTAGTCCATTCATGATACCCATGATGATTGCCAACATGGCAGCAGGATTAACAGCAATCCACACCGGAGCTAAAGGTCCTAATTCCTGCTCAGTGACAGCTTGCGCGGCTGGTTCAAACGCCATAGGTGATGCTTTTCGTTTGATTCAAAATGGCTATGCCCAAGCCATGATTTGTGGGGGATCAGAAGCAGCCGTTACACCATTGTCGGTAGCGGGCTTTGCTGCTGCCAGGGCGCTTTCCACTCGGAATGACCCTAAAAAGGCTTGTCGTCCATTTGACAAAGATCGTGATGGCTTTGTCATGGGAGAAGGTTCAGGAATTTTAATTCTTGAAGAATTAGAACACGCTCTGAAACGCGGCGCTCGTATTTATGGAGAAATGATCGGTTATGGTATGACCTGTGATGCTTACCATATGACCTCCCCCGTACCCGGTGGTTTAGGTGCGGCAAGAGCGATGGAACTAGCGCTCACAGACGCCAAACTGAAACCAGAAATGATTAGTTACATCAATGCTCATGGAACTAGCACCCCAGCTAATGATGTCACAGAAACAGCAGCAATTAAAAAAGCATTGGGCGATCATGCTTACAAGATAGCAATTAGTTCCACCAAATCCATGACAGGTCATTTGTTGGGAGGTTCGGGTGGGATTGAAGCAGTGGCTACAGTTCTAGTGATCGCTAATGACCACATCCCCCCAACTATCCATCTAGATCATTCTGATGATGGTTGTGACTTAGATTATGTACCCCACATTAGCCGCGCGCAAAAAGTAGATGTAGCCCTATCTAATTCCTTTGGATTTGGTGGTCATAATGTCACCCTGGCCTTTAAGAAATACCTCTAATACTAATTTGGGGTGTAAGGGTGTGTTGTGTGGGATGTACGGAAAGAATAACCTTCTGCCCTCTACCCCCTGCCCCCTAGCTCCTGCCTCCTGAAGTAAACCTGCGGAAAGTATTATATATAATAATCATTCCCAGCTCAACCAAGGGTTCGGCATGACCCAATTAGTAGCTCTATTCATCACCAGAAACTCAGAAGATCCCGCTTGTCCATCTACAAGTAGGAATGGGATGATGAGAATGGTGGGATCACTTTATAATGACCCCAGAATTAGAAAGCTACAAAGAGTGCTAACCCGTTGTTAAAAACAAGAGATTATGGCTGTTGCAACCCAATCCCTCGAAGAACTTTGTATTAACTCGATTCGCTTTTTGGCTGTTGATGCCATAGAAAAATCCAAATCGGGACACCCCGGACTGCCGATGGGCGCGGCTCCAATGGCTTTTGTCCTTTGGGATCGCTTTATGCGCTATAACCCCAAAAATCCCAAATGGTTCAACCGCGATCGCTTTGTCCTATCTGCTGGTCACGGCTGTATGTTGCAGTATGCCATGCTGTACCTGACAGGCTACGATAGCGTCACCATCGAAGATATCAAACAATTCCGGCAATGGGGTTCTAGAACTCCTGGACATCCAGAAAACTTTGAAACCCCTGGTGTAGAAGTAACCACTGGACCATTGGGTCAAGGTATCGCTAACGCCGTCGGTTTGGCTATGGCTGAGGCACATCTAGCTGCTAAATTCAACAAACCCGATGCCAAGATTGTAGACCACTACACCTATGTACTTCTTGGTGATGGTTGCAACATGGAAGGTATTTCCGGTGAAGCTGCTTCCTTAGCCGGTCACTATGGCTTAGGTAAGCTGATTGCTCTGTACGACGATAACCATATCTCCATTGATGGTTCTACAAATGTAGCATTTACAGAGGATGTTTCTAAACGATTTGAAGCTTACGGTTGGCACGTCCTCCACGTTAAAGATGGTAACACCGATTTAGACGCAATCTCCAAAGCCGTCGAAGTAGCCAAAGCTATCACCGACAAGCCCACCATGATTAAGGTAACAACCACCATTGGTTATGGTTCTCCGAACAAGCAAAACACCGCTGGTATTCACGGTGCCGCTTTGGGTGTAGATGAAACAGCGTTGACTCGTAAAAACTTAGGTTGGGAATATGCACCATTTGAAATCCCCAGTGATGTCCTCAACCACACACGGAAAGCAGTAGAACGTGGTGCGGATTACGAAAGTGACTGGAACAAAGCCTTAGCTGACTACAAAGCTAAGTATCCCGCCGAAGCTGCTGAATTTGAACGTTTCATCAGTGGTAAATTACCCGAAGGTTGGGATAAAGTTCTACCCACCTACACTACGGAAGATAAAGCACTACCCACCCGTAAGCATTCAGAAACCTGCCTGAATAAATTGGCAGCAGTTTTACCTGAATTAATCGGTGGTTCAGCTGACTTAACTCACTCCAACCTCACCGAAATCAAGGGCTTTGGTGACTTCCAAAAAGGACAATACCAAAACCGTAACATTCACTTTGGGGTGCGTGAACATGCTATGGGCGCAATCTGTAATGGTATGGCGCTACATGGTTCGGGATTAATCCCCTACGGTGCAACATTCCTCATTTTTACCGACTATATGCGTGCTGCCATTCGTTTGGCCGCTTTGTCTCAAGCTGGGTCAATTTGGGTGATGACTCACGATTCCATTGGACAAGGTGAAGATGGGCCCACTCACCAACCCATTGAAACACTAGCTTCTCTGCGAGCTATTCCTGATTTAACCGTAATTCGTCCCGCAGACGGAAACGAATGTTCAGGAGCTTACACAGTCGCAATTGAGAAGTCTAAGGCACAAGCTTCTACTCTGTTGGCGTTCACCCGTCAAAATGTTCCTAACTTAGTAGGTACATCAATTGAAGCCGTGAAGAAAGGGGCATACACTGTTGTCGATTGTGCTGGTACCCCTGAGCTCATCTTGATTGGTACTGGTTCGGAATTAAGCCTGTGTGTAAGTGCTGGTGAAAAGTTAACAGCACAAGGCAAGAAAGTCCGTGTTGTTTCCATGCCTTCCATAGATTTATTTGATGCCCAGGATGCTGCTTACAAAGAGTCTGTTCTACCTAAAGCAGTCACCAAGCGTCTTTCTGTAGAAGCTGCCAGCAGTTTCGGTTGGCATAAATATGTTGGAAGTGAAGGTGACACTGTTAGCATTGATCATTTTGGTGCTTCTGCTCCTGGTGGTATTTGTATGGAGAAATTTGGCTTCACTGTTGATAATGTATTAGCTAAAGCGATCGGATTGTTGGGTTAATTAGCAATAGTTGATTTCTTTTATTTTTTAGGGTGGGCCAAATGGCTCACCTTTTTTTTAGTCATACAGGAGGTTTGCTACTGCTGGATATTATCATTTGCAGTGCATCCAACGTTTGCAAACTATTTAAGGCCGCTTCTCGAATTACTACTTCTTCTTCCCTACTCAATAGAAGTCCTAAACATTCAAGAACTTCTTTCTGTACTGAAAGATTCACTTCTTTACGAGTGCTAAATTTAACCAATCTACGCACAGCAAGCAAGCGCTTTAAGGAATCTGTTTCTGTTAAGTTATTCAACAACTGGTCAAAATATTCTTCCTCTCGATTTCCCTGAAGGCTGAAAATTTGCCAAACCAACAAAATTAAAGTTAGCAACGTCCCCACACCTTGGACAATAGTTGCAACAGCCAGCCAATGACTTGGGGAATCAACCCAGATTTCAGCAGCTATATAACTAATAACAGTCCCAATACCACCACTGGTAACAGCTAAAGCCAACCGAATATTGGCACTATTTAAAAACCTGCGTATTTCTAACCAACTTAGTTGCCAGTTCCACTTAGGTATTGAGTAAGCCACAAGCATTACTAGAATACCAACAGCAAGTGCTAACAACAACTTCCAGTTCCAAAACAGCATAGCAACAATGATTGTCAAGAAGCCAAGAATACTTCCAGATTCAAAGAAACGCTTTAAATTTCGCTGCCTTGGGCTTCCTATCTTGATCTCTGGAAACTGGTTAATTAATTGCCGCCAAGAAGACGAAGCCTGTACCACAATTTTTTACCTATTTGATTACAAAACTACTTAATCAGTTATCAGTTATCAGTTATCAGTTATCAGTCTCTTCACTGTTCCCTCATTTAACTGCTCAGATTACAGACCTGTGGGGAACCCCATAATTAAAATCAGGATTCAAATCAGGACATTGTATTTCTGGTGTCGCGCGTCTCGAACTACATTTTCTTCTCCATCAATAAATCACGCAATGAATCACGAAGCGTCCTGAACGAAGTGAAAGATCTGGGCTCTATACTTTTTAGGGTGTGGGAAAAACTATCTTTCCCTAAACCCCACACCCTACTTTCGGTGAGTGAGAAAAACAAGACTTAAATTTATCAAGAGTGAAGTGGCCATCAAAACAACAGAAGCTCACTTTTTGAATGTAATTTATTGTTATAGATAGCATAGTATTTGGAGGTATCTCCGACCCAGAATTTACAATATTACCAGCGGGGAGAACTGATTCATCCAGCAATTTATCATTTTCGTCATAGGGGCATCAACAACTCATCGCTGTCAGCTAGTCACTAAGGCACTAACCCAGTTAACAGGACGTAAGAAAACAACTCTTCTAACAATCCGTTTTTGGGAGGTCCTATTAAAAGGTTTAGTTCTGAGTGCCTTGGAAAAGCTGGGTTTGAAGGTTGTATACCTAAAGAATTATTAAAAATAATACCGTATCGTTTAAATTGGGTGTCTACTCTTTCATAAGATTTCAAATTGTCAAAATTTAAACGAATAGATCTAGATAAAATTACCTGCTGGGCATCAAAATGTTTATCAAATAGATCCTCTCCTACAGAAGTAATAATTTACTTAGGTACATTAGAGCTATCAAGCTGGTTAGTCTTTTCCAGCTTTTGTACTTGTTCTAATTGAAGAGTAGCTCAATTTACCATGATACCCTGCTTTACCATTCCTAGACAGTAATCACGTCAATAGAAAGGCTCTTGTTCTAGCATATACAAATAGAATCAGTAATGCCGATTTATTTCAGCCTTCCAGCTATCTTTAACGCTTAGAGTTAACGGTGATTTTTCTGTTAGGCTACCATAAATACCACAAACACCACATAGGTATTCATTAGTATTATTATATTCAGTCCTATAAAAAACAATTATTGCTTGGTAATTTCAACATAACTTATCTGTATAAGTATTCATTAGTACTATTATATCCAGTCCTATAAAAAACAATTATTGCTTGGTAGTTTCAACATAACTTATCTGTTTGATTAAAAAATTAATACAAGATCTTTATAAGTCATTTCGTAACTTTACATTTCCTTAATCTAACAAGAGTCAGAAGTTCTGCTGTGCTTAGTTGGCCGATAATCAATAAGAGTGAGGAGTTTACCAAAATCAGTCAGCACTTTGGTGCAACCTCAGTGCTAAAAATGCTCTTTAGTCAAAAGAATCACAAAAAATGCTTATGTTGCAATTACTGGGATTTGAGCAACGCTTCATCAATACCTCCTTGGGTAAGATGGTATACCATACTGCTACTGACTCACCTTGGCAGGATGAAAGTACAAAACCTGACAGGGAAACTTTGCTGTTTTTACATGGTTTTGGTGGTGGGTCTTCTGCTTATGAATGGTCGAAAGTATTTCCTGCTTTTGCGGCTGAATATCGGGTGATTGCACCAGATTTAATTGGTTGGGGTGGGTCTGAACATCCACAACGCAATTACAAAATTGAGGACTATTTAACCACAATATGGGAGTTTATTGAACAAACCTGCACAGGGAGAGTGATGGTTGTCGCCTCTTCTCTGACGGCAGCATTTGTCATTAGAGTGGCAATTTCCCATCCAGATTTATTTAAGTCTTTAATTCTAGTTAGTCCTGCTGGACTTTCGGATTTTGGGCAAGACTACTCCCGCAGTTTTTTTGCCCAGTTAGTTAGCGTGCCTTTGGTTGACCGGTTACTGTATAGTACGGGAATTGCTACTGATGCGGGGATCCGCAGTTTTTTAGAGCAGCGACAATTTGCCTACTCTAATCGAGTCTATCAAGAGATAGTAGATGCCTATTTACAATCTGCCCAGCAACCGAATGCTGAATATGCAGCACTATCTTTTGTCCGTGGAGATTTGTGCTTTGATTTGTCTCTTTACATTCAACAGTTAACAACTCCCACTGCTATTATTTGGGGACAAAAATCGCAATTTACTGGTCCAGAAATTGGTCGGCGATTTGCGGAAATTAATCCCCAAGCTATTCGATATTTCCAATCTTTGGAAAATGTGGGATTAACACCGCAATTAGAATTACCAGCGGTAACAATTGGACTAATTCGTAAGTTTTTAACTTTGTTAAATATGTAATGGGCATCGGGGACTCGGTAATGGGTAATTACCGAGTCCCCGATGCCCATTACATATTTAACAAAATACTATTTATCTTTTAAGCGAATATCAATTACAGAAGCGTTGAAGTTATAGTTAAAACCTTCCAATTCAAAAGGCATCCCGATTTTTACTTTACTATTACCTAAAACTGGCCCGTTATCGGTAACTTGAGCTCTTCCTTCTAAAGTCAAGAGAAAATCTGTACTAAAATTATTTACTCTAGGATCTGTTAATTCTTTAACTGAACCATCTGGTTGAGGAACAGTAATAGTCCTTTCTAGTTGTTGAATGGATTTAATTCCTACTTGACCATAGGGTTGATTGCGGATAATGACATTTGTTTTACCGCCTTTGCTAAATCCTTGTTTAAATAATTGTTCAGGATTGCGGATGTTTAAACCACGCACTACTAAGTCTACTTCTATAGGTAGTGTTTTTGTACCGACTTGAGCTACAGAACCGGAAGTTCCGGGAAAGATAAAGATACCAATTATCACTAGTAAGATTACCAGCGCAGCACCTAAATCGAGTAAGTTGATTTTGCCGAATAACCGACCTTTGGAATCTAAAATAGGCATAACAAGTTTTTGGAAATTTAAAGTGAAGTAAACTCAGGCTTTATTTGGTAATAACTCAAAATGCCTGGACAGTGCAGTTATGCGAAAGTTTATCACGTCTGTGAATTGATGGTTCATGAGAAAATAGGGTGAAGACCCTGATAGCAGGGATGAAAACTAATTAAGGCGTAAACACCTCAGTAGTTTAATAATTATAGTAGAAAGCAATAGGGAAGGGTAATTAACCTGTCTAAACGCCCTTGTGCTGCCTAATATGCAAACGCTGCACTGCTACTGGCTGCCTATTTCTGAGGAGCTTCGCTAACAAGTCGGGAAACCCGCCCAATGCAGTGCTTGACCTTAACAACTAAAATCTTGCTGTTTCTACTTCGTAACGTATCGCCTTTCTCAAAGATCCCACTCATTGGCATTAAACCAAAACCATATACCTTAACATCAAAATAATTCTGCAAGAGGTTTATTAGAGTTTTTCAAGTGAAAAAAATGCCCAATTATCATTACGTAGGCGTACCCTTCCCATAGGGTATGGAAAGGAGGAGATTGAATCAATCTAAAAGTCATGGCTATGACGCATCACAATAGGTTTATTCTAAGTGGACTCGCTGAACCAAGAATCCCTACCTAGATCTTTAAGTTGGAGAGGGAGTGTCAAAAACTGAATTTCCACCCTGTCAACTTTCAATTATCACCTGTCACTAGCTTTCAATCCTGTAGATTTAAGAATTTCCGTATCACCTTTTTTCACGATCTTTTCTCACGATCAGAGTTGATTCAGCACTTCCGTCTTCTGTAATTGGTTGTTCTCAGATGTAGATATAATCTGCATTTATCCACCCTGTAACTCATTGAGCATCTCGACAGAAAAGTTTACCCCCTGTTAATTCAATACATTTACCTTTTACATCACATCCTTTATAACTAAAATTTCCTGTATTATTAACTCCCATCCAAGAGTCATGATTATCTGTTGTAATTATCCATATCACCATTACTTATAGTTTGGGTCTTATTATTTGCAGAGCCAGATTTGTCTCCTGATATTTCTTCAGTGACAACCTCATTCCCCAAACTCATGGTTACTGATGTAACAGTTTTAGGTTTAGATGATTTTTTTTCTTCTAAAACTTCCATTCTGGTAATTATAGATTCTTGCCGTGTGTTTCCACATGGTTCACCACTTTGGCAATCACTTACTGATTCTATTGTGTCAACAGCGTGTACTTGCTTATTTAAAGATTCTCCTTCTTCTGCACAAATATCAAAACTTGCACCAACTCGATTTTCAATACCTTTTTTATCTACTCAGGTGACATAACATAGTAAATCACCACTCACTAATTCCTTAACCGTCCCAACTTGTGGCTATTTTGGTAATTCCCTGGTGGGGTTTAGATTTTTTTTAGTCATATTGTTAAGGTTTGAAGAAGCAGATTCTGTCTCAATATTCGTTTCTCTTTTACCTGGATTGTCTGTTACAGACTCTGGGGAAGTTTCCAGTTGAGACTGTACAACAGTCTTAGTAGATTTTAGTTGTATTGTGCTATTTGGTGAATTACTACAACTAACAGGCGAGATGCAGGAAAGAATTAAATAAATTGTAGGAATTAAATTTTTCATTAGCTTGTAATTTAAACTCCTTATTTTAACTTAGATTTAATCAACTCACCAGGAGCAAAAGCACCATTTTCTGTAATAATGGCTGTAATTAAATCTGCGGGAGTAACATCAAAAGCAGGGTTATAAAATTCCACTCCTGAAGGTGTAAGAATAGTGTTACCAACTTGATAAATTTCTACTGGGTGACGTTCTTCAATGGGAATTTGACTACCTTCAGCTAAAGCAACATCAATGGTAGAAATAGGTGCAGCAACAAAGAACGGAATATTATGGGCTTTAGCAACAATTGCTAAACCGTAAGTACCGATTTTATTAGCAGCGTCCCCATTTGCAGCAATTCTATCAGCACCGACCACAACTGCATCAATGAAACCTTGTTTCATGCAGTGTGCGGCCATATTATCAGTAATAACTCTAACGGGAATTCCTTCTTGTACACATTCCCAAGCGGTGAGTTTTGCACCTTGTAAACGGGGACGAGTTTCATCTGCAAATACTCGTGTTAATCTTCCTTCTCTCCAAGCGGAACGCACTACACCCAATGCAGTACCATAACCAGCAGTTGCTAAAGCACCGGCATTACAGTGAGTAAGTATGGTTAATTTTTCGGGAGTTTTCGGTAAAGCTTCTAAGCCATGATCACCTATTTGTTGACAGGTTTGGATATCTTCAGCGTTGATAGTTTGCGCAGTTTCTAGGAGAATTTGTTTAATTTCTGCGATTGTTCCTAAACTTCTATAGGCAGTTTGCATCATTCTACCTATAGCCCAAAATAAGTTTACTGCTGTGGTACGGGTAGAACGCAATAACTGGGCAACTTTTTCTAAACGGTGTAAAAACTCTTGTCTGTCGCTAGTTTCAATTTCCCTTGCACCCAAATATATACCATAAGCCGCAGCCACACCAATCGCCGGCGCACCTCTAACAATCATAGTTCTGATTGCTTCAGCCATGTCTTCACTGCGGTGGATTTCTACCACAGCATACTCATTTGGTAAGCGGGTTTGGTCGATTAGTAAAACTGAGTTATTTTTCCAAACAACGGGGTAAAGCATAAATTAGTGATTGGTGATTGGTGATTGGTAATTGGTAATTGGTAATTGGTAATTGGTTAAGAGTTATTTTCCAGTTCCCAATTCCCAGTCCCCAATTCGCATCCACTGCTACTGTGGCAAATAGGCGATAATTATAGCAAGTTTAGGGTGAATATGTGCGATCGCTTCGGGAACATGACCAAGTAGTGAAAATATCTGGCCTTTTTGTGATGCTGACCCATTTAACACCAATAAATCATTAGGTTTCAATAACCGCGACACTTCTGTGACAAAATTACCCCACACCTTTTGCACAGGTGTATCCGCTGGTAGTATCCTCTCACTTAAATCAATATCTACTCCTCTTGAGGGGATGACTTGTAAAAGTTGTAAGGGTGCTTTGAGTTCTGTTGCTAAGGTTTATGACACTGGCTTGTTTTTCTTCTGCTACCCTTGCAATTGTTTTATCAATTGATTCATCAATTCTACCAATAGTTGTAACTGTGGTAACTGCTGCATGGGCAATCATTTCTGCGGTGGGAAGTAGTTGATTTCGTCTAGCTTTATCTGCTGGAAAAGTTGGTTCACCTGCTTCAATTAAAATGTGGAGAGGTAATAATATACCGATGGCTGATTTTGCTAAGACCATGGGTAATTTTAACAGCTTATCCTCTGTATTTGGATTAGCAACTGAAACTAAAACGTTATCGCCTAATTTTCCACCTTCACTTTTTGACTAGTAGCATCTTCTGGTTTTAGTTTTTTCCCCACTTTGCTGTCACCCAACAACACTCAATGCAGGTAACTAAAATCATGGTAATTGTACCATTCACTGTTAATTGATCTACCAATTTAATGTTCTAAGCAACGGTAATTGCAGCCAAGGTAGAAGCACCTTGTGCCACCGATAATCCAAACATTACCATCACCCTATCAAAGTTAAATACAAATAATTTACCTGCACCCCAAGCACGTGGATATTTAGCAATAATGGCAACTGTCATTCTCACACCAGATACTATTAAGGATTTTGGTTCTTGAATGAGAATTTTGGGATTTACCAACATTCCCATAAAAATTAGGGAAAACGGCACAAATATAATATTACGCATAAATTGAATCCGACTCATTAAAGGACTAAGGTGGGGTATCAATTGGGTAATAGCGACTCCTGCTAAAAAAGCACCAATAATCGGTTCAATTTGGACTATATCTGCCCCATAGGAAACTAAAAATACAGTAGCAAGAATAAAAGTAAATTCTGCCCCTTCATCATGTCCGAATTTGCGAAAAAACGACTTTCCCAAGCGAGAAACACCCCAGAGGGTAAGGAAGGTATAAATAATCAGTGAAGGAATTAAAAATAACCAAAACCGGAATGTGAAACTAAGTTGATGCGCCCTTATTACTACTGCTAATACTAATAGTGCCAAAATATCAGTGATTAAAGTGCCACCAAAAGTAGTAGTTAAAACTTGTGATTGCATGATTTTACCATTTTACTGACTATAGGTAATGCCAGCAAGGTATGGGAAGCAAAACAAGAAGCGACTAAAATCGGACGTAGAAATCCGTAACCAATTGCTAACATTACCCCCCGTACCCAATATCATCAGGACAGTAAATGTCAACAAACCAAAAATTAACATCTTATCTGCGTTATATTTCATGTCATCCAAGCTGGTTTCCAATCCTGCCATGAACATGAGAAACAATAAACCAACTGTACCTAAAATAACAATTGTGTTATCCCGTACCAAAAGTTCCAAGCCATTAGGCCCAACTATCACCCCTGCCAGTATTAACCCTACAATTCCCGGTAGGTGCATTTTTTCAAAGAATAGGGGTGCAATCAGCATAATGCCCAAAAAAAATCATCAAAAATACGGGTATAGGTTCTTTAATGGGCGTAGCAACAATGGCAGGTAGGAAAAAGCTAATAGCATCTGCTTTAATAGATATATTTAGGTATTACGTTGGCACTCCACTAAAATATCTAGTAGCTTCTCAAAACACAAACCTTTTGGTTACTATTATTTAGATATATTTTTACAAATTAGGCAAATTCTCCCGTCCAAGAATTTATTAAAGTTGGTAAATATTTATGAGTGAATCCTTATTTAGTATTAAGAATTTGCGTGTAGCTTATCCACAACGTCACCGAGAAGAAGTAACTTGGGCGGTTGATGATGTATCTTTTACCCTCCAACCTGGTGAAAGAATGGGTTTGGTAGGAGAGTCTGGTTGTGGTAAATCTACAATCGGACGGGCAGTAATGCGTTTGTTACCCTCCTCAAGTCAGCTAGAGGGACAGGTAATTTTTCATGGATACTCAGTATTAAACCTAACACCTACTCAGCTAAGAGAATTTCGAGGTGAAGCTGTAGCTTTAATTTTTCAAGACCCGATGACACGCCTTGATCCGTTGATGACTATTGGTAATCATTGTCTAGAGACTTTACAAGCACATTCCCCGGAATTATCCACACAGCAAGCAAAGGTAAAAGCCTTAGCAACTTTAGAAAAGGTGAAAATTCCTCCTAATCGCTGGAATCAGTATCCCCATGAGTTTAGCGGAGGCATGCGTCAACGAGTTGTGATCGCACTAGCTTTACTTCTTAATCCTAAACTAATTGTTGCTGATGAGCCCACAACTAGTTTAGATGTGACAGTCTCCGCCCAGATTTTACAAGAATTGACGCGATTGTGTGCAGAGGAAAACATGGGATTATTATTAATTTCCCATGATTTGGCAATGGTCGCGAAATATTGCGACCGCATTGGTGTTATGTATCATGGCAAAATGGTAGAAATGGGAAAAACATCATCTGTATTTAGTAATCCCCAACATGAATATACCCAATCTCTATTAAAAGCAGCTTTACATATACAAGCATTTGATGAAGTTGAAGATCAGTCCCCATCACCCATTATCAATCATCAATCACCAATTTTAAAAATTACAGCACTTAAACAACATTACACCATTGAACCTAATTTTATTGAACGTCTATTTAAAGGATCAGGTCAAACAATTAAAGCTGTAGATGGCATTGACTTAGAATTATACCCAGGCGAAATATTAGGATTAGTAGGAGAATCTGGTTGTGGGAAAAGTACACTTTCCAGAACAATCTTACAGTTAATTCCTCCTATATCTGGAAAAGTCGAGTTTTTAGGACAAGAATTAACTAAAGTATCGCAGCAAAGAATCCGTTCCTCTCGCCGACAAATACAAATGATATTCCAAGATCCTCACGCCTGTTTAAATCCAGCCATGACTGTGGGACAAAGTATAGCTGATCCTTTATTAATTCACAATTTAGCGAATGCTGAAAAAGCCAAAGGAAAGGTTTTGTGGATGTTAGAAAAAGTGGGACTAACACCAGCAGAACTTTATTATCAACGTTATCCATCTGACTTATCTGGAGGACAACAACAACGAGTTGCGATCGCACGGGCTTTAATTACTCGTCCTAAACTAGTAATATGTGATGAACCAGTGAGTATGCTAGATGCAAGTGTACAGACACAAGTTCTAGATTTGATGTTGCAATTAAAAGCCGAATTCGAGTTAACTTACTTGTTTATCACCCATGATTTATGGTTAGCGAGATTTTTTTGCGATCGCATCGCCGTTATGAATGGTGGTAAAATAGTTGAAATAGGTCGCACCAAAGAAGTTTTCATCAATCCCCAACATCCCTACACCAAAACCCTCCTAGCTGCTGCACCTTTATTAGCCAAGGTTTAATATTATTAGTTATTAGTCATTAGGAAAATTACTCCCTCATCTCCCTCATCTCCCTCATCTTCCCCAATCCCCAAATTAAATAATGTCTAAAAATCCAACATCAAAATCTTACACAACGAATATAAATCACTCAGACAAATGGCAAGAAAGAATAGCCGAAGTAGCATATCGCTTCAATAAACAATATCAAAATCAACCCTTTGAAGTATCAGATGAAGTACGAGCAATGCCAATATTTCGAGAATGGACTACAGGCTTTTTAAATAGTAGAATTGTTTCACCATTCTGGGAAATTGCCCAACCTCAAGAAAAGCAACACTGCTTAGATATCGGTTGCGGTGTCAGTTTTTTAATATATCCTTGGCGAGATTGGCAAGCATGTTTCTATGGGCAAGAAATCAGTAACATAGCACGCGATACTCTCAATTCCCGTGGTTCACAGTTGAACTCAAAACTTTTCAAAGGTGTAGAATTAGGGGCATCACATCATTTAAACCATCCTTCCGGACAATTTGATTTAGTAATAGCTACCGGATTTAGTTGTTATTTTCCACTGGATTATTGGCATCTTGTATTACTAGAAGTTAAACGGGTATTAAAACCCGAAGGATACTTTGTATTTGACATTCTCAATTCAGAACAACCTTTAGCAGAAGATTGGGCAATTTTGGAAACTTATTTAGGTGCTGAGGTATTTCTAGAAACTGCATCTGAATGGGAAAAAACTATTAAAACCGCAGGTGCTAAAATAGTAAAACGTCAATTAGGAGAATTATTCGAGTTATACAAAGTCAGATTTTGATACAACATTTATAAGATTAGAATAGACCCAAATACATTCAAACTGCTGCGTCTATCATCAATTCGGGCAGGTAAATCATCTGGTTTATTGATATCCATCAATATTTATTTGTGGTAAAAAAGTAGACATTTTCGTTTTTTTCCAAATAACCAACAAACCAACCTATTTGCGGTTTATTACTACTTAAGCATCTCGTTTTAGCCTGCAGTGTGTAATCTGGAGCTTATTCACGCACCATCATGTTTTTAACAACATCCATAGTCAGTTTTGAAAACGGTAAATTACCTTGATACAAACGTTGCAAAAAATCAATTTGCTCTTTGGGTGTAATTTTCAATGGACTTTGCAGCTATAAACGATCAATATCTGCGGAGGTACCAATGGGACGGTTGCCATAAATGACTTTATGAATCCATTGCTGCATTCGTACATATCCAACTTTGTGTGCTAGAACTTTATAAAACCAGACGGTTGAATTTTTGAACGCTTGACGCAAATTTGTATCCTGATTCCAACCTTCAGAATCTTAATGAATTCCATGTATTTTTTGTAAAAATTTTACCAATAATTTTGCCATAGCCGCAATGATAATCCGCCATGCCACTAAGACAGACCTACCAACAATTATATAAGTTTATAACGCTGCGGTGCCTAGCCGCATGGCCACCGCCGATTTAGAAGCTGTATCTATGGACAGTCGCATGTCTTGGTTTCAAGGACGAGTACTCTCACAACGTCCTCTATGGATCATTGAGGTAGATGGTGTAATTGGCGTATGGTTGAGTTCTCAATCATTATTATGGCAGACCCGCCTATTATTAGCCATAATTGCTTGCGTAGGCAGCCAAGAGGCAAAAGGTAAGAGGATTACAGAATATTAAGGTGTACGGAGTTCTGTTCAAAAATAAAGTCAGAGTCTGATTTTATACTAGACAGGGTTTAAAAGTTTCATTTTGAACGAAGTGAAGAATCTCCGAGATACTATAGCCTAAGGCACGCTCCCCGTTCACGCAGTGTTCTCAAGAGATAAGCTGCATTATGTTCCCATGGCTTACACCACGCTGCGCTATGAGTATGACATAAGTCCAAGTTTCATCCGTTTGCAGTATTATGTATTATAGAGACGTTCGATGGAACGCCTCTCAAACCTAATGCATTTAATACCAGCATTAATGAGATGTTAAACTGTCAAAGTGGTATTCAGTACCAAGTTTTAGCTTATTAGCATTATAGCGAGGAGACATCAATAAAGAAGAATCGTAAGGACTTGGTAAATCAGGAGCACGAAGATAAGGATCACTCATAGCTTGTTGGGTAAGAACATCATGATAAACAGTGTTTACCAACTCAGCATCTTTAGCGATTTCATTATCAGGGAACGTTGTTCGGAACTTACCCCCTGGACCCAATAAAGAATCTACCTGACGCTTTAAACTGCCATTGTCATAAAAATCAGGGTCATAGCGAAAATACGCTCTTTCAACAGTATCAGTAATTGTTTCATAATTTTCTGGTTGCATCTGAGCAACTGTAACCATAGGAAAGCCTGTACTACTAAACAGCAGTACTAATAACCCACTCAAGCCTTGCCAATTTATACTCATGTTAACGACTCCTCAACTTTTTTGTGAATCTTAATTTATGCTTAATTTCAGAACTCCGATGAGTTCAACCTTTGGTGTAGCAAAACTTTTAACGGTTTGTAATGTCTTATTCTACTGAAACATCTAACCAATCAGATATTTGGGCAATTACTACTGATTTAACTACCTTGCGTCAGAAGTTACTCGATTTATTTTGCCGACTTGCTTATCAAGAAGGTGATTTTGTTCTCTCTTCTGGACAACGTAGTTTTTACTATATTAATGGTAAACAGGTAACACTGCATCCTCAAGGTGCTTTGGCAGTAGGACGATTGTTGTTACACCTCCTACCAATAGATACACAGGGAGTAGCAGGTCTAACACTGGGTGCTGATCCCATTGTTTCAGCAGTGAGTGTAGTTTCTGTTTATGAAAATCGACTCCTACCCGCGTTGATTATTCGTAAAGAAGCTAAAGGTCATGGCACAATGGCTTATATAGAAGGACCTACCTTGCCAGCAGGTGCAAAAGTAGTGGTGCTAGAAGATGTTGTCACTACGGGGCAGTCTGCACTGAAAGCGGTTGAACGTCTGCAAGCAGCAGGTTATACTGTAAATCGAGTAATTTCTTTGATAGACCGACTACAAGGAGGCGCAGAGTTATATAAATCTGCTGGCCTGCAGTTTGATGCGTTGTTTTCAATTCAGGATCTTCAAGAAGAGTACCGTAAAATAGCAGGTAAGAGGTGATAGTTCAGGACTTACGCAACTTGCATATATTAGTAGGGTGCATCAGATGTCGAAAATAAGTTGATATTAACCAATTTATTAGGTCTGACGCACCCTAGAAGGGACTTTATTGTGACACTATTAAGTCCTATATGGTGATAGTTAATAGGTGATAGCCATTACTGGCTTCCCTAAACTCCACACCCTGTTTTCGGTCAAAATGTGAAGAACCTTTTGTAAATCTCAATAGATTACTAAAACATATAACTGATATAACTAATACTGATTTTAATTATCTTTACAAATTTCAATTTACCCTCTAATGTTGTAGTCAGGTAGGCAAAAAAACCTATCAACATCATAGATAGACAAAATAAAGCACTTATAAAATGACCACAACCTTACAACAGCGTTCAACCGCTAACGTATGGGATCGCTTCTGCGAGTGGATAACCAGCACTGAAAACCGGATTTACATCGGTTGGTTCGGTGTATTGATGATTCCTACCCTTGTATCTGCGATCGCTTGCTTCGTAATTGCATTTATCGCTGCTCCTCCCGTAGACATCGACGGTATCCGCGAACCAGTTGCAGGTTCTTTACTTTATGGAAACAACATCATATCTGGTGCAGTTGTTCCTTCTTCTAATGCGATCGGTTTGCACTTCTATCCAATCTGGGAAGCAGCTTCCTTAGATGAGTGGTTATACAACGGCGGTCCTTACCAATTGGTAATTTTCCACTTCTTAATCGGCGTAGCTTGCTACCTCGGTCGTGAATGGGAACTTTCTTACCGCTTAGGAATGCGTCCTTGGATTTGCGTAGCTTTCTCTGCACCTGTAGCAGCAGCAACCGCAGTATTTTTAATCTACCCAATCGGTCAAGGTTCATTCTCTGATGGTATGCCTTTGGGTATCTCTGGAACCTTCAACTTCATGATTGTGTTCCAAGCTGAACACAACATCTTGATGCACCCCTTCCACATGCTGGGTGTAGCTGGTGTATTCGGTGGTTCCTTGTTCTCCGCAATGCACGGTTCTTTGGTTACATCTTCCTTGGTTCGTGAAACAACGGAAACTGAATCTCAAAACTATGGGTACAAATTTGGTCAAGAAGAAGAAACCTACAACATTGTTGCCGCACACGGTTACTTCGGTCGCCTGATTTTCCAATACGCTTCCTTCAACAACAGCCGTTCACTTCACTTCTTCCTCGCTGCTTGGCCAGTAATCGGAATCTGGTTCACAGCATTGGGTGTCAGCACAATGGCGTTCAACTTGAACGGTTTCAACTTCAACCAATCCATCATTGATTCTCAAGGTCGTGTAATCGGTACATGGGCTGATGTAATCAACCGCGCTAACCTGGGTATGGAAGTAATGCACGAACGTAACGCTCACAACTTCCCCTTAGACTTAGCTGCTGGTGATGTTGCTCCTGTTGCTCTAACCGCACCTCCAATCAACGGCTAATCTTAAGTATCTCACATAACTAAAAAATACCCTCCAGAAATGGGGGGTATTTTTGTTTTTTAATTACTCAATCAGGATATCCAGGATTGAGTAATTTTCAGGATGAAAATGTGTAATTCAGGATTTGAAGATAAAATTTATGATATACAGCAGTCTGAACAGGAAAAACAACAAAACGAGAGACTAATAGCTTATTTAGTTTCCCAAGGTATTAACCTAAATAACTTACCTAATAGCTAAATAAATAGGGTTCTTGCGAACCTTTTATGGAATCGAATAACAAATAAAACTCTTATCTACACTATAATCTTTACCACCCATGGGTTTTGAGGTTTTAAGATTTCCTATGTTTTACGATTTCCTATAAACCTTTGATGTTAATGCCGTACCATAAAACTAACGGAAGAGCTATATAAGATTCTTGTTAACAAAGAATCTGAGAACATACAGTAGGAGTGAGGACTCAGGAGTAAAACTCTCTTCCTAATTGATCTGCAATCTGCTGTAAGTCAGAAATAAAAACTGCTTAGTATTTAAGTTGTGATTTCTTTTGGGTAAGTTTTTCAGAGTGGATGAGGTTTATTGCAAACAAGGAATAAGTAAGTCGGCGGGAAGAAACAGAAGTATGTAACAAAAAGTAAAATTACTAAAACCCTCTTCCCTGTTGCTTTCTGCCTGTCATAACAACAATGTTTAAGGCCAACCTACTTAACTTGCTTCTAATAAACGTCTCTCTGGCTTTATTCAGAGTTTATTGATATTCGGTTTCTGGTTAGGACTCAGCAACTAAACTAGTGCCAGCTTGTACTGTCATAATTTGATTATGCAATATCACCGTTTTAATTGCGATCACAGTATTTAGTAGTATTTAAAGCTGTATTATAAATATGCTGTATCTCTAGCGGCAGCTTTAACCATAAATCCTTAAATCCGGATTATGACAATATTCATCATGAAAATGATTAGTTAAAACTAATGTATTTTGATACAATAAAGAATTGGTTATTACAGTCAAGGCATAAATATACAGATTAAATATCATATTTTATTGTCGAAATAGAACGTTAACAAGCAATTCAATATAAAATCCAAAATTTCAAATCGCACAGCACAATGGCAAACTTAACTCCTAATTCTAGTTTCAGTGTGACGCTACGCTTACAAATTCCCAACCGGGTGGGGATGTTGGCTTCTGTAACACAGGCAATCGCACTCAGTGGTGGTAATCTAGGACAAATTGATTTAATTGAACAAACCCGCAAACAATCCATCCGTGATATTACAGTTGATGCGGCTAGTACAGAACACGCGGAAACTATTGTTCAAGCTATAAAAGGATTACCTGATATCAAGGTAATCAGTGTTTATGATCGCACCTTTAATTTACATCGTGGTGGCAAAATCAGCATCGCTAGTAGAATCCCTCTCAAAAGTGTTTCCGATTTAGCAATGGCTTACACTCCTGGAGTCGGTCGGATTTGCACTGCGATCGCCCAAAATCCAGAGGAAGTTTACAATCTTACTATAAAACAAAACACTGTCGCGATCGTCACCGATGGTAGTGCGGTTTTGGGTTTGGGGAATCTTGGAGCTAGTGCTGCTTTACCCGTGATGGAAGGTAAAGCCATGTTATTTAAAGAATTTGCAGGTCTTGATGCTTTCCCTATCTGTCTTGCTACCCAAGATACAGATGAAATTGTCAAAGCAGTGAAGAATATCGCTCCTGTGTTTGGTGGTGTGAATCTAGAAGATATTGCTGCACCCCGCTGTTTTGAAATTGAAAAAAGACTGCGACAAGAATTAGATATACCAGTTTTTCATGATGACCAACATGGTACAGCAATTGTTACTTTAGCTGCATTGTTTAATGCCTTAAAATTAGTCAATAAATCAATTGCAGACATCCGCATTGTGATTAATGGTGCTGGTGCAGCTGGAGTTGCGATCGCTTGTTTACTCCGCAAAGCAGGAGCAGAAAAAATCTTGATGTGTGACTCCAAAGGCATTATATCCACCAATCGCACTGATTTAAACGAAGAAAAACAAGAATTTGCAGTCAAAGCCCAAGGCACTTTAGCAGGTGCGATGCAAGGTGCAGATGTGTTTATCGGTGTGAGCGCACCCGGAGTTTTAACACCAGAAATAGTGCAAGGAATGACAAAGGATGCAATTGTGTTTGCCATGGCTAATCCCATCCCCGAAATCCAACCAGAATTAGCCCCCAAGAACGTGGCAGTTATGGCTACAGGTCGCAGTGACTACCCCAACCAAATCAATAATGTCCTGGCGTTTCCAGGGGTTTTTCGTGGGGCTTTAGATTGTCGGGCTAGAAGGATTACCACAACAATGTATTTAGAAGCAGCTAGTGCGATCGCATCTTTAGTTAAACCTTCCGACTTGAATCGAGAACATATTATTCCTTCAGTCTTTGATAGTCGTGTTGCTACCGCTGTTGCTGCTGCTGTACAACAGGCCGCACGAGAAGAAGGAATTGCTCAAAGTTAATAACAGTAAAAACCCACTAATGTGGGTTTAGAATTTCATAATCTCTCAACAGTCAGCCTTTAACTAAGAGGCTATTGATAAAGTAAATGTAAAGGGGAGTAGAAAAGGAATGTTGGAAGGAGAGGATACATAAAATGTAGTGTATTTACATAGCTACTGATGGAACGAAAGTCTTACCCCACAGACTTAAGTGATATGGAGTGGGAAATCCTGGCCCCATTGATTCCACCAGCCAAAGAAGGAGGGCATCCACCCACAACAGATATGGGTGAAATATGTAATGCCATCTATTATCATTTGAAAACTGGATGTCAATGGAATATGCTTCCAGGTGACTTCCCGCCAAGGTCAACGGTATATAGCTATTACAGGAAATGGCAGGGCCAGGGGGTCTGGGAAAAATTCAACCATACATTGGGTAGTCAAGTTCGCTCGAAATTAGGTAAATGAACACAACCTACCGCGCTCGCTGCAGACAGTCAGTCGGTCAAAACTGACCAAAGAAAGCGGATGTGTATGGTTTTAACGGATGTAAAAAGGTAAAAGGAAGAAAGGGGCAGACTTTAGTTGATAGCCTGGGACTTGTGTTGAAAGTTGTTGTTAGTGAAGCGAATGCCCCAGAACGAATACTTACTGCCTATGCACTAATGGAACTGCTAGAGGAACCCACAGAATTATTGGAAAAAGTCCAAGTTTTATGGGTTGATTCCGGTTATGACGGTGATAAATTTGCACTTGCAGTTTGGTTCATGATTCAAGCTCATGTTGAAGTCATAGGACCTACTAAGCAAGAATTTAAAGTTTTACCACAACCCTGGGTAGTAGAAAGAACATTTGGGTGGTTTAACCAATATCATCGTCTAAGCAAGGATTATGAGCGTTTAACACAAATGAGGGAAGGGGCTATATATGCTCTTATGACTAGAATTATGCTACTTCCTCTTCTCTCCTAAACATTTACTTTATAAGTAATCTCTCAGAGATTAGATTCTGATGGTTAGGAATTATTTCTACAAGCATATACTTTCTTCAAACAAAAGACATTTGATACTAAATATAGTCAGTCAAATTAATCCAACTTTACTCAGGACTACCAGGACAGACACGGTTACTTTTGTAACATCTCAAATCTTGGACTGACGAGTACGGGGAACCACCAGTTAATTCCCAACCTCAGACAACTATAGTCGAGTTGAAAAAACTATTTGGGAGTATTGAAGAGCGCTGTCAAGAACCTGCAGCAGGCACGTTGTAAGGTAAACAAGAAGTAGAACTATTAATCGAAATTTAAGAATTTAGAGAAGTTTTAGTTTTTCTGATCAAACTACTCCGTTCCCACTAAAAGAATAAGATCATAGTAATGGGGTAGAGGGATAATGCTTCTGCGTAAGGTGGAATCCCACACCACTAATTTCATACTGGGAAGGGAATAGGCATTCGATAATGGTCAATGTTCAATCTCCCAGTTTGCCCATTTTTCAAGGAGTTAGGAAAAATAGGCAGTCAGAAGTATACCGAGTGACATATTTCCGAAAATAAGCTAGTAAGTATATGTTAGATTTTATGGTGACTGAACCTATTAATTGGAAAGGAACTAGTAGCAGCGTGACAACGTAGGAGTCTTGGAAAATAAACAATAGACCTCTTGCAAAATTATTTATTTGGTATGGTAGAGGGTTTTAGATTTTAGATATTTTTGGTGTTCTTTGCGATCACTAAATTCAAACATTATGTAGCTCTAAGTTTTGGCTAAAACAAGGCCAAACCCTTAGTTTACTCCCTTACCAGTATCAAATTAGGGGTATGGGATTCCACCTTGGGCAGAAGCATTATCCCTCTACCCCATTACTATGATCTTATTCTTTTAGTGGGAACGGAGTAACAAGAAATTAATTCTGTAACGAGGTCTAATCCATAGCTTCACACTCTATGTATATTAGATTTTATACCCTTAATAGTATGTATGAACTAATTATTTGTCAAGCAAAAGATATATTACTTATTTCAGATAATATCTGGTTTCGATAAACAAGCTACAATTTACAATAAGAAATTGTTAAAAAAATTTACGTTGGTAGCTGGAAATTTTCTGTGTCACAGCCTAAGACTAGCCAAGCCTTTGAATTTGATTCTATTGATGCCGCTTTAGCCGACCTCAAAGCGGGTCGTGTGATTGTGGTGGTAGATGACGAAAATCGAGAAAATGAAGGCGATTTAATTTGTCCTGCCCAATTTGCCACCCCCGACATGATAAATTTCATGGCGGTAGAAGCCAGAGGGCTAATTTGTCTAGCCATGACGGGCGAGCGCCTGGATGAACTAGACTTACCATTAATGGTCAGTAACATCACAGATACTAACCAGACTGCTTTTACTGTCAGCATTGACGCTGGTCCTCACTTGGGCGTTAGCACTGGCATTTCCGCAGAAGACCGCGCCCGTACTATTCAAGTTACCCTCAACCCTGTCACACAGCCGCTGGATTTACGACGTCCTGGGCATATTTTCCCGATTCGGGCTAAAGCTGGAGGTGTACTCAAACGGGCAGGACACACAGAAGCAGCAGTTGATTTAGCAAGACTAGCAGGATTATACCCCGCTGGGGTAATTTGTGAAATTCAAAATCCTGATGGTTCAATGGCAAGATTACAACAGTTAATCGAATATGCTAAAACGCATAAACTTAAAATTATTAGCATTGCCGATCTTATCAGCTATCGTCTCCAAAACGATCGCCTGGTGTATCGAGAAATCGTTACCAAGCTACCCAGTCAATTTGGACAATTTGATATTTACGGATACCGCCACACTTTAGATAATACTGACCATGTAGCGATCATCAAGGGCGACCCAGCAAACTTTCAAGATGAGCCTGTGATGGTGCGGATGCACTCCGAATGTTTGACGGGTGATGCTTTAGGTTCTTTGCGCTGTGACTGTAGAATGCAGTTAAATTCCGCATTGAAAATGATTGAAAATGCTGGTCAAGGTGTGGTTGTTTACCTGCGTCAAGAAGGACGGGGTATAGGCTTGATTAATAAACTCAAAGCCTACTCGTTGCAGGATATGGGACTTGATACCGTGGAAGCTAATGAGCGTTTAGGTTTTCCTGCTGATTTGCGCGATTATGGAATGGGGGCGCAAATACTCATGGATTTGGGTATTAAAAAGATCCGTCTGATTACCAATAATCCTCGTAAAATTGCTGGTGTCAAGGGCTATGGTTTGGAAGTTGTAGATCGAGTGCCTTTGTTAATTGAAGCCAATGATTATAACTGTTCTTACCTAGCTACAAAAGCCAAAAAGTTGGGACATATGTTGTTACAAACTTATCTGGTGACAGTAGCATTACACTGGGAAGATGAACCAGATTCAGTGACGCAACGCTATGAACGTTTAGAGAAACTTCGGCATTTAGCAAAAACGAATCATTTACTTTTACAAGAAGAAGCACGTCCGTTACGAGTTGCCTTATTTGATAAGCCATCGTTAACTGTTCATTTGGGATTTGACCAGCCAAAAGTTGCTGACGCTAATTGGTATGAACAGAAGGGTCATCCTTACTTGCAAGCAATTTGTCAGATTTTGGATCAATTACTAAATTTACCCTATGTCCAGAAGTTGGATTTCTTAATTTCTTCTGGTAGTGATCCTCTGACTAATTTGCAAGTACAGTTAGATCGGCAGGCATTTAATTCTGATGTACTACCTTCTTCTTTGAGCGACCACTTGCAGACACAGCAGATTTATAGTTTTAGTAAGTAGGATTTAGGATTTTCACACATTGATCAAGCTCTAGTTTTATCATAGCTAGAGCTATTTGTTTATGATTTCTGTATGCTTGAGTGAAGTTACAAGGAACTACGTCCAAAACTAGAAACAGAAATAAAAGAAAGCTGGTATCCTCAAACAAGGAGATAATTATGACAAAAGTGATAAATTGCTATATGAAAAACTCAAGAACCATCAATACACAGCAATTAATCATGTAATTAAATTAGAACAAACGCATCCTAATGAAGATGGATGTACGAATCAATCAACAAAACTACATATTCTAGTCAAAGAACTTCAAGAACAAAAAGAATTTAAATAAATTACTAACTCTTTTTCGCATTATTAAAAGTTTTCAACTCGCGAAAAGAATGCAATTTATTAAAAAATTTATCAAAATCAAAACTTAACGGATCAACTTTCCCATTAGTAATATCTACAGCGCGATGGGTTGTAATTCTATCATCTAAAACTTGACTTTGAGCAATTAACCAAGCTAAAGAATCATATTGAACCTCAGTATAACCACTGTGTTGGTCGATATTAGTTTTTCCCCAAGCATCACGAGGAGTTTCTAAGGAAACATTATAGGCAAAATTATTCACAGATGGTGGTAACTGGGGATTAGTCTGTACAGTTTCCATACCATTAATACCCTTAAAAACAGAATTACCTGCACCAAATGCGCGTTTGTCTGGTGGTACTAAGTAAATGATTGTGCCATCGAGTGTAATTAACGCATGATAACTTGCTTGCACATTTTCATCATCGTGTGGTGTCTGAAAAAAGTTAACTGCACTAGAAGCAGAATTACTAGTTTCATGGAGTACGACCAGAGGTTGATTATTTAGTGGTACACCATTAGCATCTTTGGTATATCGTTCTCCATAATTGCTAGGGTCTACTTCAGCCCTAGCTAAATTGGGTTTATATTGGGAAAAAGCGGTAGTAGTGGCGTATTGGGTATTAATTTTATTAATTTGATTTTGATTATTAATAGGTGCTTTAGATAAAGTTCGCTTTTTTTCCTCTGTAGTTATTACTGACGGAAATTGTGCTTGTGGATATTGACTCCCAACAGTAGCTTCTGAAGTGGAAGCATTGCTATGACTTTGTATCTGTCTTGACCCACTCATAAATACTACCAAAATCAGAGTAGCAAACATGAAAAAAACGAGCGTGACTCTAGATGCCCAATCTCTAAATCTCATATATCTAAATAATGATAAAATTGCTGGCATGAAAAGTAATACTTTGACTGTCAGAAAAAGGTATAATTTTATACTAGTGAGGTGTAAGTATTTTTTTACCTCTCCCTCTGTCTGTAGATTTATTTTAACATTCTTAATATTCAGGTTGTGGTAGATACAAAATAAAATTACCAGCAAAAACCCAATGTAACGGGGCTTTGTTGAAAGATACTTTTAAGCATTAAAATATTTTATTTCTGTCAATTTTACGTCCAGTGTCAAGATTTTGGAAAATAATAAATATACGTCTATTATTACCAGATTAACTAAATTGTTTCTCAGACAATAAATATGACACATCCCTTCCTAAAAAGGCTACATAGTCCAGAACGTCCCGTTATCGTTTTTGACGGTGCGATGGGAACTAACCTGCAAACCCAAAACCTGACAGCAGAAGATTTTGGCGGCGCACAGTATGAAGGTTGTAACGAATATTTGGTTCATAGTAAACCGGAAGCTGTAGCCCAAGTTCACCGTGACTTTCTCACCGCTGGTGCTGATGTTATTGAAACTGACACCTTTGGTGCTATGTCCATAGTTCTGGCAGAATACGACTTAGCAGACCAAGCTTATTATCTCAGTAAGAAAGCAGCAGAATTAGCTAAAAGTATCACCTCTGAATTTTCTACCACTGAAAAACCCCGCTTTGTTGCTGGTTCTATTGGACCGACTACCAAACTCCCTACCTTGGGACATATTGACTTTGACACCATGAAAGCCTCTTTCGCCGAACAAGCGGAAGCTTTGTTTGATGGTGGTGTTGATTTATTCTTGGTGGAAACTTGCCAAGATGTGCTGCAAATTAAAGCGGCGTTGAATGCTATTGAGGAAGTTTTTGGCAAAAAAGGTGAAAGAAGACCCTTAATGGTTTCCGTGACTATGGAAACCATGGGTACAATGCTGGTAGGTACAGAAATTGCTGCTGTTATGACGATTTTAGAACCTTATCCCATTGATATTCTCGGTTTAAACTGTGCTACTGGTCCCGATTTGATGAAACCACATATCAAGTATTTATCAGAACATTCGCCCTTCGTAGTTTCTTGTATTCCCAATGCAGGTTTACCAGAAAACGTTGGTGGTCAAGCACATTACAAGCTTACACCTGTAGAATTACGGATGGCGTTAATGCACTTTATTGAAGATTTAGGTGTCCAAGTGATTGGGGGTTGCTGTGGGACAAGACCTGAACATATTCAACAATTAGCAGAAATTGCTCAAGATTTAAAACCGAAAGTTAGACAACCGAGTTTAGAACCAGCAGCAGCTTCAATTTATACTACTCAACCCTACCAGCAAGATAATTCTTTCTTGATAGTTGGTGAACGTCTTAACGCCAGTGGTTCTAAAAAATGCCGTGATTTACTGAACGCGGAAGATTGGGATGGTTTGGTGTCCATGGCGCGATCGCAAGTTAAAGAAGGCTCACACATTTTAGATATTAACGTTGATTATGTAGGGCGTGATGGCGTGCGTGATATGCACGAGTTAGTTTCCCGCATTGTCAATAATGTGACTTTACCATTAATGCTCGACTCCACCGAATGGGAAAAAATGGAAGCGGGGTTAAAAGTTGCTGGTGGTAAATGTTTACTCAATTCTACCAACTATGAAGACGGTGAACCGCGCTTTCTGAAGGTGCTGGAATTAGCCAAGAAATACGGCGCTGGTGTTATTATTGGTACAATTGATGAAGATGGCATGGCGCGAACAGCAGAGAAAAAATTTCTGATCGCTCAACGTGCTTATCGCCAAGCCGTAGAGTATGGTATTGGTCCCACAGAAATATTTTTTGATACTCTGGCTTTACCGATTTCTACAGGGATTGAAGAAGATCGGAAAAATGGTAAAGCCACAATCGAGTCAATTCGCCGTATTCGTCAAGAATTGCCTGGATGTCATATAATCTTGGGTGTTTCTAATATATCTTTTGGTTTAAACCCAGCATCGCGTATTGTCTTGAACTCAATGTTTTTACATGAAGCGATGACTGCGGGAATGGATGCCGCAATTGTTAGCGCCAGCAAAATTTTACCACTTGCTAAAATTGAATCTCAGCATCAAGAAGTTTGCCGTCAGTTAATCTACGATGAACGGAAATTTGATGGTGATGTATGCATTTATGATCCTTTGGGAGAACTAACAAGCATTTTTGCAGGAGTCAAAACTAAACCTAAGACCAGCTTTGATGAAACTTTACCAATCGAAGAACGTTTAAAACTTCATATTATCGACGGTGAACGGATTGGTTTAGAAGCACAATTGACAAAAGCTTTAGAACAATATCCTCCCTTAGAAATCATCAATACTTTCCTGTTAGATGGGATGAAAGTAGTTGGTGAATTGTTCGGTTCTGGACAAATGCAATTACCTTTTGTTTTACAATCGGCGGAAACCATGAAAACTGCGGTTGCTTATCTTGAACCGTTCATGGAAAAATCAGAATCTGGTAATAATGCTAAGGGAACTTTTGTCATTGCGACAGTAAAAGGGGATGTTCACGACATTGGTAAAAACCTGGTGGACATTATCTTGTCAAATAATGGTTACAAGGTGATTAATTTGGGAATTAAGCAATCAGTAGAAAATATCATTCAAGCTTATGAACAGCATAAACCTGATTGTATTGCCATGAGTGGTTTACTGGTGAAATCTACCTCTTTCATGAAAGAAAACTTGCAGGTCTTCAATGAACAAGGAATTACTATTCCTGTAATTTTAGGTGGTGCGGCTTTAACTCCTAAATTTGTAAATCAAGATTGTCAAGGAACTTATAAAGGTAAAGTTGTTTATGGCAAAGATGCTTTTTGTGATTTGCATTTCATGGATAAATTAATGCCAGCCAAAAATGCAGGTAATTGGGATGATTTAAAAGGATTTCTAGATGAATTAGGAGGATCTGAAGAATCAACCCATAGGCATCAAGAAATAGTAGAGAATACTTTTAAATATCAAGTAGCTGCTGAACCGAAGGAAATAGATACCCATCGTTCTGAGGCTGTAGCAATAGATATTGAGCGTCCTCAACCACCTTTTTGGGGAACGCAATTTTTACAACCTGATGATATTTCTTTAGAAGAATTACTCTGGTACTTGGATTGGCAAGCTTTGGTGGCTGGACAGTGGCAATTCCGCAAGTTGAAGGAACAATCTAAAGAGGAATATCAGGCGTTTTTAGCTGAGAAGGTTTATCCAATTTTAGAAGGTTGGAAACAGCGAATTATTGAAGAAAATTTGTTACATCCTCAGGTGATTTATGGCTATTTCCCTTGTCAGTCTGAGGGAAATTCTCTACATATATATGATGTAGAAAATCAATCACAACAAATTGCTATTTTTGAGTTTCCTCGTCAACGTTCTGGGAGAAGATATTGTATTGCAGATTTCTTTGCACCGAAGGAGTCGGGAATAATTGATGTTTTCCCAATGCAAGCGGTGACTGTGGGGGAAGTGGCGACAGAGTTTGCACAAAAGTTATTTGCTGATAATCAATACACTGATTACCTGTATTTCCATGGTGTGGCGGTGCAGGTGGCGGAGGCTTTGGCGGAATGGACTCACGCCAGAATTCGCCGGGAGTTGGGTTTTGGTGATGCTGAACCGGATAATATTCGGGATATGTTGGCGCAGCGTTATCAAGGTTCTCGGTATAGTTTTGGCTATCCTGCTTGTCCGAATATTCAGGATCAGTTTAAGCAGTTGGAGTTGTTGGGAACTGACAGGATGAAGATGTTCATGGATGAAAGTGAACAGTTATATCCTGAACAGTCTACGACGGCGATTATTACTTATCACCCTGTAGCGAAGTATTTCACTGCTTAAACTTTTCACCCCCTTTGTCATGAGATGGAGGGGATAAATTTTTATACTCTTTTAACTCAAGCGTATAACCTACCTATCACACGTTAATAATACCAGCCAAGCAGTATAAAAAAGGTAATAATTATAAACACTTAACACTTAATGCCATTCATTAGTAAGTATTAAAGGTTGTTGCTGAAGAAGAAGGGGCGTTTTGTCACTAAGAAACAAAGGGGGAAAAACTAGAACAATACTCAAGTTTAGAAAAATTAGTTGATCACAACAAGAGCACCGATAAAATAACGACATAAGTCCTGGCTAATGTTCTTTCTCTTTTAGACAAATTTTAAATAACTTTAAGTAGTTATTCTCGGTGAGAAAAATTGCTTTTATCTTAAATTGTGATCAATGAATACTCACTAATTTTGGTGTTAGGTAAAAGTAGTATCACTATACTACAAACGGGTGAGACTTCGACTTATGTCATATTGATAGGGCAGGCATAAGCCATACCTCACGTAATGCAGCGAAGTATCTCGGAGATTCTTCACTATGATTCTTCACTATCTCTTTCAGAGACGCTCCGCGAACCTTCAGAATCAAACTTTTAAACCGTTTTTAGTATATATTGGACAAAAGTAGGATGACACATCAATGAGCATTTTTAGTGGAAATCAATTGCTACACTTACCAATTCTTCCTTGCCATAATGCCTTAATTTGTGTAACTTTGAGAGCCAAAGAGCGGATATGGGCTGCGATCACCATTGGCACATCTAAAACCGTGCGCGATCGCAGAGATCCTTTAATTAATATCTGCTTTTACACATTTTTTTGAGTCGGTTGATAGAGGTAGTAGGCTATTAGTCCTATCCCGCTTACGACGGTAAGAGGCAGACGCAGAACTGCAAACAACATTCGCTGACCTGACCGCTATTATTGACAATCTAGCAGATAGACTACTTATTACTGATATTAACGGACAAATTAGACAATTTAATCCAGCTTTACTAAGGATGTTCCGACTAGGCAACATTGACCTCCAATCCAAAATGGTATGACTCAAAAAATTCTCATTGTTAATGATGAACCTAATATCTTGATTTTGGACTAAATAGAGCAACTATTTAAAATAGACTACAGGCCTGAACGATCAGATTTTTGAATTTTGAATTTTGAATTCCCGGAACTGGTGGACTTTTCAAACATCCTCTAAAATTTACTCCTTCTAAAACTGGTACTATTATTCTAGTGACATAATTACAACCTTGTCACACCAGTAAATCACTCATAATCAAAACTCTATGCTTACCCAAGATAAAAAACAAATCAACTGGAAACCCATCATCAAAAAATTTATCGCTGTTATTGGTGAGAAAGGTGTAGTTAAACGCAAAGAAGAACTCCTTACTTATGAATGTGACGGTTTAACCAGCTATCGTCAAACTCCTCCAGTAGCAGTTTTACCCAGAACTACAGAACAGGTAGCAGAAGTTGTAAAAATATGTAATCAATACTCCGTTCCTTTCATTGCACGAGGTTCTGGTACGGGTTTATCTGGTGGCGCTTTACCATCGGAAAATTCAGTGTTAATTGTCACTGCTCTAATGCGAGAAATCCTCAGCATTGATTTACGGAATCACCTTGCTGTTGTTCAACCAGGGGTAATTAATAGTTGGGTAACACAAGCTGTAAGCGGTGCTGGTTTTTACTTTGCACCTGACCCTTCTAGTCAAATAATCTGTTCTATTGGTGGAAATATTGCCGAAAATTCCGGGGGAGTACATTGTTTAAAATACGGTGTGACTACTAATCATGTTTTGGGTTTAAAACTCGTACTTCCTGATGGTTCTATTGTTGATGTCGGTGGACAAATTCCTGAAATGCCTGGTTATGATTTACCTGGTGTATTTGTCGGTTCGGAAGGAACTTTAGGAATTGCTACAGAAATAACTTTGAAAATTCTCAAAAGTGCGGAATCAATTTGTGTACTTTTGGCAGACTTTAATACTGTTAATGCTGCCGCAGCAAGTGTTTCCGATATTATTAGTGCCGGCATTATTCCTGCTGGCATGGAAATGATGGATAATATTAGTATTAATGCTGTCGAAGATGTTGTCGCTACTAATTGTTATCCCCGTGATGCAGCAGCAATTTTATTAGTAGAAATTGATGGTTTAGATGTAGAAGTCGCAGTCAATAAACAGCGGGTAGCAGGAATTTGTCAGAAAAATGGAGCGCGTAATATTACTTCTGCTACTGACCCAGAAACCAGATTAAAATTATGGAAGGGTAGAAAAGCTGCTTTTGCTGCTGCGGGACATATCAGCCCTGATTATTATGTTCAAGATGGTGTAATTCCTCGGACGCAATTACCTTATGTGTTAAAGGAAATTGAAGCTATCAGTCAAAAATATGGTTATCGTATTGCGAATGTATTTCATGCTGGTGATGGAAATCTTCATCCCTTGATTTTATTTAATAAATCTGTAGCGGGAGAGTTCGAGAAAGTTGAAGAAGCGGGAGGAGAAATACTTAAACTTTGTGTGAAAGTAGGTGGTAGCATTTCTGGTGAACATGGTATTGGTGCGGATAAAAAATGCTATATGCCAGATATGTTTAGTCAGGCTGATTTAGAAACTATGCAATGGGTAAAGCAAGTTTTTAATCCTCGAGGTTTGGCTAATCCTGGTAAGATATTCCCTACACCGCGCACTTGTGGAGAAGCTGCGAAAGTATCAATTCAGCAGTTTGCAGGTGTGGAAAGATTTTAATTTGATGCTAAAGTATAGGCACGTTACGTAAGTATTAAGGATAGTGCTTTATGTCTGAATGATTACTACATCTATTTTGTGCCTTTTTGATTTCTTTCTAAAGAGTCTTCATATCATTACATAATCCTGACACATATAATTTTATTTTGTAGTTATATATACTAGGAGAATAGTAAGTTTAATTTGCAAATGAAGAGGGTATTCCGTCGTTATTTTTTATTTTGTCTGTGTTTAGGACTTATCTTTAGTTTAACAGCATTTCCAATTTCTTCTACTTCTGTTTCTTCTCAGAAAGTAATTTCTTTGACTACAGAAATTTGCGGTCTTTGATTGATTAATGTTGCCAGTAGTATGCTTTTTGTCCCTTGGGGTATTCACCGTGCTATTGATCAATTAGCATCGTTGAATTTTAATACTAATTATCCAGTAGTCTAGAACAGAGGTTACACTTCTTGTAAAAGTGCTGTTGCCCAAACTGTTACAGGTGATGCAATTCAACCTTTTATAAATTCTATGCATCGTGGTAAGGATACTTTAGCAAAGTTGGTAAATTCGTCAAAAAGTAAAGATATAAATATTATTCCTTGGTTTGAATATGGGTTCATGACTCTACCTAATTGTCCATTGGCAAAGTTACACTCATAATGGTTAGCAATTTGGCAAAAAGGTATTAATTCCATTAATGAAATTCTGCCGTAAGAAGTTGAGAATAATGGTGTTTTTAATCGGCAAGTTTGGTTAAATCCTCTTCATCCCCAGGTGCAGGAACTTATTCAAAATTTAATCTTAGAAGTTGTCAAAAATTATGATGTGGCTGGGATTCAAGTTTATGACTACTTTGGTATGTCGGTACAATTTAGTTATGATACATATACATATACTGTTAAACTTTACCAAAAGGAACATTTAGGTAAGAATCCACGTGATGAGCCTTTCGCAGCCGAATGGATGCGGTGGCGGGCAAATGGAATTGCTGATTTTATGGTGAGAATCAGTCAAGCTGTTAAAGCAATTAAACCCCATTTGAAAATATCTCTTTTTCCTAATTTTCAGTATTATGCCTATAAATATTATTTGCAAGATTAGGAAAATTGGGTAAATAAAGGTTTAGTCGATGAGTTGATTTTGCAGGTATATCGAGATGATAAGAACTCTTTCGTTGCAGAAATAGAAAAACCTGCGGTACAATATGCAATGATTAAGATTCCTGTTAGTATTAGGATTTCAACGGTAACTACTATCAGTCCTGTGGATATTAAACGAATTCAAGAACAAGTGCAAATTGTGCGTGATGGAATTCACTCCAGTAAAGGTGATCACAATTTTGCAGGTTTTTCTTTTTTCTATTGGGAAAGTTGATGGGGTTATATTGCTCCTGAATCTCCTTAAAAGCGGCGTAAGGCTTTTTAGATTTGTTTTCTACCAAAGCAGTTCAACCTTTACATTTAAAAAAATTGTGATGCAATTAGCATTATTAAAAACTAAGTTTAATATCTTTACTTTTACGTTACTGTGGAGTTTCACTACTTTAAGTGGTTTTTTCTTAAGTTTATTTTCGATTGAAATTGGTGAAAGGCCTGATGTGGGAATCCTAGAAGCTGTTGTGGGTGGATTTACGCTCGCATTCCCCTAAAGTTATATGCTCAGACAAACTATCTTTCCTTTCCGCTGGATACTATCAACAGTCTTAGGTTGGTTACTCTAATTACCGCCATTGGCGGCGGTACTATAGGCTGGTATGTACCATCAACAGAATTGTTATCTTTTACAATCGTCTTTGGAATTATTTCCGGGGGTATTGGCAGCTTGGTGATTGGAGTAGCACAATGGTGGTTAGTAATTCCTTCATGACTCCACTGGGGATAGTCTTGGATATTCCTGAATTAAGCAATTTGGGCTGTGGCTTTACCAGTTGGTTCGATTATAGGTATATTTTCGCGCCGCTTCACACAGTTATTTTCAGGGGAAGTTGTCGGTTTAGCTATTACTTGGTTGAATGTAGGAGTCCTCACAGGAATCACCGCTTACAAGTTGTTTCGTTCATAAGTGAGAAAGGGTAGAGTGTAGCGCTGTACGGAAAGATAATAGTCTGTGAAAGACATTTTGACGTTACCAATTACCCATTACAAATATTCGGGGAAATATGAGGAATTTTAACAATTATGAAGATTTTTCTGATTTATAACTCAGTATATGCAAGAATGTTAAAACATAATTGACAAACATTCAGTATAGTTTTACGCGCGTCAGATAAATTGTTGTCTGTAACCAGCAGCAATGCTTGCGTTTACACCTATTCGCTTAACGATATTTCGGTTAAAAATTAGAGAAATAAATATCCATGAGTCAAATCTGAACAATACTTAGCTTTAGCTGCTAGGGGGTTTTTGTCACCAAAATTAATACCAAGAGAGCGCCTATAAGAGTCAGAAATATCAAATCAAATAAGGTCTCTCATGAAAATCAATTCAGTTGAATCTATCCCCAAGTTGACCAACACAGCACAGCACCCAGGCAGACTTTTTTCGGTACAGAACACAACTCGATGAAACAAGCAGTAGTGAGCAGCTTCTAGCAAGTATGTACAATTTTGTGCAAACATCTATATTAGACCTCTTGCAGAGTTAATTATATGTTATAATGGCACAATGTCTTTGTTCTAGCCAAAACTTAGAGTTACAAGGTTATGTTTGAATTAGGGAGCCCAAAGAACACCAAAAATACATAAGATCTAAAACTCTCTATCATACCACAGAAACAATTTTGCAAGAGGTCCATTTATTGTCGATGTTTTGGAAGAGGGAGATTTTCAGTATCTAGCACTTAATCCCACCCATGAGAGATAGCTTGGTATTCCCTCAGAGGAACTGCGCAGTAATAAACCAGAGGATATTCTTTCACCTGTAGATGCTGCTAGGGTGCGTAAACGTTATGCTAATTGTGTGCGGTTGGGAAAAACAATTTCCTATAAACAATGTTTGCATTTACAAGGTGTCAATAATTGCTGGAGTCCCACTTTAACTCCATTGCGAGATCTAAATTCTAGAACTTACAGATTGATTGGTACTACCAGCAATATTACTTCTTCCAAATTATTTAGAAAAAGCTGGAAGAATGACAGCAGAAAGTGAGAGACTACTAGAAGCAATTGCCCATAAGATTAGTCAATGTTAAGATTTAGAGATTATTCTCCAGCAAACAGTTAAAGAAATCTGTCATTTACTGGATTTTGATCGCATCCTAATTTACTATTTCCAAACTGAAAATAGTGGAGTAATTCTGGCTGAACCAACAATTATGGCTGGCGATTCCCTACTCGGTCAGAAAATCCAAGATTCCTGTTTTGATATTCAGCTTCAAGAATTTTATAAACGTGGTTATATTCATGTTAGTGAAGATATTTATTTATAACACATGTTTATACCCTTAATAAATAGATTTTCTCGCCTCTATACAAGTGTCAGCTGATCTAGTAGTCCCAACTTTATTACAGCAAAATTTATGGGGACTTTTAATTGCTCAACAATGCCGAGAAACGCGAAAATGGCAACAAGAATAAATGGACCTATTCAAACAGATCGCTCTGCAAATCGGTATTGCTACTCAGCAAGCAGAACTACAATAACAGGTAAGATATCTACAAAAACAACTAGAATTACAACAAGAACAGTACAGTTCACAATTAAATCAGATGCAGAATTTCCAAGGAATTGTGCGAAGAATTACTCAGAAAATCTGCAACTATCTGGATGTTAACCAAGTCCTACGAACCGCAGTTCAAGAATTGGCTCAATTATTAGAACTAGAAAGATGTCAAATATAACTGTATAATATCTACCAAAGATCAGTTACAGTTAGCAGTGAATATAGTTCCAACAGTTTTGCCATATGGACAGGGATTAACTAGAGAGATTTCAGACTTTCCCCAAGTTTATTAGTCATTATTACAAAAAGAATTTTTCCAATCTTTAGAAATTCTTCCTGGGTGGAATTTACAAATAAAAGTCGTTTGCCAACTTGCTTGTCTGATTTTTGATGCTAAAGGAGTTTTAGGCAATATTTGGTTAATCAAATCGATAGAAGAAACTTTCTAGCAATTGGAGATATCCTTAGTACAGTAAATAGCTAATAAATGTGCGAGCGCAACTCGTCACTCTCAACTCCATGAGAAAACTAAAGCATAAGTAAAAGAACTAGAAAAACGAGAACGTCACAAAAACGAATTCCTCAAAACCTTTTCCCAAGAACTGCGCACACCCGTTACTAGTATTAGTCTTGCGGCTCAAACTTTAGAAGGTTTTCTCACACCCAACGGTATTTTAGATATTGAATTAGTACCACAACTCTTACAAAGTTTACATAATGAATCTGGACGCGAAAATCAATTAGTCGACTATTAACTCACACTAACATATCTAAAAACTGAACCGGAACCCCCAACATTAATTGCCATTGATTTGCAAACTTGGCTAACTCCCATTGTTGAATCCTTTCGGGATGTTGCCAATTGTCAGAAATAAAACTTAAGGTTAAATATTGCCCCAAACCTGCCACCTTTAGAAACAGACATTACCAACCTTGAACAAATTATCACAGAATTGCTCAAAAATGCTTGCAAATTCATCCCCGCAGGTGAATCAATTACCATCTCAGCTAACTTGAGTGCAGACACAGTAGAGTTAAAAGTCTGTTATTCCGATGTCGAGATTCCCAACCATTAATTAACAAGGGTTTTTCAGCCATTTTATCATTTTACCAATAATGCTCCCTGGAAATCTAGGGATTCTGGACTAGAACTGGCTTTGGTGAAACCAATTATGGAACATCTAAACGGCTCAATTAATGTCGTAAACGCAGATAATCACATCACTTTCACAATCAAATTCCCCCTTGAACCAGTTTTTTAACTGCAACACTAGCGGCAGCGTCAAAAGTCTGCTACTATAGGTTTTAGTAAGGGTGACTAGCTCAACGGTAGAGCATCGGACTCTTAATCCGCTGGTTCTGAGTTCGAATCTCAGGTCACCCACTGCGTTTCGGGCACTACGATTTTTCGGACTGACTAAATCTTCCCTAAATTCCCCAATGATCCGCCTCCAAAACCCTTGATTCTTCGGGAAAACAGCCAACAAAGCTTTGACTAAATTCAACAACAATCCCTAATGATTAAGGAGAGTATTTTTAATCTCCTTTTTGCCTTGGTGTTTGGAGTGTGATCGCATCCTCCTGAACCTTATCGGATAATATAGTTATATTCGAATGTAATTATATGACCATAAGAACCTTTTCAACTCACGAAACCATCGGCTTAACATTAACTAGCAGCAGTATCTCTCTCTACTCATCCACTAGCTAAAAGCCACAGCTTGGATATCGTCTCTGGGAGAAGTATCTCTCCCAGAAATTTTGCTAGAAGATAGCCGAGAAGAGAAAGCCAAAAAATGCTAAATGTTCAGTGGACTAGCCCCAGAAAGTCATTAGATTATTATTTAATAGACCTATTGCAGAATTAATTTTATGTTACAATGGTCGGCTGTCTTTGTTTTAGCCAAAAGTTAGAGTTACAGGGTTATGTTTGAATTAGCGAGCCCAAAGAACACCAAAAATACATAAAATATAAGACTGTCTATCATACCACAGAAACAATTTTGCAATAGGTCTACTATGAAACTAAATCTCGTTACAGCATTAGAGTTCAGACTTTAGATGGTAATAATTGGAGCTATCAAAAACAGTTTGCAGTTACCGTTAATGATTTAAAAGAAAATATTACCGCACCGATAATCAGCCTGTTTGGAAGTGGTAAGGCACTGGTGAGTTCTGGAAGTAGAATAGATAAGTAGTTGGGCGGAAAAATGTATAACTATGTCATGGCGAATGCAGCAAAGCGGAATCAATCGCAAGGATTTCAAGTATGTTATATAGTTATGTTGATTTTTGTCTACCTACTTATGACAATTACTGATGATGGAACGAGAATAGATAATAATGGCATTATGTTTAACGACGATTCAATAACCTTAGAAAGCGCACTAACCGCAATCGATCTGAATAGTGATTTCATCTTTGAATTGGATCTGACAACGAATGCTTCCGATGGATCATATACAATCGCTGATTTCAGGCAATCGATACAGTTCTCAACACCAATGATAGCAATAGGTACAAACTGGGATACATACGAGCGAGTTAGAACTTAAAATTTTGATAAATAATGAAATAAATAAAATTATTCCTACCAATATCACCTAGCAGTATTAAGCTGTGTTTATCAACGCATTCAAGGAATGAATAAGTTAGTCGTCAATGAAGTAGAAACTGATGATTATCTTGATGATAACCAATTTTAGCTAACTCCTATAATTAGGCTAGGGAGGAATATTAATGGAACATGGTCACTTATGGATTCATTATTAAATAATATACAATTAATAATTATTTAGATACTTAGAACTCCAGACCAACCCAATTTCACAAATATCGGAGGTAGTTTTTATACAACTCCTGCCACACGGCAGCCGCCAAATTACTCAGACCCATTTGCAAGAAAACCTATTGGATTTGAAATCAAAATAGTTGATGATGAATGTAATAAAGGCATTCAGATACATGGCGTTCTTTTATACATGAGATTACCAGCTTTCCAGTTGGTTTGGAGAAATCCAAGATGTTCTCTCCCAGAAGATCCATTTAAGCTTCCCCCTGTATATTCAGTTCCTTGTACTTCTGACCTTTTTTGGCAGCTAAAATATTATCAGCGTTATTATGTGACCTGTCCTGAGCAAGTACCTTTTTGCTATACAAACTTAATTATTGATGGACTCAGCTATAATTTCAGAACTCAGAATAATGGTAATTGGTGTTTGGAAAACAAGGGATTAATAAATACACAAATTCCCTCTGTGATACTAAGGACTGAAAGAAGGTTCTGTGGTGGTATTAGTTGGATAAATCTTTGATTTGGTAAAGTGATTTATCGATCCGGAATAAGAAGGTATCAGGTGAAATTTCCTTATTCTGGACTTAGATATAATATTTTTGGAGTGGGATTTGCTTGGGATGAGATGAAAGGACATAAAATCATGATATTGATAAAAGTTTTTCGGGTATTTTTAAAACTCAAGATACAGATATTGGATGGATGTTTGCAGAGTGCTGATCAGGGAGACGACAAAAACACATTAAAAGCAATTGCTCTAAATTTTGGGTTGGTAAATCTTAATCCAGCCGGAACGATAACACCAGATCAATTGCCAGATACTATAAAATAGTGGGATTCAGAGCAAAGAAAATTTCGTGATAAATCTTATCATGAAGCTTATTTCGGAAATCCGACTTGGACAGCAGAAGCAGCGGCTAAAAACATCAATACTCATTTTAAATATTTGGATGGAGATGGAAAAATTAACTTTTGAATCCCTTATTCATTCATAACAACTAGAACTTACACCTATATTTATATTTATTTAAGTGCAACGTACCAAAACCACCCGCACCACTACTACCAATGCGAGATAATTGTTGCGGCAAACTGAGAGAATATTTGGCTTTACTATTAAAATGAGTCGGACTATCCCCTACTCAATTACCAAATACTTGATTCACAGAGAATGCACTCCAGCCAGAAGAGTTTGGCAGAAAAATAGACTCTCTCAGCGAGTTTATGAAATGGCATTATGAACAGCTTGATGAATTAATGGGAGAGTGGGAGTCTACCGCAAAAATTAAGGATGGGGAATCGGAATAAATTGTTCGACTTCCGAATTTGGCTGAAGCAATTAGAGAAATTTTCACATTTATTCTCCACAATCATACTAGAGTCGATACCACTTTAAATATAGTTACGCACATCATGATAGAGAATGCGGCTATTAACCAACAGGGGTTTAAATGCTTTAAGGCAGTTATGGCTATCATCGACTGGATGAGTCTCCAGCACAAAGAAGAGATAGAGGAAATACCGCTTACTTTTGATCCATCAAAGTCAGGGAAATTTAAAGTCAGCCAAAAAGCGATATGCAACCGAAAGGGATTTTGCACATTTACGCACCAATCAGACACCAGCAATTTTCCTTGGGATATTGCTGGTGTCTGATAAGTTGAAAGAGCATTTCCAGACTTTAGGTAGAGATATTTTAGAAATCAAGCTTTATATAGGGAAGGGAGCTAATAATGGGTAAGGTCCTGAATATTGGTAATTTTGATTTTCATCGCCGTATGTTACTGGCCGATTTCATTACCGGGCTTGAAGGCCACAGGAGACTTGAGCCAGATCCTTAAACTGCGTGTGCTTTGGGTGCGGAGTTCATAACTGCGGTGATACTCATGAAGCAAGGTGATAGAGTCGCCCTTTTGAAGCAGGTAGTATTGGGACTTTAGAAAACTGAACTTAAGTGTTAAGTGAAATACGATTACTTTTAGTAGATATACTGGTTTCGTTGTAAATTCTCTGGTAAAGAATAGGTTTATCCGTCACACTTGTCACTTTCCTTATACAGTAGGAATTTTGACCCGTCACCTTACCTGTCACTCGACCCGTCACCTGTCACCTGTCACCCCCGAAACGCGCTCGCTTTTTGATTGTCATTACTATTATCTTTGCAGTGTGACTTCAACATCCCCGACTATTCCATCATCATCTACATCCACCCAGTGATTAACTCGAACAACTTTAAATATAGTTCCCTTGATTCCAATTCCTTCAGGGAAGGAATTGGAATCAAACATAATCGTTTCTCCAATACAGGGGACTCTGGTTAATTTGACAGTCATACATTTATTTGTTACGGTCTGCATAAAAAAAATACGAATTTGGATTTTACGTTTTGCCTTCATTTTTTTATTTTGCCAAACTGGTGTTCCAAAAACTCATAATACTGTTTCAGCTTGTGAAAAGTTTTACCACCATTACCACATCTAAAAATATCTCTACTAGCAGCAGTAAGACCCATCATTAGAACACCTAACCCTCTCCAAATTGCATAATCTGCATTTGTGGGGATGAGCGATATTACTTCACTTACTTCACCTGGTGCTTCATTCACTTCACCAGTTTCCTTACATAAAGGTGGGTTTTTGAGAGGTGGTGAAGTGTCATCCGGGCTAAAAAGTGAAGTAAATGAGGAAGGAGTCAGGTGAAGCAGAAAATTTGGTAAATTTAGCTGTCAGTTTTGGTAACTTAACATCCAACCATTTCTTAGAGCTATCAAGCTTCACCGGTGCCTGACCTATTGTCATTGGCTCTAAAGTTACCTTTAGTTGAATTTAGGTGTCGAGTTGAGCGATTGCCTCATCTCTCTGATCAATAAGACGATCCCATTTAGCTTTTTGATTTTCAGCAAACTGCAACTGCCTAAGCATCTAGCCGGCCATAGTAAAACTGACAAAACCCCATCCTGCCTGAATGAATGGGTTTACCTCGGTTGCTAGGGAGTTCCAATCTTTTGAAAAGCACGTGCTTAGAGCGTCCAGCCAGTTCCCACTGCTCCCAATCGTGACGAGTCATTCTAAACGGCCTGTTTTTTTCATCAGCGCAAATTTCCCCCGGTGGGGATTTGATACAGAAGTAAATTCTGGCTGATCATGTCCCGTTCGATGCCATTGAGCTGGCGGTTATTCGAGAAAATAGAGCAGTGGCGATAATTCCTACCCCTACCCGTGTGTCAAATCTCAGTATTGAAATTCTGGCTCCAAAATTGGACTCTTGGAATTTGCTTAGATATTTGTGTTGTTCATTTATATATTTCATCTGCAAAATAAATAATGATTTTCGTTTTGAACGTAACGAACATAACAAACGTCACTTTCCTTATCTGGCAAGGGTTTGACAACATCAATTTGACAGTCACTGCGAACGTCACTAACCGTCACTTTTTCAAAAGTATCTTGGAAAGTGCAACTCTCCCCCCAAAAATGATGAGAGCGATGGCAACTCCACCTGATTGGTTAGGTGGATCATTTATTTTTAGGGTTGTAAATGCGGTCAATTTCCACAACGGCAAGATGTACAGAGGTTCGAGCCTCAAACTATTCCCCCGTCGGTTCAGAAAGAGGGCACAAAACTGATAACGAACCGGTACCACCAACCATTGCAGTTGGGAATAACTTTTCACCAATAGGAGTGGCGGTAAAGTAAAAATGACAAGTACCAATCGCCAGCAGTAACCCGGCTGAGTCAATTTGCAATAGATGGAAGGTAAATTATTGTGTCAATTTGCAATAGATGGAAGGTAAATTATTGTTGAGTTTAGGCAAGTTCCGGCTGCAATTTCACAAGCATTAGCCGCACGTCTCAAAGTTCGCTCACGGTTGTTTTCAGATTTTATCCCTGTTCACCGTTCCTGTTGTCTGTTTTTCACTCAGCCCTTTAAAATGAAAGGAGCTGGTGTTAGCGGTTCTAGAGTCCCTTACTAACATCAGCCTTGCTCCTTTTTAGTGAAAATTAACCAACGTTGATTTTCTCTTCTGGGGGATTGCGCCCACGACTGCCAAGTTTTACTCTTTGCATTAGTGATTGGTGTTTCTCCCTAACAGATTGCTGAATTGCTTGTCGCTCGGATTGGACCTTCTCACGACTAGTGATGTTAGCAATTTTGTTTTGGTGGCGAAATAATTCAGCGTGTAAACTATGCTCCAAGCTGGTAGCAATTTCAGTTAAAGCATTTTTACGTTTGGCTTGTGATTTTCTTCGGTCGCTTCTATCCTGAGCATCAATTCGCTCGATATCAAAGCCAAATTCGGAATCAAATGTTATGATTTTAGCTAGTGAATCAGCCACTTTAGAAGTGAACTTTCTGCGTAACTCTGTCTACTTAACTTGACCATCTGACATATTTTCCATTGCATCAAAGTATTTTTTAGCGAGCAATAATGGGTCTAGATAAGATGCTAATTGGTCAGAATCTGCTGCCATGTCAGCAAATTTTTCAAGGTTGTTAAGATCGTTATTTGGCGAGTTTCGCAGTGATTGAGAAGCTGATAATCATGGGGGGAATTCCCTCACCTGTAGGTCAAGAGGGAAGTATTTACTATCCCCAAATTTTATATCTTTCCCCTTCTTCCATCCAGGTGGGCTGTATGAATATGCCAAGCTACCTTTACCATACTCACAGACATTACCTCCCATCTGTTTTACAAAAACAGGGATTTTGTTGATTTGGCACTTTTGAACAACTGACCGAATCCACTCAACATTGCACCCTCTAGCATCGCTACCTGATTCACCACCTACGATTACCCATTTAAATGGGTAATCGTAGGTGGTGAATCTACTTCTTCTAGAAGTGGTTCAACTGAGTCAAAAGTCTGCCAGCCCTCATCATCAAGTTCATGTAAAAAATCAAGTCGTTCTTCATCATCTATTACTGACTGAGACTCAATGCTATTACCTAGCATGACATTGGGGAGTGGGAGAGTAACTAATTAATGGAAGAAATTACTAAGGTTGATTAATCCCCCGAATGCTTTCTCCCCAAAATTTTTTGGGAGGATCGAGTTTTGGCAGAAAGACTCAAATAGGAAGCAAACCATTGAGACAAGCACAAGGAAGGGAAAGGATTTAGTAGACAGTTTCAACATTCCACTGTGGGCCAGAAATTTTAATCCTTGCTCCAATCTGTTTAATTAATAGCAGATTCGACAGATCCAGAACCAATAGAACACAGTTATTTAGCTTGGTAGGAGGTGTAGTTAATAATGGCAGTGGGATGTTTTTCGCCTATGTCGAAAAACTTCTTAACTTGTTTGCCTCGACAATTATTAAATAAAGCTTGAATTGGCTCTATCTGACCTTACCACAATCAACTCTCAACAGCTTGGAGACGCTTTAAATAACCACCAATTTGATAGAGATTCTCTTTGAGGTGATACCAATCCAAAATTTCCAAAGGTTTGAATTTTTCAGTTCCAAACTCTTTAACTAAATTCCAAACTCCATCATGACCATCCCCCAAACAGGCAAGGGGGTTAACCAAAGACTGGCTATTAACATAATCAACTCATGATTGATTAGTTGTTATCAACAAATACACAATAATAAATTCCTTTATTCCTTTATTAGTAGCTACGAATGTTCCCACTTCAATTTCTATTTGACCCAGTTCCCACAGTTTCCAGAACAAGAAGTGTTGTTTTTCATAGGGTCAATGGACCTAGTTATTGATCCATCCCAAAAAAGCTTGTCCTGTGATTCCTATATCTTGTCCCGGTACTATCTCTGGTGACCACAGTAGCGCTTGTGTTTCCCCACACACACTCCAAATCCACGTATATCTTTACAGATTCTACTATTTGGATTGGCCTGTCCACCAAGTCCTCTACTTGTTGTGTTTGGATTTTTATTGGTTCGCCAAACAATTCCCCCTAACCTCACCATCCACACACTTGCCATCCCACTATCTCAAATGTATTCTATCTACTCCACCAAACACCTTTCTCCTTTTTCCCCTATGCCCTGGTTCTCCTCCTGGTTTCCGTTTTCGTGTCTGGTTTCCTTCTGGTTTGTCTTATTGTTTGTTCTCGCTTTTTTTGAGGATGTCTCCCGACGGTGGTTTGGATCATGTTATGGTCTCTAAATCTCTACTGACTTTGAGTTTCTCTATTTCTTTTTCCAATTCTACTACTCTATTTGTTAGCTTCTCTATACTTTTCCCCTGGTCAATAATGATTTCTACCAGTTGCTCTGTTGCCAACTGCTTCAATATCTCTCTGTCTAGTTTTGGTCCCAGCTTCTTTTCCATAACTGCTATATTCTGCCTCACCTATCACACTTGTCAATACCCCACCACCTGAGTCCTTACCAAGACCTTAAATTGGTGGCAGGATAAATGTTCAGAAAATTTTGTAGGAGAGTACATTATTACAAAACTGAACAGAGAAGTTTCAACAAATTCGGAGATTAATTTAGATCCACCCTAGGCTGAAAATGAGAAAATAAAATTTTGAGGGAAAAGGGTAAGCTTTAAAGGGTGAACCTTCCCCCTTTCCTCTTAATAGTTTAATTAATCAAATAAAAAATCAATCAAATAAAAATCTATGGTTTAGCTGTTTTTTCGTACACTTATTCATCTGTTGTTACTACTGAAGGTATTAATTCCCCATTGTCAATACTTAAGAACTTAATTTTTTACTTTACAACTGCTTCTTTTACTTGATTTTCCAATTTTGCAGGGTCAACTGTTTCTAATACACCATGATTGAGTGTCCAAAAACGGTCTGCTATTGGCAACATATCTCCAGCGTCGTGTGTTACAATTAATAATGTCCAATCTTTTTTTAGTTTCGCTAATAAATTTACTAGTTGATGACGCATTGACCAATCTAAACCAGCTGTGGGTTCATCTAATAGTAAGAGATTTGGTTGACGAATTAATTGTACCGCTAAAGCTAAACGCCTTTGCTGTCCACCGCTTAAAGCATGGGGTGGTCTAGATAGGGATAAATGATCTAATCCTACTTCTGTTAATGCCTGGTGAACTCGTTCTGATCCTAATTCGGGATGCCCTAAACGCAGTTCTTCTAAAATTGTAGCGCCACAAAAGTGCCTTTCTGGAAACTGAAACACTATGCCAGCTAATTGTTGTAGTTGTTCAGCTATTAGTTGTCTTTCTCGCCAAAAAGCTGCACCAGAGCTGGGTTCAGCAAGTCCAGATAAAATTTCTAGTAATGTACTTTTACCAGAACCACTAGGTCCAATAATTAGACCTAGTTGCTGGGGTGGTAATTCTAGGTTAATGGATTTGAGAATTGCTGTGGGACAGGCTGTGGGGTGATAAGTTAGATTTCTGAGATAGAGCATTTGTTAAAATTACCAAAAAGTCAGAGAATAACTAATAAACTAGACCGAAAGGAACTGGCAAATTCTGCAAAGTTCCATAATGAAAAACCTAATCTAGCAGAAAGAGTCATTCACTTCTTTTATTGTGGCAGACTTATAGTGGAAAATGGCTACCAGCATTGAGCAAACTTGAATTGTTCACTACGGTCTAGATGATGTAGAAATTTTGGCAGTAGTAGAGGCATTTTTCAGTTAACTACTTTCTTGTATTTTACTCCCTTCCCACTAAAAGAATAAGGTCATAGTAATAGGGTAGAGGGATAATGCTTCTGCGTAAGGTGGAATCCCACACCCCTAATTTCATACTGCAAAGGGAGTAAGTAAAACATAATACGACTTCAACCAGAATTATTCTGTGAATTCCCATGTCCACAAGATTTTTGATTCCTAAATTAATGATGTTTTCTCGATTTCCTACTTTTACAGAAGTTACTTTTACTACTTTAATCACTATACTTTTCTCAGTAAGTCCTGCTTTTGCTGGTGATCCATTTCGGAGTAGTGAACCCCATAGAATAGGTAATCGGACCGAAACCGCTTTTAAAGCAATTTTTCAAGAGGGAAATTATCCAGCAGCTGAGGATTATCTCAAAAAAGCCATCTCAGATGAACCAAATGAACCTCTGGCTTATGCAATAAAGGCTGCTTTAGCTTATGTAAATCAGGATTTAGTCGGCTTAGATAGGTACAGCAAAAAAACTTTGGACGCTGGAGAAAAGCTAATGACCAGTGATCCATTACGTGGGAATTTATACATGGGTGTGGGCAATTTTTTAGAAGGTGCAGTCATTCTCCTCCGCGATTTCAGTATCAATGCTGTGTCAAAAGCTCTAAGGCGATTAACAAAGGTCTATCAATATTTAGACAAAGCAGAAGAAATTGCAGCCAATGATCCAGAGTTAAATTTAATCTGGGGCTATATGAATTTAATGTTAGCCCTTAATTTACCTTTTACTAGCCCAGATCAAGCCATTGAAAGGTTAGAGAAAAATGCTGCTCCGGGATATTTGGTCAACCGGGGTATTGCTTTGGCGTATAGGGATTTGAGAAAATCCTCTCAGGCCTTAGATTATGTCAATCATGCTTTAAAAACAACAGCAGATAACCCAGAAATTTATTATCTTAAAGCCCAAATCCTCCACGAAAAGGGGAAAAAGGAAAGAAGCCAGGATTTGATTAAGGATGCGATCGCTCATTTTGACAAAGCTTTAACTAAAAAATCCCAACTTTCAGTCAGTCTAGTCAAACAAATTGAATATGAACGCAATCAGGCTGTGAATGGACTCAATAATCTATGATAATTAGTCATTGGTCATTAGTCATTAGGAAAGAAGGGAACGGGGAAGATGAATAACTCAATTACCAATCACCAATCACCAATCACCAATCACCAATCACCAATTACAGAAAATGCACATTGAATTCCGGGAATTTAATCCCTTTGATGTTTGGATTTGGTTAAAATTCAGTAACGTTCCCTCTGAACGTGAAAAACAATATGTGGAAGAAGTGTTCAATTCCTGGTTTTATCTAGGTAAATTAGGAGCTTTTAACGCTGAAAATCTGCAAGTGCAAGACACTGGTTTAGATATAAGCTACATGGATTATGATCCTAGTGCCTATAACAAAAGCTTTCTCGCTTTGATGCACAACATGAGCGAGTTTGAGTATGAGGGAGAATGGGGAAGATGTTGGTTTGATTTAGGAACAAGTGATGCGATTGCACTAGATCTTTTACTCAATTCTCTCACCCAATTAAGCGAAGAATACGTCACCATAGAAATTTTATATATCGGTGGTGAAAATTCAGATTGGCCAGTCGAAGATAGTGAAACTCACGCCAACGCCGACTCCATTTACGATTATTAATCATCACGAATAACCACAATGCATAAACCAGGTGAAAGTCGAGTAATAGTTTTAGTACTAATTCGAGATGGTAAACAAGTTTTACCTTCTGAAGGATATGATACCATCAAAAAATCAAACTTTTACCGTATATTAGATTGTGGTGTACAATTCGGCGAACCTAGTCACCTAGCTTTAGAAGGAGAATTTGAAGAAGAAATTCAAGCCGATTTAAGCAATATTCGCTATTGAAGCTGTATAGAGAATCTATTTATCTTCAATGGTGGTAAATAGGGACACAAAATAATACAACTGTATCAATACGATTTTGCGGATCTTACCAAATCGAAAATTTAACCTTTTCCGAAACCCTAGAATGTAAGTAAACATCGCGATTTATGGATAGATATTACCAAATTAAATCAGGAGAATTAAGATTAGTCCCAGAAGTATTTTTCGATTATTTGTAAACACAAAGTAGCAATCCTCAAATTTAACAGGATTGCTATAGTTCAACTATAAATTCAAGCTAGGAGAATTATTATAGTTGTACAATTAGCAAAATGACGCTTCAATATTTCCAAATACCACCAAATGAATCAAGCTCGTATTTTGACAGAAGATGATAGAGTAGAACTGATAAACGGAGAAACTATTGAAATGTCACCAATTGCTAGGATACATGCAACTTGTATGAGAAGATTAATTAACATTCTGAACTTTTGGGTGAATTAGCAATAGTTGATGCTCGAAATAATAATTATTTTAAATAACGTATCATAACCCCAAGTAGATATTGTATTACTCAAAGCTAGCGCAGATTTTTATGAAGCTGGACATCCCCAACTACACGATATATTATTGTTAGTTGAAGTTGCTGATAGCAACATTGAATATGACAGAGAAGTCAAAATTATTCTCTATGCGAGTAGTGGTATTTCTGAAGTTTGGTTAGTTGATATTTATGAACAAGTAATAATAGTTTATCGCCAGCCTACCGCCAATGGTTATAGTGAAATCAAAGCTTTCCAACGTGGTGATATTTTAGATATTCAAGCATTTTACGAAATTAAATTAAGTGTCAATATGGTTTTAGCTTTAAACTAATTAAAGATACTTGTAAGTAATAGCATCAAACAAGAGAGTGAATTATATCTATTCAATTAGTAACCAGACGTTTCACAGTTAAACAATATTATCAAATGAATGAAGCTGGTATCTTCTTAGAAGAGGACAGAGTAGAATTAACCAATGGAGAAATTGTTGAAATGTCACCAATTGCTAGAAGAGATACTGCTTGTATTGACCGTATTAATCATTTAATCAGTAGACACGACCAGAAATTTACAAAGGAGTCTGTGTCTGGTTTTCCATAGTGTTAAGATTTAGGAAAGAGCGAAGGAAAGAATCAGGGTTGGTAATAGTAACTGATAGGAACTATCCATGGAGATGTTGGTGACAAATTTATAACTGACCTCATACTTCATAACATTTATGAAATGGGCAAAACTAATGAACCAGTTCCTAATGTGACTAAACCACAAATAGTTAGTAAGAATTACTTGTGAGTAAATTGGGGAGTTGAGGGGAAATCTTTGTTGAGGTACCCGGAATATTTTTACAAGTCTAATGACCTGTTCAACAAAAATACCCTTGGTGGAAAACTCTTTGTTTCCTGCCTTTTGTTCTGAGTGGCCATGGCATAATCGCTATCATGTTTTTCTACCTGTTCACGGAGACTAGCAGGGAAAATATCTCGCAATATCTCTAGCCAGTAATGAAATGTGTCCTTTGCTTCCCTTTTGCATATACCGAAATGCAAACCTAAAAACTCAAATGTTGGTATTTGCCTCCAATATAACAAGGATAGACATACCTGTTCTTTTATCTCTAGTTTCCCTTTCCCCCCTGCTCCTTTCTCATTTATACCTATGTTTTTACTTTCTATGTCACCTTGAAGTTTCTTATGCTACATTCCACCTTGGGCCAACAAGTCTTGAAACTGATGGTTAGTTATTCCCAGTATTTGTTTTCTAAGATGTGGATATTCTTGAATATAGTTAATTTAGTGTATTTTTCCTTTTCCTACACCCTCAAAATTCCCTTCTACCATTTTTTAACACCAAGTTAATTTTCCTGACAGGTCTAATACCCGTTACCTTATGTAATCTCGTTTTCAGAAACTTTCTCGTTCTGTGACATTCATTATTTTCTAATTCAGCCAAAGCTTCTAGAAAATTAATTTTTAACTCCTCTGGCAAAATTCTCATCGCTTCATGAAGCACACTATATTTATCTAGAAGAGGTTTAATTTGTCCCATTAACAACAGTGAATTTCTAAATCTTGATTTTCTTATACCGTGAAATACTGATAAATAAACTCTGCAATAGCGCTATATGCTTGTTGTCCTGCTTCTGAATTGACTAATCTAAATAAGGTGATTACTATACATCCAAAAGTCGGAGCATTATCAATAGTTAAAATTATTCTTTGTTCCTCATTAATTTTTAAGCAAAAAATAGTTAACTCATAGTCATGATTCAACTGAATGAACCTTTTTCACAATTAATTATGTGTTATAATTGGGGTTGTCTTTGTTTTAGCCGAAAGTTAGTTAGAGTTACACAGTTATGTTTAAATTAGCGAGCGCAAAGAACACCGAAAAATACATAAATTATAAGACTCCCTATTATAATACAGCAACAATTTTGCAAGAGGTCTAATATTTATTGCTGAGTTTTTCGCTGTGTTCATAAAAAGAACTGTTTTCAAATGAGAGAAGTTGAAAGTTACGATTTATTTCTTGAAAAATTCTAAACTTCTCCTTATCCGTAAGTTTTTATAAATCTTTCTGAAAATCCTTTGTCGATTCAATAAGTATATCCATCAACTCAATAAGTACATCCATAAAATTAACTCCTAACTCGAAATTACAAGGCTAATTTAAATTAGCCCTAGTTATAGAAAATTGCTGATAGTAATTGTGAAATAATCAGAAATTAACTTTCCAGAACTTGTATCTATAAATAAACTGATCATTTCCAACACAACAGCTTTCTGCAAAATTCAGACTTATGCAAATTAGTCAGCTAAGAAATAAAGTCATTAAACCTGCATTCATAGTCATATTAGGACGTGCTATTACTCGAAGTATCAGATGTACAAAATTTAACTCAAATTAAAAATAAAATATAGCAGATACCCAAATGCCACCTAAACCAGCACCTCCAGAAATTGTCCAAGCTGGAGAAGTGCGTCCTTGACCTGGTAGCTTGGATAAAATACCTGTCTTTAACAGTAACAGTCCTGAATGGATAAAAACTGAAGGGATTTTACTTTCTACTTTTGCACGTTATGGGAAAAAGATTCCAGCTGCAGATCTGAATTTTCCCTTTCAGGGAAGATTTGATTTATTTGCTCACCACTATACTCATAGTCCCAAAAATTTGCAAACGCTTTATTTGGTTGTAATTTTGTATAATCCGGCTAAAAAACCTATCACTGTAGATATTTTACAAGGTGCAAGTTATTTGATAGTAGATGTAGCTTTTGTAAATTTAGCGCCATATTTTATTGAAAATAATGATGGTAAGTAAAGTCTTTTCAGACCCAGTAGACAGGGCTGTAGCTGATGTTTTGCGGGGAGTAGGACAAAAGGATTTTCCGGCTAAATTGGTAATTCCTGCTGAGGGAAGTCGGATGTTATTAAATCATCCCATTCTATTAGTCAACCAAGGCAATGTTGCTGGGTAAGCCCCTCTAATTGATAAACTAGTCAAAAAAGGGGTTGACCATGGCAAAAAAGTATGTTGTAGATTTAAGCGAAGAGGAAGTTTTACAACTGCAAGCAATCCTCAAAAAAGGAAAGCACAAAGCAAGAAGTATAACCCGTGCAAACATTCTTTGAATGGCATCTGAGGGAGAAACGGACACGGCGCTGCCGCAGTTCGAGTTCATGTTGCCACGGTGGAAAGGACAAGAGAAAACTTTGTGATTGGTGGATTAGAGTTTGCTTTAAAGGATGGGGAAAATCCACCAAAACCCAAAAAATTAGATGAAAAACAAGAAGCATTTTTGATTGCGACTGCTTGTTATACTCCGCTAGAAGGAAGAGTGCGTTGGACAATGCAATTATTAGCGGAGCATTTAGTGAAGGTTGGTATCATAGATTGAATCTCAGACGAAACAATACGCTAAACTCTAAAAAAAATGAAATTAAAGCGTGGTTAAAAGAACAGTGGTGTATTCCCGAAGTTAACCCAGAGTATGTGTTCAGGATGGAAGATATTTTGGATTTGTACAATGAGCTATATGATCCGAAAAAACCTACACTCTGTGTAGATGAACGCCCATATCAAGTAGTAGAAGAAGTAAGACTTCCTTTGCCACCAGAACCACATCAGCCTGAAGGTTATGATTGTGAGTATAAACACAATGGTGTTGTAAATTTATTTGGCTTTTTTGAACCAATAGCCGGGTGGAGGCATATTGAAGTTACACAAAGTCGGACAAAAGCTGATTTTGCTAAACAATTAAAAGATTGAGTAGATGTTTATTACCCCCAAGCTGATGTGATACCTTTACTTGTTGATAACCTAAACATTCATACTCCAAGTGTTTCATATGGAGTTTTCTCTCCACAAGAAGCACGCCGCATTATTGAAAAATTAGAGTTTCACTATACTCCTAAACACGCTTATTGGTTGAATCAAGTAGGAATTGAATTATCAATTTTATCTCGCCAATGCTTAGAACGACGTATTCCTAATGTAGAAATATTATCTTCTGAAATTGCTACTTGGGAGTCACAGCGTAATCAACAAAAACCCAGTGTTTATTGGGGTTTTAAAACCAAGGATGCACGTAAAAAAATGCAGCGTTTATATCCGAGCATTTAACCTAGCAAAATTGCCTTGGCAGACTACTAGTGCGAAATTTAGACACGCCTGTAAATGGTCGGTCTAGCTTTTTCCATTTGCGTAGTAGTAGTAGTAAAGTTTATAGGGCTAGTTTAGCCATGTTTGCTAAAAAAATGCTGATTGTAATTACTGTACAACAACTTGAGCCGAATGGGAAGATTTATTAAATAACGGTAATTTTACACTTTTCAGGGATATAATTCGCACAGCGAATAATGTGAAAGGAGGTCAATTAATTTATGGAAGGGTAGCTGGTGTATCTGAAGGTGCGACTTGGAAAGTAAATCTGATAGATAATACCAAAAGTCAAAGTTTGACTATTCCCCAACCGGGTAAAGCTATTTCTTATGCGATCACAACTTTAGGAAGTGGTAGATTAAGTACACAACAAAGCCAAACTGCGAAAATGGTGGTACGTTATCCAGACACGGCTGATAAAGCACATGGAAATTATGGAGTTGAATATAACTCAGTTTGCCTTTAAGTAATAACACCATTATAAACCAGGCTATAACTGTCACCTTAGGAACACTATTAAAGGAAGACAAATTAGCTTAAAACAGTGTGCGTTTCCGAAAACCATCTGTAGATTCTCCATTTTTCCGCGGTACAGTGCGGCTAAAATACACTGATGATAATGGGAAGCAACAAACACAGTACGTACATTTACGCCATCGTACTGGTCAGGTTTTAGATCCTTTAGTGAAAGTGGTGTTAAAACCGGGAACTAAACGCATGGTGCAGCTAGATGTAATTTACCCACCTGATTCTACACCCCTGCAAGTAGTCACGGTAAGAACTTTGGAAATTGAAAGTACATGACAGGGAATAGGTGACAGGGAAAAGGTTATAGTTGACAAAAGGAAACCTAACATTCCCAAAGTTTTTGTTGGGTTACGCTGTCTATACAATTCTAAAACCTAAAATCCACATTCTAAAATTGTATTATTTACCGCCGTAGAAAAAGGCGACTTCTTTTTCTTTTAAAGGTGCAAAACCAGCGTCTGCAAGCTTTTGGTCTAGTTCTGATTACGGTATATGCTTGGCACCAATGCCAACAATGGGAGAACGTATGGTGTTAGATACACCCCTACGTTGTCTACCTGCTTCTAATCCCATGACTTGGTTATACAATTCTAATTTAGCTGGAGGAATAGGAGAACCGTCAAAGTCTATCCACTGTGTGATCGCAACATCAATAGCATCAGCACCTGTGCTAGTTTGATTCCCTACATTAATTTTAGTGGTCATGGCGATCTATTCTTAAGGTTATTAGGTATATTTTATCAGTTAGGGAGGGGGTATAAGAAGCAGGAGGGCGGGTGAGCAGGGGTGCAGGGTACAGAAGAGAAGAAAAATCAGTAGTCCCCATTTCCCTATTCAGACTTGCCACTTTTGGAAATTTTGGTTTAATCTCGAACCAGCGGTATAGCAATTTAGGTGATGCTATGTCTGACCCCCACACTCCTCGTAATAAAGACCGCAACCTGGAACAAGCTCTAACTAACAAAATTATCGACGATTATTTCGAGAATTCTGAAAGTTGGCTGAGAGCAATTTTGCGGATGTGTATTTTCTCCCTCGCTAAAATTAATGGAGAATCCGTGTTTATCGTCGAATGTCCGAATCAAGCCGTAGCAAAGCGCCTTAGTCGTAAAACTTATCCGTTTCGAGGAATGGTGTACTTTTTAACTGATAATTTTGATGATCGCGATCGCAGCTTATTTTGCTATAAAGATGAACCTAAAGGAAAATGGCGCTGTTTTGATACCAGCACAAATACCTGGGAATACCTGAGTGATTTACAGTCATCTATTACGCCAAGTGAATAGGGACTGGGGACTGCGGAAGATGGGGAAGTAATTTTCCTAATGCCCAATGCCCAATATCCAATGCCCAATCACCAATGACTAGATTTGTGTGTGATTGAACCACCAACAAACGCCCCTAATATTGTGCCTGTCCAAACTCCAGCTATGCTACCTTGCCAGATTGATCCTGGTGTCATTCAAGTATTACACATCTTTTGGAAGCCCCAAGCTTGGTTTTGGCATTTCTCACTGTGAAGCATTGAGGTCATTTGTACACCCATCAAACCACCAAAACATCCAGATAACAATGCCACAAAAGTACAAATTAGAATGCGTTTCTTAGTCATGGTGATTGGGGACTGATCGTTGATGATTCGTGATATGGAGACATGGGGAGAAATAACAATATCTTCTCTTACACCCTTTCTTTCTGTCACCTGTCACCTTCTTCAACCTGTATTTCTCATTCCTGCAGCAATACCGTTAATGGTTAATAATGCTCCTCTAAGCAACTCTCCTTTGCTGTAACGGGAGTTAATTACTCCAGAGGTCGTGGTGTTTTTGTACTGTCTCAAACGCTTCAGGATAGAAACTTGTATAAATCCTAATGGCACAATTGTCCCATTACGTAATTGTACGGAACGTTGCAAGATGGGATCACCGTCTAAAAGTCGTTGGTGTCCAGTGATATTTAAGACCAAATCTCTAGTTAGATAAAATTCACTAGCAATTTGCTCAAATACTTTATCAAACTGGGCTTTGTCTTCTGGGTTGGATAGTTCCTGGACGTAATGATGTGCCATTTCAATGTCTACTTTTGCCAAGGTCATTTCCGCTTTAGAAATTGCCATTTTGAAGAAAGGCCATTTAACATAAAAATAGCGCAGCAATTTCAGGTGTTCTTCTGGCTGTTCGTTCAAGAACTCTTGTAAAGCTGTACCTAAGCCATACCAAGAAGGTAACAAGAATCGGGTTTGTGTCCAGCTGAATACCCAAGGAATAGCGCGCAAACTGCTTAAATCTTTTTTACCCGATGGTCGTCGCGCTGGACGCGAACTAATTTGCAGTTGGCTGATTTCTTCAATGGGGGTGACTTGGTGGAAGAAGTCGATAAAATCGGGTTGTTCGTAAATTAGACCGCGATAATGTTGGCGCGATCGCATTGACAATTCTTCCATGATCTCATTCCATGGTTCAATATCATCAAACCCTGTCCGCAACAAACTAGCTTGAACTACCGCAGTTGTGATGGTTTCTACATGATATAAAGCCAAGTCCAGCAAGGAATATTTAGAAGCTAAAACTTCTCCTTGTTCAGTAATCTTGATGCGTCCATTAATACTGTTACCAGGTTGAGCCAAAATCGCTTCATAAGCAGGGCCACCACCCCGACCTACAGAACCGCCGCGTCCGTGGAAAATCCGCAGGTGTAAGCCATATTGTTCGGCAATTTTCTGGAGTGATTTTTGGGCTTTGTGAATTTCCCAGTTGCTGCTTAAGAAACCAGAATCCTTATTACTGTCAGAATACCCCAGCATCACTTCTTGCAAGTTGGGGTTCAGGGTGGGTGAAGATGGAGAGTTGGGTGGTTGGGTATCTGGGGGAGTATTTTCGGAGTTAAGTGCTTCATAGCCACCAGCTAAGAAGGCGCGATATAGGGGGAGTTCAAAAAGTTTTTTCATCACGCTTCTAGAGCGTTGTAAGTCTTCTACAGTCTCAAATAGTGGGACGACTCTAATTGAACCTACAGCGATCGCTGGATCAAATAGTCTGGCTTCTTTGGCTAAGAGCAGAACTTCCAAAACATCGCTGACTTCCCGGCACATACTGATAATGTAAGTTTGACAGATGTTGATGCCAAATTCTTGTTGTAGTGATCGCACAACTCGGAAGGTTTCAATTACATCATTGGTTTTTTCTGAAAATGGCAACTCTCCAGGAATTAACGGCCGTCTTGTTTGCAGTTCCCCAGTTAACCAAGACACTCTTTGAGCTTCTGATAGTTGGTTATAAGATAGGGGTAAAACTTGCAGGTATTCGAGAATCTCATTCAGTGCATCACAATGACGAGATGATTCTTGCCTAATATCTAGCTGAGTCAGGTTAAAGTCAAAAATTTCCACTTGACATATGAGATTTTCTAACTCTCGACAGCTTAAACCCGTTTCTGTCAAATTGCGTTGAACCAACCGCAGTTCTGATAAAAATTCAGCCCCTGAACGATACATGGGGGAATCTTCATTTGCTGGTCTTTCTCGACTATATAAAGCCAGATTGTGATCGCGTGTATTTTCCAATCTTCTCAGCACATAGGCCAACTTTAAGCGATATGGTTCTTGACGATAGCGCAACGCCAGAGCATCATATACATCACTCATCGTAGACTGATCTAACTCCAGTGACTCCAGCAAATCTGGCAACACATCACTCCACTGCATGGACACACTTAATAATTCAATCAGCTGCTTCACCGACTGAATATATCTTCCCAACACCATTTTCCGCTGATAACAAGCTGTTTTCCATGTAACTTCTGGTGTCACTGACGGATTTCCATCCCTATCTGAACCTACCCAAGAACCAAAGGAACAGAAATTTTTACTTGGTGGTTCTAACCAAGGAAATGTTTGTTCTAGGGAATATTTGAGACGTTTATACAGTTGGGGAATACCATCAAATAAGACTTCTTGGAAATAGTGCAGAGCATAATCTACTTCATCCAGCACCGTTGGTTTGAACTGGTGCAGTTCATCTGTACGCCACCACAGGCGGATTTCTTCCAATAAACGCTCTTTCACTTCTTGAGCTTCCCAAGGATAGCCACCAGAACGATTTTGCAAGCTATCCAGATGTTGCAAGAGGTCTACTACCTGTCGCTGTTTATCTCGGATCGTATGACGGACAATTTCCGTGGGGTGCGCCGTGAAAACCAAGCGAATATCTAGTTGAGAAATCAACCGTTGAATTTGCTGGGGTGGTACATTCAGTTTAAACAACAGGGGAAATAATGCCGCAAATGTGCCTTTTTGTTTAATTGGCGTAGTGTCTGTCCAACTTTGTGATAGGGAATCTGCTCCTAGTTCCTTAGTTACAGGTAAATCGTCTTCTCTTTGGTTAGTGGAATAAATAATATTGGCGAGATGTTCCTGATTGATTGTGCCTGAATCAGAATAGCGAGTTAACTGCTGCTTTTGTTCGTATTCCTGCTCTATGATATTAATCAACTGAAAATAAAGAGCAAAAGCACGAGCAGCACGAATAGCCTCGTTGATATTCAGTTGTTCAATTAACTCCACAGCAGAGGCGGTTTGGTCATGAGTAGCTTGTCCTTCTGGGGAACACAAATCGCGCAATTGTCCCAATAGATCTACCATCTTTTGACCACATTCTTGCCGAAGAACTGACTCCCACAATTCCTCTACTACCTGTAGACGATGACGCAAGAATAATTCCGAGGGGTAAAGATTCACTGCTGGGGATGAAGAGTATAAAAGGGAACCCATATTCTTCGCTCTTATAAAGCCAATTACTGTTGACAATTCTAGTGTTTTACTCGTAGCTCTATAGGATTAACCAAAGCCAATAAATAAATGGTTATATATAAAGGTTAGCTTTGATTTAATTCCTGTTGATCTTGTGGATCTGGAAAGTGGAGAATAGGAAGGCGATCACCTCTAAATACTTCTTCACTGGCTTCCCCTAAAGCTATCAATCCCTTACTAGTTGCTTTCTCTGCTATCAGTAGAAGTAGCATAGACGCAGTACCTATTTGCAGGAGACATGATTGGGGAATCCCCAATAAAACCAGATTTAATCCGTTGGTTGGTGAATGGTTTTGTGTGACAAGTGACATTGCTAATTCTTGATAATTGGCAGATGAGTAGAATAGGAGGAAGCAGAAGGTACGAGTTTAGGAGTTACAGGAGTATGGGTATCGCCACGCTATGCCTACGCCTCAATGCGTGTAGCTTGCTTTTCGTAGGGTATGCTATCAAAAGTTACAGAAATTACAGGAGTAAGAATAATAAATCGCCCCACACCCTACACCCCATTTAGGCTCATAAGACTATCTTTGCCCATTTTGCAAGCTCCAAAGGTAACAAAATTGTTAAAAAAAACTGCAAAATGTGATAAATCTATGTTTCTAGTTTACAAGTACAGGGAAAATTGCCCAATACTCGCTTCCTGTTAAAGTTGACTTCATAATGAAAACATTATTACTAGATAGCCAGCACACCTTAGTACAATGGGTAAGCCAAGCAACAGGAATCAACACTTTCGGGGTGAAAGTCCGGTTGTTGGGAAATGACCTACATATCCTTTGTGAAGATACCGACTGTCCACAACGTTGGCTAACTCTGTCTGACTTGCTACAAGCACTACAGCAAACAGATTTGGATAGCTTAACCAGTGAAGAACAATCCCCAATATACCAAGTATTGGTTTACGGGCGAAAAAAAGGAGAACATCGTCCTCAATGGTGTCATCGGGTCTACTTGAATCAGTTAGATCGGCATCTAGAGCAACTACAGCAGGCACTGTTAACAGAAGCAGCCAAATCTAAACCCATTGGGGTAAGTGGAGCTCTGATTGTCTCTAATGAAAGTTTGGCACGTCAGGGCAACCCGGATGCTATTGCCCGCTATCTTAGCGAAAACCTCAGTCAATTAGGTGTGGCAGTCCAAGTTAAGAATCGACCCTATGATTCCAAAGCTAACTCTCAAAAAATAGGTAATCGTCTGTGGATTTTTTGTCAGTCCAGTTATAGCCCTGATGCGACCTTATTAGCAGAACCAATAGCCCAACAGTTGAGACATCTCAAGCTTTTTGGCTATGAGGATGCAGTCATTGTTTCTCAAGTCCGGGGTGAGCATGATCCTGATTGGCGGTTGCGCGTGGATTTGACACCACCAGAAACAATGCTCAAAGAATGGGCGCGTTGGGGAGATGTGCAAGCGATCACTCTATTATTAACTGAGGTCTTGTCTGATTTTCAAATTTCCGTCCAAGCTACTCTTAAAGAATTTACTCTGCACATTTTTTGCACCCCAGCAGTTGACTTGTTAAAAACTGGTCCTGATCCTGACAAGGAAACTTGTTTACCAGTTATTCTGTCTCAGCTAGAAGCGATCGCACCTCAAGGTATTCTCGCCGCTGCTATCTATGGACAAAAAACAGGTGATTTACAACCCGCTTGGGTAGATTGGGCATCTCTACCTGCTTCAATACATCCGGCTTTAGCAACATCGACACTAGCATTAGGTAGTTCTGGTGACGAACCAGCCCTAATTTTCTTACTAGAACGTTTGCTCAATCATGACATGAATTGGCGGTTAAAAACAGGTGGTATTCGCGTTTTACTACTTCGCAAAGGTGATTTACTCCAGGTCATGTGTGATGCACCCAATTGTCCCACACGCCAGCAAGTAGCCACCAAAGTCAGCGAATTTATTCGCCAACTTAACATTATTGGTATTGTTGGTGTGAGAGTTTACGGTCGTCGTGCCGGTGATAATGAACCTGTTTGGCATCACGGACTCGATTTTGAACAACGCCACCGCTTAGTGCCAGAAGCAACACCAGAATTTGCCGCTACTGCTCAATATGTTGATGATTTGCTCACCAACGAAACCGACGAACCAATTGTGCGCCCTGATTTAACAACCCAAGAAGTTCAAAGTTTCGTGACTGAAGCTGCACAACATTGGGTAGAAAGGGCTCACAAACAAGTCAAAAATTTGTTAGTGGGAACTCAACTGTTTGCAGAAACTAACCAATCAATTGAACAAAACCCTAATGAACAAGGAGTAGCGGGAAGTTTAATTTGGGTAGCTTTGGGATTAATGCTCACACTCCAAAGTGATTGGATGTTGGGTTACGTCATTACTAGTATTCAGAATTCACCCAAAGGTGCTAGTATTTTATCCCGATCATCCTCACAGACCCAGGTATCTTTGACATTAGGAGCAGAACCGAAAAGCACCGCATTTTTCACCAGTAGTAACAATATAAAGTCTTCTGAGTCCAGTAATTCTGCCTTTAATGCTTCTGGTTTTACCCAAAATGATAGGGCTGGAAATTTACCAGATGCACCATTGAAACAAAAAGCTAATTCCACTGCTATTCTTTTAGCAGCACGCTCTCAAATGCCAAGCTTTGGAGCAAGGCAACTAGACGAACAATTAGCACTTTATAAAAAACGTTTAGCAACAACAGGCAAACCACCAGATATTTTAATTATTGGTTCATCTCGTGCCTTGCGAGGAGTTGATCCTGTTGCCCTTTGTAAATCCTTGTCAACTCAAGGTTATGGCGAAATTGATGTCTTTAACTTTGGTATTAATGGTGCTACAGCCCAAGTTGTAGACTTGATTATTCGCCAAGTTTTACAACCATCAGAATTACCAAGAATTATTATTTGGGCAGATGGTTCTAGGGCTTTTAACAGTGGTCGTGAAGATATCACCTTTAACTCTATTGCCGCATCAAAAGGCTATCAAGAACTTTTAAAAAGAGCTACAGAACCAGAAAATAACAATAAATTATCCCAAGCAACAACAAACAATAAAACAGAAGATAAAAAACTCACCAACAAAACACCAGATATTAATAGCTACGAAGCTGCTAATGAATGGTTAAATCAAATTTTAGTCGGTAGATCTGCTACCTACAGAAACCGTGATCACATTAAAACTCTATTGCAAAAACAATTACACTATCTTCCATTTAGTAAAGACTTTCAGCCAGTTAAATCAAACAACAAATTAAGAAACGATCCACAAGAAGATAATACTCAATTATCAGTTGATTTTGATGGCTTTTTACCCCTAACTATTCGTTTCAATCCGACCACATATTATCAAAAACATCCCAAAGTATCTGGAGGTTACGACAACGATTATAAATCTTTTCAATTAATAGGAAACCAAGACGTTGCTTTCAGATCAGTAATTGAGTTTACAAAGACTCAACAAATACCAATCGTGTTTGTGAATATGCCCCTCACCACAGATTATCTAGATCCAGCGCGGACGAAATATGAACAGCAATTTCAACAATATATGTTAAATTTTTCCACTACTAATGCCAAGTTTATCTACCGAGACTTAAGCCAAATCTGGCTCAAAGGACATGAATACTTTTCTGATCCTAGTCATCTTAACCGCTATGGAGCTTATGAAATCTCCAAAAAGCTGGCTATTGATCCCATGATTCCCTGGACTCTTAAATAAATGAGGACTAGGGATTGGGGACTGGGGATGATGAGGGTGATGGGGAAGTAATTTTCCAATACCCAATGACCAATGAGCAATGACTATAAAATGAAGTTTATATCAATTTTTTACGGGATTTTCTTACTGAGCATTTTCGGAATTTACTGGACTGTAGCCGAACAAAATCTACGATTATGGATTCTGCTGCTAGCCAGTATTGTATTTTATTCTTCCTGGCATATTCAATATTTGCCATTACTATTAGTGCTGACTTTTATTAATTTTCGTATAGGTTTAGAAATTGGTAGAAATACCTCGCCAGGGAAACACACTCAAGACTGGAAAATTTCCAATGAAGATTGGCAAATCGCTCAATCTGACTGGAATCTTAACCGTTTGAAGATTTTATGGTTCGGTGTAATTTTAAATGTGGGACTTTTATTAAGTTTTAAATATTTTCCTCTAATCATTAAATGGATATTTAACATATCTGTAAACTCACCAGATACTCCTTTTAAATTAGTTACTCCCTTGGGAATTTCTTTTTTTACATTTGAGTGCATAGCTTATTTAATAGATGTCTACCGTGGTGCGCCAGCAACTGAGAAATTTTTGAAATTCGCCACCTATAAATTATTTTTCGCTAAACTAATCTCTGGTCCAATTACTCGGTACCATAATTTAGCAGTTCAATTCAATACACGTGAATTTCCCAATGTTGATAGATTCGCAGAAGGGTTGTGGTTCATTGCCATTGGTGCAGTTAAAAAAGGGATTCTCGCAGACAACCTGGGAATTTTTGTAGATTTATGTTTTGGTAATTTGCAAAGAGCAGGTAGTACAGATTTGTGGTTAGCTACCTTTGCTTATGGCTTAGAATTATATTTAGATTTTAATGGTTACGTAGATATTGCTCGTGGTAGTGCTTTACTATTCGGTTTAGTTTTACCAGAAAATTTTGATTTTCCTTACTTTAGTACCAGCATTGCAGATTTTTGGCGACGTTGGCATATAACTCTGGGTGATTGGTTGCGTAATTATCTATACTTTCCTTTGGGTGGTTCTCGTCAGGGTTTGATGCGTACCTGCGGAAACTTATTGATAGTGATGTTGGTAGCTGGTATCTGGCATGGTTCTGCCTGGGGTTTTATCATTTGGGGAATATTGCATGGAGTAGCTTTAGTAGTTCATCGTCTTACACATGCCATCTGCAATCGATCAAAAATTTTAACCCTATTTTGGCAAAACCCTATCGGTATAATTTTCGCTTGGTTGTTAACTCAAATCATGGTTTTCACATCTTGGATTTGGTTTCGTCTCCCTAAAGTCCAAGATTCTGCTTTAGTTATAAAACACCTTTGGGCTCATACTGCTGATGCCCAGTTTGCGGAAAAAGTCTATGTAGAAGCCCTAAATATCAGTCAATATCAACTCTCCTATTTACTCCTGGGACTCGCTATAATCATGAGTATAATTTACGCCTTTAAACGGCTCATGAAGTTAGAGTTCAGTTGGCCTATTAAACTTGTTTTTGTCCCTTTATGTTTCTACGCCGTTTGGATACTAGCACCTGAAGGTGGCTTACCTTATATCTACTTTGACTTTTAGCAAACTCTTATAGGGTAAAATTTGGATCATTCATTGCCTTTTTAATTGGGAAATAACAACAAAATAGATTATTTATACTGCAAAATGGTGAGACTTGGACTGATGTTATACTGAATAGCGCAGCGTGTCTTAAGCCATGGCTGTCGTAAGCAATAGCTAACGTAGTGCAGTGTATCCCTTCGGGACACTGGGTAAACGCGGAGCTTGCCTTAGGCTCTAGTATCTCAGAGATTCTTCACTATCTCTTTCAGAGACGCTCCGTGAACGTTCAAAATGACACTTTTAAACCGTTTTTAGTATACAAATTAAATACAAATACCTCATGAGGTGAAATTATGTCTCTTAATACCATTAAGCATATCATTCATAACCGAAATTCACGGGGTCATAGTCAAGTTGACTGGCTTGATAGTTACTATACTTTTTTCCTGCAGTCATTTTTATGATCCCAAAGGGATGGGATTTGGTTCTCTCAGAGTAATGAATGATGATCGTATTGCACCAGGAGGAGGATTCGCTACTCATGGACATCGGGATATGGAAATATTCACCTATGTTCTATCAGATGCAGTCAAACATAAAGATAGTTTCGGTACAGGTTCAGTAATTTGTCCTGGTGAAGCACAGATTATGAGTGCTGGTACTGGTATCATGCATAGCGAATTTAATCACTCGCAAACGGAAGCATTGCACTTGCTACAAATGCTACAAATATGGATTTTGGTAGATCAACAGGGATTAACACCAAGATATGACCAAAAAACTTTTCCTGTAGAAGAAAAACAGGGGAAACTGCGTTTAATTGCTGCTAAAGACGGACGCCATGGTGCTGTAACTATTCAGCAAGACGTTGATTTATACACATCTATTTTAGACAAGGGTGATGATAACTTATCATATCCAAACCCATCGTTATGGCTGGTTGCAAATAGCCACAGGTGAAGCAACCTTAAATGGTCAGGAAGTCATAGCAGGTGACGGAGTAGAAATTACTGGAGAAGAGAAGTTACAAATTAGTGCAAATCTCAAAGCAGAAATTTTGCTTTTTGACTTGGCTTAAAAAGAAATTAATCGCAGTCCCAATGTTTGATTAACGGACTGGTGATTGATAACCGTATGCTCTTGCCCAAGGTACAGAATTTACATAAAAACACAAAAGGACTTTCAAACCTGTTCCCTTTGACTTGGCTTAAAAAGAAATTAATCGCAGTCCCAATGTTTGATTAACGGACAATTAACAGACAATTTCTGCTGTCAGAATCACGTTCATAAACAAAATGATCTGCTACACGCCGAATGATTACCCATCCGTACCCATGATCTTGTAGATTATCTGGTTTTGGTTCAGGAACCTCATTCGGATCAAATGGTTTCCCATAATCCCAAATTCTCATCTCTAGTCTATCCATCCACAGACTCAATTCAATCTCTATAGTTGTTTCTGGGGGTAAAGACAAATGAGCATGACGAACGGCGTTGGTAAATCCTTCTACCAATGCTAGGTTGAGGCGATAAAGTTGACTTTTTGACCAGCCTCGTTGAATTAAATATTGCAGAGAAAATTTTTCAAACCATTGTTGCACTTGGTTGAAGAACTTAAGATCGCTCTTCACCGTCAGATGGTCTTGCTGCACTATGGTAAGCATTGACCTTGACTAGAATATTAAGTAAGTGAGAAATATCGCTGTTCTTTCTTTTTTGGTGGGTTGAGATTCTGGAATAGATTTTATTTTACATCCAAAACTGAAAATTTAAGATAAAGTCTGGATTTTAATTTCTCCCTATTTTCTCATAAAAGCTAACGCCTTGATTTTCAAGAGCATATAAGTCAGAGTCAGAAGTATAAGCAGCTAATGGGCTGTATAGATTTTACGGCTAGTCATCATTATACAGCTAACTTTGCTATATGCTCTTGAAACTCACAGGCATTACAGCACGTTGTGGAAACTGAATTAGAACAGTCCCAAAGTTAGAGATTTATCCAATGGCAACGCAGCGCCAATACCTAACCAGATAGTGACAAGAGTACCAAACAAAAATACTGTTGTTGCTACTGGACGGCGGAAGGGGTTTTGGAACTTATTAACGTTCTCAATGAAGGGAACTACAATCAGCCCCAAGGGGACAGAAGCCATAGCCAACACTCCTAACAGTTTGTTAGGAAGTGAGCGTAAAATTTGGAAAACCGGATAAAGATACCACTCCGGCAGAATTTCTAAAGGAGTAGCAAAAGGATTAGCAGGTTCACCGGTCATTGAGGGATCTAGCACAGCTAGAGCCACAATACAAGCGAATGAACCCATAATCACGATGGGGAATACATAGAGCAAATCATTGGGCCAAGCAGGTTCACCATAGTAGTTGTGACCCATGCCTTTAGCTAGTTTAGCTCTTAACTGAGGATCGCTCAGATCCGGTTTTTTTTGCGTTGACATTTTTAAATGCGCTCTCCTGCTTAGGTTACGTTAAAGCATTTGTGAAAGCTATCAGCTATTTAGGTAAGCCCCACGCTTTGCCGTTTGGTGGTAAGCCACAAATTTAGTATGACACTAAGTTTTGCTTTGTTGGTTGAAGTAAGTGTCTATAGTGTTTAGGGCTTAAAGCTTTCAGAGAATAGTGTCTGTTTTTAACTTAAATTAAATATTACTAGTTCTAAGTTTAAAACAAACTACTTTGATCTGGAAACAGTTTTTACCTATTCACTGATAACTTTAGATTACAAAGGTCCAGAAATACCTTGCTTGCGGATCATCAAGAAGTGGAACAGCATGAATACTGCAATCAGCCAAGGTAGAACGAAAGTGTGGGCGCTATAATAGCGAGTTAGTGTAGCTTGACCGACACTAGAACCACCACGTAGTAAGTCAGAAATCAGAACACCAACTACTGGAATTGCTTCTGGTACACCACTAACAATTTTCACAGCCCAATAACCAACTTGATCCCAAGGCAGGGAGTAGCCAGTAACACCAAAGGAAACTGTGATGACAGCGAGAATGACACCGCTGACCCAAGTTAGTTCACGGGGCTTTTTGAAACCACCGGTTAGATAAACTCGGAAGACGTGCAGAATCATCATTAGCACCATCATGCTGGCAGACCAGCGGTGAATGGAGCGAATCAGCCAACCGAAGTTGACTTCATTCATGATGTACTGTACCGAGGAATAAGCTTCCGCTACTGTGGGCTTGTAGTAGAATGTCATTGCAAATCCAGTGGCAAACTGGATCAGGAAGCAAACTAGGGTAATTCCACCCAAGCAGTAAAAAATATTGACGTGGGGAGGTACGTACTTACTGGTTACATCTTCAGCGATCGCTTCAAGGTCTAAGCGTTCCTCAAACCAGTCATAAACGTTGGCCATACAATCTCAAGTTCCTAAAAATCAGTTGCGGTTGATATATCTCCCAATAGAAATTTTGGGATTTTCACAAAGAGTAGCTTTGTCGAAGAATGGTTAAGGTTTTCAGAAACTTAACATTCTGTAAATATGGAATATATTGCGATCTCTTTGCAAGCCAACGCTGAAAATGTTGGTGACAAAGTAGATTTTATCGTTTTTGAGGAGGGATATACTAAGCACCTGTTGCTTAACAACTTAATGAGAGCAATGACCTCTTCTATAAAAAAAGTAACATAATCGAGAGATAGATTTCATCAAAAACGTGGTAAATGGTCAGTTCTAGGTAGTTTGGGTTGACATGGAATGGAAAATGGGGTTCATGAACAAACAGGTTTTTCGGTTGGGATTTTCATTACTTTTGGCTTTTTGTTTGGGTTTTGGCTCGCTTGTTTCACCTGCAATGGCTTTAACACAGGAGCAAAAGCTAGTTTCTGAGGTTTGGCGAATTGTTAATCGCTCTTATCTGGATGAAACATTTAATCATCAAAACTGGGCTGATGTACGTCAACAGGCGCTAAGGAAACCACTGCCAAATGACCAAGCAGCATACAGGGCTATTCAGAAGATGCTAAAAAGCCTTGATGACCCTTTTACCAGGTTTTTAGACCCAGAGCAATACCGCAGTTTGCAAGTTAATACTTCTGGAGAACTGACCGGAGTGGGTTTACAAATTGCGCTCAATCCCCAGACGGGTGGATTGGAGGTAATTACACCTATAGAGGGTTCACCGGCTGAGAAAGCAGGGTTAAGACCTCGCGATCGCATCTTGAAAATCGAAGGATTATCTACAGAAAATCTGACTCTTGATGAAGCTGCTAAACGGATGCGCGGTCCCGTTGGTAGTGTTGTAACTCTCTTGATTGCACGAGAGGGAAAGGAATACAAAGAAGTGATATTAGTGCGCGATCGCATAGAACTTAATCCTGTAGTAGCTGAATTGCGTTTATCCCCCGAAGGAAAACCCATTGGCTACTTACGCCTAACTCAATTTAATGCTAATGTGGTAATCAGGTTGGCAGACGCTCTTAATAGCCTAGAAAAAAAAGGCGCAGTTGCCTACATTCTTGATTTGCGAAATAATCCTGGTGGGCTATTACAAGCCGGAATTGAAGTTGCCCGTCAGTGGTTAGATTCAGGCACAATTGTCTACACTGTCAATCGTCAAGGTATTCAGGGCAATTTTGAAGCCCTTGGCCCAGCGTTAACACAAGATCCCTTGGTGATTTTGGTGAATGAAGGAACTGCTAGTGCTAGTGAAATCCTTGCTGGTGCCCTACAAGACAATAAACGCGCCCAGTTAGTAGGTGAAACGACCTTTGGTAAAGGTCTAATTCAATCTTTGTTTGAATTATCAGATGGTTCAGGTTTAGCAGTGACAATTGCCAAGTATGAAACTCCCAAGCACAGAGACATTAACAAGTTAGGTATTAAACCAGACAAACTAATTCCCCAACAACCAATTACACGGGAGCAAATTGGGACGGAAGGGGATAGTCAATATCAAGCTGCAATGGAACTGCTAACCAAAGATTTGGTTGTAGCTGGTTCGTAGTCAGTTACTCCCTTCCCAGTATGAAATTAGGGGTGTGGGATTCCACCTTACGCAGAAGTATTATCCCTCTACCCTATTAGTATGACCTTATTCTTTTAGTGGGAAGGGAGTATAAGTTAAATAACTAATGACCAATAACTAATAACTAATAACTAATAACTAACTAATGGTTTGATTCATGACTAATGGTTTGATTCATGACTAATCGTTGATAAGCTTGGTCTATGGTGTGTTTGCTTCGGAGTAAACCTATATTAGCGCCAGGGCAAATGTATTGTAGGGTTTCTGGTGTAAAGCGATCGCACAAAGCTTGAGTGCTTTTAATTTGTCTTGGCCAGTGAAAAGTTTTTGCAGTGCGTAATGGCATGGGTTCCCCTTGGAGGTTGGGGACTAAATGCCGTCCTGAAAAAAGAACTCCCCCAAATTCACGATAGTATAGACATGAGGAGCCTGGAGAATGGCCTGGTGTCCAGATAATTTGTGTGGTGGCATCAAGAGCGAATTCTTGACCAAAGGCAGTGACAGTTAAGCCAGGTAATAAATAAGCTTCTTGCTCTTGAATCAAAATCTCACAACCAAGAGCTTGCTGAATTTCTGCTGCTTTACCAATAGCACCACGATGAGTAATAAACAACCAACGCACACCGACTTGCTTTGGGTTAGTATGTTGCAGGCATTCCCAAAAATCCTCATTTATTTGCTCTGGGGCTGGGCAGTCGATGAGAATATTAGCTTCACTTCTTACAATAAGATAAGAAGTCCCTCCTAATGTATCTCGATTTGGTGGAAAGGCAAAAATTTTACTGATGCTCAAGTCGGTAGATGGTGCTTCTGTTGCCGTCCAAGTAGGAAGAATTTCTCGTACTGGCATTTCACTAGAAAGTACAATCTGTGGGGGCTTAATTGTATAACTTGGTTGTTGAGGTAAAGGAGACATAAATCAAAGGATTTCAAAATCAAGAATTCTTATTTCGTCGTAGGTCTCTTTAACAGAAGTACCGCTATCTGAAGAGAATTTTTGGGTGGAAAGCGTTTTCAATGTCCAGAATAACCCATATCCATCAGAGAAAAGGAGTTGAGGAGCTAAGACATCACTCAACCACAAAGAATTTTCCGGAAGAAAGAAAAACCTTTACGGTTTAACAGTCTTTCCCTACACCATACACCCTATTTTCGGTCAACATTAGTGAACATAACATGGCACTTTGGTTTCTCCTCTTTATGGGGCTTACTTATCTCATAGTTCAGCTTAGTGTTTCTCACATTACCAGAACACCAGTTTGGTTACTGTGGCTGGTATTAATGACACCAGCATTTATCTTGATTGGTTGGACGCTGATCTATGGTGCAAAACAACCACCCCCACCAGCACTGATTATTTGGCCTTTATTTATCTGTCTGCTGTTATACTGGATATTATTTCAGTCGGGTCGTCAAATACCAAGAGATACCCAGACTCAACCCCAAGCTACAGGATCTCAATTGGCTAATCATTCTCACGCAGAACTATTACCTGTTCGTCCCATTGAACCAATAGAAGAAACTAATCTGCGAAGTTGTTTCCCTTGGTCTGTATACTATATTCAAAATATTGAATATCGACCCCAAGCTGTGATCTGTCGGGGTCAGTTAAGAACTGGTGCTAGTCAGGCTTACCAGCAAATTAAAACTAATATTGAAGGGCAATTTGGTGATCGCTTCTTGGTGATATTTCAAGAAGGTATGGATGGTAAACCATTCTTTGTCCTCGTTCCTAATACTCAAGCGAGTAAACAAAATACAAGACGCGGTCTAGAAAACTTGACTCAAGTAGGAACGGCACTTTTTCTGCTGTTCCTGACTTTAATCACTACTACTTTGATCGGTTCGCAAATTGAGGGAGTGGAATTAACGAAACTGACATCTGACTTCACTCTGCTTGCAAATGGTTTACCCTACGCTTTAGGGTTAATTACTATTTTGGGAATCCATGAACTTGGTCACTATTTTACAGCCAGATTCCATAAAATTAGCTCGACCTTGCCATATTTTATTCCTGTACCTTTTTTCTTAGGAACTTTTGGTGCATTTATCCAAATACGAAGTCCAATACCCAACCGCAAAGCTTTATTTGATGTGAGTATTGCGGGGCCAACTGCTGGTTTTATTGCTACTTTGCCGTTACTTTTATGGGGTTTATCCCATTCTGAAGTAGTCTCTTTAAACGACAAAATGGGAATGTTAAATCCCAATGCCCTTAATCCTAAATATTCAATTTTATTAGCTTTACTTTCAAAGTTAGCCCTGGGTAGTGAATTAACCGCAAAATCCGCTCTTGATTTGCATCCCCTGGCAATAGCTGGATTTTTGGGTTTGATTGTGACAGCATTAAATTTGATGCCAGTAGGACAACTAGATGGTGGTCATATAGTTCATGCCATGTTTGGACAACGCACCGCAGTTGTTATTGGTCACATTGCTCGCTTGTTGTTACTATTATTGTCTTTTGTCCGGCAGGAACTTTTGTTGTGGGCAATTTTGTTATTATTTATTCCCTTAATTGATGAACCCACTCTCAACGATGTGACAGAACTAGACAATAAACGGGATGTTTTAGGTTTACTAGCAATAGCAGTGTTATTGTTAATTGTATTGCCACTTCCTGAAGCGATCGCTCGCGTATTACAGATTTAAAAGCTAAGGGGAGTTTATTTTTTTCATCTTCCCCATTTCATTTCTATCTATCTAAAATTGTGAATTAGATTCAGATTAGTTAAATTGATTTGAGGTTAATCAAAATGACATAGGAATTAATAGACCTCAAAAATAGTATTTTAGAAAAGCGTTGTGCAGATGCTTTAGCTATTGTAGATGAGTTGGAGGGAATGAGCGAAAAGGCGATCCTACGGCAAGTTAAGTCTTTTCTAAAGGTGCTGCTAGTACATTTGATTAAAAATCAAGTTGAGAAGGATTATTTACCTCGGTTAGTTGGTAGTAAAGATGGGATAAACAGGAAGGATTAAGGATTGGATATTCTAAAAAACTTGGTATTCCTAAATCTTTTTCTCTATATGTATTTTGGAACAAACTGGTAAGGGTTTAACAATGCTAAACCCCTACTTTGCAAATTAAAAAGCGTTTAACCTGCGGTTGCTTGAACTGCATTAGCCGCTTCAGTAGATTCTGTTGATGCAGTAGTGTTACCTATACGAATTTCAGAGGTAAAGGAAGCCATACTAAAGCCACCAAATCGCTTTAGTAGGCTTACTCGCATCCGCAAGTTGGGACTAGCAAACCATAGTCTTTCCTCAGACCACATGGTTTCATACTCAGTAATAAGAGTTAAAGCCCCATCTTCACCAATTTTGTAGGTTCCTGCTACGGGTGCTTTTTCTGCATAACCCATTTCTCGCAGTAACTTACCTTCACCGGGTTTATTTGCATCCGGTACTGTTACCAACACAGTACAACCTTCGTGTTTTTCTTCGTCCCATTCCATTGTTCCCTTCCAGGTAACTCTCGCACTACAGGAAGCCGCACTAGGATCAACTTCATACTGTTCACACAGTTTCACTACTTCTGGATGATCTGCGGTCAGCGTCTCAATTACGATGTCTGATTTACCATCTTCCGATTGCTTAAAGGCTAAATGGTGACTTGTACGGTGTGAAAACCATTTACCAGCACTTAACTCAAAAAATTCTTCAATATTCATGAATCAAATTATCCTGGATCGAAATACACAAAAATCCCACTTTTATTATTAAAAGGTAACAAGAAGCGTTTATCTTAAATTTGATTACCTATTTCCTCAAGTCTCTGAAGAGAAATACTCGCGGATTCAGCAACGTGAGGATGACTGTCTTTTTCTAGGTATTTCAACGCTGAGATGGTTTTGCGTGTGGGGAGATTACCCAAGGCTTCTGCAAGACGTTGGCGCACTAACCAATCCTTTGCTTGGGCAAAGCGCAGGATAGAATCTACAGATTCAATGGATTTAATTTCTCCTAAAGCTGAAATAGCTGCCTGTTGGATGACTACTTCTTTGCTATCCAGTGCTTGGATGAGGATATTGTATGCACGAGAGTCTTTAATATTGCCTAAAGAAACAGCCGCACTAAATCTAACTAGCCAGTATCTCAATAAAAAAAAACCTCGTGATAGTGCTTCAACTGCTCTGTTATCACCCAAATATCCTAAAGTACAGGCAGCATGCACCAGCACAGATGTCATAATCTGGGTCTGTTTCCAGAATTCTCACTAAGTTCAGATAACATTCTGATGTTTGTTTGATACCTAGAGCAAATATGGCCATGGAACTTAGTTGCAGAGATTTATCATTATTTAAGACCTTTTTAATCAAAGGTACTTGCCTCTTCTGCTGATATTATATGGTGTAAGCTGGCAAGAGCTACCATATGATCGCCTAAATTTGGACTTTCTAACTGAGTAGAAATTGCCTCTAAGCTGGGAGCAATCATTATATTTTAAATCATATTCTTTACTTATGTTTACTTTAAGTAATTCACAGTAAGTCCTACACGCCATATCTCACACCCAGACTCAACAAACAAAAAAGTGATTTATTGATATCTGTCTTAAGTCTCATAGCTATGTATTCAAGTTGTAGCCAAACGTAACATTGAAACTGTATCTCAGGGATGACGAGAACACTGAAGGCTAAACGTAGGGTTAAAAGGTACGAATTTAGATTACAGGGTCAAACCTTCAGGAGAATCACAATGGTTCAACTTAGCGAACGTCCAGGGGTTAAAAAAATCACCAGCTTCCAAGATAAATTCATCTATGAAGTTGGTGCAATGTACGATGCAGAAAATCGATTTTTAGAAGCACAGCAAGTGATGTGGCAATGTTGTCAAAACAATCAATTTCAGTCTTTAATTGAGACACACATCGGGGAAACTGAGCAGCAAATTAGGAACTTAGAGAAGGTTTTTAGTACCTTGGGACAACAGCCACAACGGGTAACTTGTAATGCTGCTGCTGGTGTGATTAGCGATGGTCAAAAACTCATGCTACTAGCTCCTGATAATCCCACAATTTTGGAATTGGGTTTAATAGGAGGACAGTCAAAAGTTGAGCATTTCGAGATTGCCTGCTATCGTGGCTTGATCAAAGGTGCTGAACAGATGGGACAACGAGAAGTAGTGCAGTTGCTACAACAAAACCTGCAACAAGAAGAACAGACAGCACAGAAATTAGAGCAGTTGCTACCACAGTTGCTTCAGGAAATAAAATCTGGAGATGGTAAAACTACTGCGAAATCTCGCTAACTTATAGCCTATTGCATGGAATTGACATACTCCCCGCCGTAAAACGGATGGGGATTCTTGTTCATGGTTTATAGAACCCATATTCTCCACTTCATTTTGTAGTATATATATACTGCTACTAAAAGTACCTATAGAACTTAAATAAACATAGTTAATTACCTTGGTAATTAATACAGGCATTCTTAGAAAAATTGCTAAGGGCTGATGTGCAGCTTGGTGTAAGACTCCTACGTCGTCACGCAAGCTATAACCATAGATCCGTAAGGTATTAACAGACTCATAGTTTATCAAGTTAGAGGTGAATTGATGGAAAATTAGGAGTTAATTACAAATTATCAAGACTCTTCTGGTAGATTTGTTTTAGCAACTAATATTTTAGATACTAGAGAGTTAGAAGCCCTAGAAACACTGAAAATCTATAAACAGCAGCAATCTTCAGAACGAGGATTTAGATTTATCAAAGACCCTTTATTTATTGCAGATAGTTATTTGGTAAGAAATCCCGAAAGAGTAGAGACAATGATGATATTAATGCCATTGTTTCTTTTGGTTTATAATCTAGGACAGAGGCAACTAAGAAGCTCTTTGAAAACTGAAAAATCTACAGTTAAAAATCAAGTAAATAAACTCACAGAACCTCCTACTTTGCTTTGCATATTTCAGAGCCAGTGCATTGGGCTGGTTCCCCAAATTGTTAGGGAAGCTCCTCTGAAGGAGGTAACAACTGGCGTATGTTTCTAAGGAATTCATTTTCTGATTACATAAAGAGTCAAATGAATTATTAACTCGATTAATGAACGTTGTCAAATATTGCAATTTAGTCCTATTTCTTGTCAAGAAGAGTATTCTTCAGTCACCTAAGAATATCTAATTATGTATTAGATATTCTTGAATTTTTAAGAATATAAGAACTTGAGATTAAATATTCCTGTTGAACTGGATTTTTCATAGAAATATTGTTAAAGCTGGTGATTTTTAACTGCATAATTATGATTTATTATTTTAAATATTACTTAGCTGTCCAAATTATCATATTGAATTTTCCTTGAGTGTAGTTTTAGTTTACTTCACTTTGAAGTGCAAAAAAATGTGGGTTATAGATGAATATTTATACTCTACATACTATGCTAATTCGGCTGATTTCAAAGCAGCGATTTCTAACTGTATTATCACTGCAAACACTGACAAACAAGAAAAGCTAGATAGCTTATTGACTCTCAATTTTCAGACATTTAAAAAAGTCCAGGTCTTAGCCATTTAGAGTATAGCTGGGACATTTGGTAAAAAATCTATCCTTTCTTGTGCTGAAAGTCCTGATGACGAAGCAGATTTGGGTTGAATTTTCTGCTGCTGCTTCTTGATTGGCGTATCATGTTGATGATTCCAAGCTGCGGCCTTTTGCACTCCCTGGTGAATCATACTATTTATTACTTCCTGCTAGATGAATAATTTCTTGCCCAGATAAGTTCTGTATATACGCGTGGTTCTTCTGCTGCCAAATTCCTGAAGGAGCATAAAATTTCAAACGCCCATTCATCAGCAAAACATTGTCCTAAAACTTCGGAAATGATAAAATAGGACATCCAATCAGTAAAAGCTGGATCTAAAGTTTCTAGTAATGGAAACAGGTTGTCTTTTTGAGCATCAGATAAAAGTCTAAAGTTAAATTATATCACTTTAAGGAAATGCCATGAAATCTTTGAAGCTAAATTCTTCCTGTTTAAGTAAAGTAATAATTAGGTCAAAGTAATATTCGGGAAAATAATTCTTCATCGACATAGAGGCCAATATTATGGTATTAGCATATTCTTGCATCTGTATTTCTTCACCCGCAATTATAGCTTGTTCAATAGCTTCTTCAATAATCTTTGGATTGACATTATCAAATGCTTCGTTTGTTATTTGTATCGCTGGTAATAAAATCTGCTGTTCATTAGCGGCTACATACATTTAACACCATTTCTTGTAAGAGCATGAGGAAATACCATTCTCCTCCTGATTCTAAAAACTTGTCTTGATTGACTAAGTCAGCAAGAAAATCAAAATGTTCTGCATAAATTTGAGCATCTTATAAGGTAGTTTTAAGGAAATAAAAGCATTCTCTCAAGAGGTTGGCATCACTTGATTCAATTGCTTTATTGAAAGTTCCCTTATTTTTTCTAAATTCATGATCTTCTACCCATACTAGCCAGTAGTATATTTTAATTAAGTTCAAATAACTAGTATTTATTTATACTTGGATAAGTAAATCAATATTAATAATTAAAAATTTTTAGAGGAATGATTATACTATAAAGGTTAACTAAGAAATTAGTTTTATTTTGATAAAGGCAAATGAAAAATTTTTGCTACAACATCAAAACTATTCGTTTCTATCCGTCGAACTTGCTTCAAACCTATAAATTTATAGGTTTTCAGAAAGGAATATTATACAGACAAGCTTGAATACCTTGTTAGCTCAGAGAAAATGATTTTATGCCCGTCATTCTTTAACTTGTGATTGTAATTGCTCTATTAAGTTCAGTAATACCTCTACTGTATGATGCATGGACTCTTCTGCAATCCCTTTTGGCTCGATGGTTTGGAGCAAATTAGACACTGAAAAGTCATTTGAAATAAGCTCTTGTATCATGTGTTCTATCTTATGACACTTTGTGTACCTCGCTTCAGTTATTTCCCTCTGTTACCCCTACTTATTGAGCCGATACCAAATATTGCTCTTTTGTTCCGTTTAATAGTTTGGCTTCTCTAATTATCATGCCTGTATTTTATCAAGAAGTATTGCAGATAAAATCATAAACAAATAAAAAACCGTCCTCTAAGGTTGCGGCTTTAAACCCAATCTTCCGGTAAACCCCTTGCAAAGCTAATTTGCAAGGGGTTAGTTCCAATATGGTTCCGATGAGCCTCTTTCTCTTCCTCTACTTCCTCTGCCTGCCTAAACAGATAATTTTCCCTAACTGAATGGTATTGGGGTTAGTTCTACAAACTAGGTGGCAAAATCAAATTATCAATTTCATGAATAACGCCGTTGCTCGCTGGAATATCTGCCTTAATTACTTTAGCATCATTGACTAATACACCTTCAGATGGATTGACTTTAACACTAATTGGATCACCTTGCAGACTAGTGACTTGACCAGATTTTAAATCACGGGAAAAGACTTTACCAGCTACTACATGATAAGTGAAAACTTTGACCAATACTTCTTTGTTTTCTGGCTTTAACAAATCTTGCACTGCATCTTGGGGTAATTTGGCAAAAGCTGCATCAGTGGGAGCAAAAACTGTGAACGGTCCATTTCCTTGCAAAACTTCTGTAAGTCCAGCTGCTTCTAAGGCTTTGATGAGGGTTTTAAAAGAACCTGCTGATTCAGCTACTTCTATGACGTTTTTGCTTGATGTTGCCCCTGCGGGTGGTTGTGTTAGTTCAGGTGCTGTTGGTTTTTGATTTCCTGGAGTGCTTGGTGTTTTTGTTGGTGGCTTAACGGGTAGGGTTTCGCTGGGTACAGTGCGTCTGTTATAGGGAGGTTCGTTGAAAATACTTGGTTTAGGGTTAATTTTGCTACTGCCACTGGATTGTGCTACCTGTGTTTTAGTTTTATTGTTGCCCTTTTCTGTTGTTAAAGCCTGTTCACCAGAGATGGAATGAGAATTTGGTTGAATACCTTGATCCCGATTATAGGGAGCTTCTTGGAAAATATGGGGATGAGGATTGAGGACTTCTTTTGCTTGACATGGTAAAGTAATCAAGAGACTGACGCTAGTTACTCCTAGTATCCCAGCGATTTGGGTCAATAATTTGTCGTAATTAGCCTTCATAAATTCTGTTTTTCTAGATTTTTCACAAGCTACATAAAGACTTATAACATTTTGCCAAGCTAAAATATAACTGCAACAGGAAGTAAGATTTTCTCGGCAAAGATTAGACATTGCTGTCAAGATAAAATTTGAAAGATTTATTGCTCTCAATTATCACCTTCAGATTTTAAATCGCAGAGCATCTGAAAATATCTGGATTTTTGAATTCATTATCTATAATATCGAACCTGAAAGAGTCTTGGAGTTTTAATAGTAAGCTATTACGCAGCTAAATTTAATATTATATTTAGTAGCCTATAGTCCTTGTAGAAATCTTTTTGGGCAAAAAAAGTAAATGCGTAACAGCTTATAAAGGCTTACTTCTGGGCATCTTCTCTACCTTGAATAACCTTAAAAGTCATTTTCACAAGACTTAAACGTCCAGCATGGTTAAAACCACCATAATAAAAGGCGTTGCCAACTTCAATCAGCAACGCCTAATTTTAAGGAATTAACTACTCAGCCCAAGCGATTAACCTGGGTTCATAAGGAGTAGAAAGGTATTGGTTTTGTGGTAAGACTCGCAAAGATAAACCTTGCAAACCAGAGGTGGTGTAAGTGATATCGGCTGTATAAACACTTAAACCTTGGCTATCCTGTCCTTGATAATCCATCACCACAGGTACAGCGTTAACAATTTCGCCATTAGCATCAATGGAACCCTGATATAATTCCACGCGTACATCATCATTTATTAAAGTGGCTAAATCAACCTTAGCTTTCACTGCCACAGTTTGATTAACCTCAATTTCTGAGGCTGCGGATACATCAATATCTTTGATTTTGATGTTAAACCAGTGTTCACCTAATTTTGCTTTCCACGCCGCTAATTCTTTAGCTGGGCCGTAGTTATCAAGTGTGAGAGTACGATACCGATCGCTCGCTGGGAAATAAGCCCTCTGTGCATATTCCCGCACCATACGGGCTGTGTTAAAGAAAGGACAATTCAAACGAATTGCATCTTTCATTTTATCCACCCATTGACGAGGTAAACCATCCCCATCACGGTGATCATAGAATAGGGGTACAACTTCCTTCTCTAGTAACTCATAGAGAGCGTTAGCTTCTACCTCATCCTGATAATTAGGATCTTCGTAATTCTCACCATGTCCTATAGCCCAACCAGTGCGGACATAATCAGCTTCATCCCACCAGCCATCGAGTACGCTTAAATTAGGCAGTCCATTCATAGCTGCCTTCATGCCACTAGTACCAGAAGCTTCACGGGGACGACGGGGAGTATTTAACCAGATATCACAACCTGCTACCATCAGACGGGCAATGTGAATATCGTAATTAGGAACAAACACCACCTGTTTTTCCAAGTTTTGTTCGTGGATAAAATGATTGATATCCCGAATCAATTCTTTACCGGGAATATCTTTAGGGTGTGCTTTTCCAGCAATTACAAATTGCACCTTGCGGTGTTTATTACCCAATAAAATCCGCTTAATTCTCTCCAAATCACGCATCCATAAAGTAGCACGTTTGTAGGTAGCAAAACGACGGGCAAAACCAATGGTCAAAACATTGGGATCGAGAACTTCTCGAGCTTGGGCAATCTCAGAAGCAGAAGCACCGCGAGCGCGCAAATGCTTCACCAAATGCTCCCGGACATATAGGATCATATCTAATCGGCAGCGTTCGTGATTACGCCATAACTCTTCATCAGGAATAGAATCCATCCGTTCCCATAACTGACTATCTGGTGGTGCTGATGACCAGTTGGGTCCAAGATAGCGATCGTACAACTCTTGAGTTGATTTAGCCACACAACTGCGAGCATGAACACCATTGGTAATTGCCGCAATTGGTACTTCCTCAACTGGTACCTTCTGCCACAAACCCTGGAACATTTGCCGCGATACCACACCGTGCAATTGTGCCACACCATTAGAAAATGTTGCCATCTTCAGAGCCAGCACCGCCATACTGAAAGGACCAGATAAATCCCCTGTATTTTCTCGTCCCAGTCCCAAGAATTGTTCTTTAGGCAAACTAAAGATATCTGCGTAGTAAGCCAGATAATACAAAATCTTATCAGGAGCAAACAAATCAATACCTGCTGGTACAGGAGTGTGGGTAGTAAAAATATTACTAGAAGCCACTACCTGTCTAGCTTGAGCATAACTCAAACCCTCTTCCTGAATCAGAATACGGATGCGTTCTAAAGCCGAGAAAGCTGCATGACCTTCATTTATGTGGTAAGCAGTAACCTCATACCCCAAGGCTTTCAACATCTGGACACCACCAATACCCAGCATAATTTCCTGGTGGATACGCATATCAATATCACCACCATACAACTGATCAGTGATGTCGTGGTCGTAAGCCTTGTTTGGTTCAATGTTGGTGTCCAGCATATATAGTGGCACTGTTCCCACCTGCACACGCCACACCCTAGCGTATACCTTGCGTCCTGGATAATCTACCGCAATCCGCAGCTCAGAGCCATCAGGATTACGCTCCAAATGCAAGGGCATATTATAAAAATCGTTGATGGGGTAGCGTTCCTGTTGCCAACCATCAGCATTAAGATACTGGGCAAAGTAACCTTGTTGATACAACAAGCCCACACCAACTAGAGGTAATCCCAAATCACTAGCAGATTTGAGGTGATCCCCCGCTAGTACACCTAGACCACCTGAATAAACAGGTAGACAATCTACCAGTCCAAACTCAGCAGAAAAATAAGCATAACATTCCTTTTGTTTCTGACCGCGTTGTTTGTGATACCAAGTGCGCTCTTGCAAATAATCCTCTAATTGACGAGCAGCACGATCCATTTGTGCCAGGAAGCCTTCATCTTCTACAACTTCCAATAACCGCCCTTGGCTAATAGTACCCAGCATTAACACCGGGTTATGATGGCTAGATTCCCATAAATCAGGGTCTAATCGACGAAATAAGTCTTTACTCTCAACATTCCAATCAAAGTGCAGATTGTATGCTAGTTTCCGCAGTGGTTCTAGTCTTTGGGGTATGGAAGGAGAAACGTTAAAAGTGCGAATTGGCTGCATAGTTTGACAAAAGTTCAAATTCAGATATGGTTATTGTTTACTGTCTTTACCCAATGTTGCCAATTCTTTATACTAAGTTTGTGAGTTTTTGATGACTTTGTTAAGCATTGAGAATAATTCTCTCACTCTTTGCTAGACTTTACACCAAAAAAAGTGATCGGTCTATGGGTTTCTTTCACTAATTTCCTACCATGAGTAATCAAGGGAGTACAAAATTTAGTGCTAAAGATATACAAAAAGAGAATTTTACTAGTGACTAGTGACGGCTATTAGCGCACATTATGATGCTATCTACATCTTTTACTATAAAAAATTTAATTATTTCTTAATATAAAAAATTTAATTATTTCTTAATAAATTAATTATTATATCTAGTTAGGAAGGAAAAAATTCTGTCATTGCTATTTATATGGGCATAAACAGCTAAAGTTTGTCCAATTCAACAGTTGAGAAAGCAATTTTCACAACTAACGTTTAGGAGAGGGAGATCAGTGCTTGCGCTATTACACTCAGGCTTGCAAAAATTCACCAAAAATTAATATTATGCTCAAAAACAAATTAAAATGCCATCAATTATGCACCTACAGAAGGCCGATCATGGGGATTATGTGACATAGTTAGAGCCAGCGCAGCGGCAAAGGCCATCTCAGCAGCGACTTGATAAGCAAGTTTGATATTTGATGAAGCGTCCTTATGTTTAACAGAACGGTAATTTTTCTGTCCGAGTGACTCTTTTTTGACCTCACCTGCCACAATAGAACGGTGTAGAATAATCAAAGCATCTAAGTCTTCTGAGTCATAATTAGTTTGCAGAAGTTTACGGAGCTGGTTTTGTGCCATAACGCTCAAATAGCCAGTAGTTAAAGCTTGCTGCACAATTTCTGTAATTGCCATCATAAGCCAACCCTGTGTGTCAGTTAAAAGGCATATTTTACTCTGTAAGTTCGTTTTTGTCTTGTAAAATTTTCTAACTAAGAAAACGAACGAATTTGGAAATCTGCCTGTCAGTGGTTAAGCGATTTTCCCAGATGGCCATATCTAGCAGGAGCGAAGTCATTAGCTGATAGCTGAATGCTTAAGAAAGTATTTATTTTCATGGGTTATAGGATACGGAGTTCATGATGGCTACTTACAGAAATTAGACATATATGAAAACTTAGCTTATATCAATTGTTACAGATACAAATCCTAGAGAATAGACGGATTTTTTCGAGAAAGTTGTCTATTAAAAATAAAGTATGTTATGGTTAAACTAAATTATTAACTATAAGCCGCTAATGTTATTAAAAGCGTGATTTTGTTAGCCTGTAAGTCATTTGTCTGCGACATGATTAGAGCCACTTACTCTAGAAATTCGTTGTCAGAAAGCCGTCATAGCTGTCGGGGAAGTCCTTACTTGTTTGCACCTATGGTAAACTTTAATATCATGGCAGAAGTTGGTGACACTCCACCCTAGTTTTTATACTTAGAAATACTAAATTATCATTCAACAAAAATTACATGGCACGTTAAGTAAAAAGGTGAATATAGTTCTAGAAGACCTTAATTACTAAATGTATTTTTGTTGTTACATAGCCTATTGATATCAGTTGGTTGCAAAAGTACCAAAACCGTCTGATAGAAAGTATTTAACGGAAACATAACTGTATCAATAGTTGCATAAGTTGCATAGAAAGCTTGTCAAGTTTTGTCGATGTACTCTTATCGTTTCATGCTTGCTGACCATTACTAGGGTAGTACCGCAGGGTGAAAGTCAAAATCACTACGGTGTGAGCTTTTCAGAGATTTGGAATCACAGATTTGGAATGGTTGGTTTATTTACGCCAATCTCTACTAGTAGTTAAAGCAGATTGCAGATCAATGAGGTACAGAATCTAAATTGAAACCTAGACATTAAGAGAGTTTTACTCCTGACTCCTGACTTATGACTTCTGCTGTATGTCATGTCTGTTTGGATACTTATCATATCTATCAGGTCTGATAATGGGGAAAAATCAATTAGTAGCCATTACACCTGTCTTATAAGTAATTAGCTGGACTTGATATTACGTATCTGGCTTCCTCAACTCTTTGAAAAAGAGAAACCAGTGCATTCTGGCTGGATTTCTTTGCTTTCAGCTTGGTGTAGATAGAGCTTTTGGAATGGATACAAGAGTTATTTAACACAGGTTAATGGCTATTAAATAAAGGCTGGGAAAATTATTTATTTCAGGGATTGAGACGACTTAGGACTGTCGTTGAACTAGCCTATTGGCTTCATGCTGAATGCTAACTAATTAACTGCATCTTAGGGAAGAGACTACAAGCAAAGATACAAAGTTAGATCAGTTTTCAACCTTGTCCAAAACAATTTATTGGAGATATTTTGAGCCATGATTAGCCAGCAATATTCAGCCAAATTAGAACGATTTCAAGAACTTTTCATAACTACCTTATTAGGAGATATTCCTACCATTGGTTTAGGTCCCCATTTGAGAAGGTTGCTATATCGGCGTATTTTTGCTTCTATAGGTGAAAAAGTCTACATTCAGCATGGTGCGGAATTTATCTGTACTGCTTATATTGAAATAGGTAATGGGGTACACATATTTAAAAATGTCCGTCTAGATGCCAAAGGACACCCAAGCAATAGAATTTATCTAGGAAATGGAGTGGCTATTGAACGCAATGTTGATATAGGCGCTATGGATCATACTTGCATCTATATTGATGATAATACTTTCATTGCTCCTAACGTCTGTATTGCAGGTCCAGGGGATATCAGAATTGGCAAGCAATGTATGATTGGATCTCATACAGGTATATATGCTAACAGTCATATTTTCGCAGACCCATTATTACCGATAAGACATCAAGGTGTAACTTGTCAAGGAATTGTTATTGAAGATGATTGTTGGTTAGGACATGGAGTAACTGTATTAGATGGTGTACATATTGGTCAGGGTAGTGTCGTTGGTGCAGGAGCGGTTGTCAATAAAGATATTCCTCCTTACTCTGTTGCAGTGGGTACACCCGCAAGAGTGATCAAAAACCGAAACGCTAAGGATTTGGTGGAAAAAATTAGGGTGTAGGGAGGGGAGATAAAAGGGGTAGGGGAGATGAGGAAGATGAGGAAGATAAAGGAAATATTTTCTTCTACAAAAGTCCTGAACTCCTGCCTTGAAACATCCCTCCACAAAAGAACCAGATGTGGGTAAGATAGAAAAGCTATCTTTTCTGCGTAGCTGTTTGCTGAGAACTTTTTTGTCATACCCCTGGGAGATATTTCTATGGTGACTTTGAAAATCGCTGTTTATATTGTTGTTGCTTTCTTCGTAGGAATTTTTGTGTTTGGATTTCTATCAAATGACCCGGCTCGCAACCCTGGCCGTCGGGATCTAGAATAAGAATACAAGACATTATCTGCCACTGCTGGAAGGCGGAAGACACTAAACCCCCGAAACCTGGCGACTAATCTGGAACAATGATAGAGTGAGTGTCCTCCTCTTGGCGGCTTACTGCAAATTAGCAGAAGGCGAAAGTCGGAAGGCAAATGTCTAATCAAGTCCTTCCAGCTGAATATCTGCCTTTTCGTTAGCTTGATTTTCCTAAGATATGCTTCATCCAGTTTTGCCGCCTGACTCACCCCCGATTGTTGAATATATAAAACTAGCCCAGTCTCTTTCTTCTGCTTCAGTTGTAGAGGGGGGAACTGCTATGCAAAAACTGGGAAATTCAAGAAATATTGATATTTCTCAAGGTCTACCAACTCCTACAAAAGCTGCTAAAAAGGCTAATGAAAATGACTCAGGAGTTGCTGAACCCTTATCTTTGTCACCTCAGTCGGAGAATATACCTCCAGAATTTTCTCCTCAACACACTGGGGGGAATGCCGCTGTTTTGGTAACGGGTTTAGAAGTTGGTTATCCCCAGACAAAATATGTTGTGGCTGAAAAAATACCAGATGCTAGTTCAGCATCACTTTCTGGAGAAGTTGTCAATACAAATAATTTAAACAATGTATGGTTGTCTGAGTCGCCAGTTGTTATTAAAACATCAGCCCCAGTACCACACAAAACTTATGTAAATTTACACAAACCAGGGGATAAAATTAATCTTACTGGTGAGACAGAAACGGCACAAAATCCCCCAAGTCCTGTGCCAGTTCAAAATATTATTGAGTTGAAGCTGCGTAATGCTAATAACCAACCGTCAACTTCTACTACTGTAGAATTTACACCAGGCCCAGGACCTATTTCTCCAAATAATCAACCCTCTGGAAATACTCCACAAGTCAGACAACGAGTTGTGCAGGTGATTGCCGATCGCCAAGAATATGATGAACAAAGACGAATTATTACTGCTGAAGGTAATGTGGTGGTGCGATTTGATGGGGCGGTAGTAGATGCTGATAGACTGCAGGTAAATTTGGATAATTTGATTGCGGTGGGAGAAGGTAATGTTGCTTTAACTAGGGGGAATCAGGTATTAAGGGGACAACGTTTTACCTATAATTTTATCCAAGACAATGGGGATTTGGAAAATGGCAGGGGAGAAATTTACGTTCCCACAACTCAAACAGATTTGGTTTTTTCACCCTCTGCAACCACAGATATTACTGCTGGTGGTGTGCCTAGTAGCCCACCGAGTGACCGTATTCGCGCTAATCAACCTGTAAGTAATATCAAAAGTTCCGGAGGGATTGATGTTACTATTGGTGGTCAAGCAGATGCGAGAAATATTCCCCCACCAAAAACAGGTGGTGTTCTCAAACGGTTGCGATTCGAAGCCCAAGGCATTGACTTTTATCCCAATGGTTGGCAAGCTGAGGATGTACGAATTACTAATGATCCTTTCTCACCACCTGAATTAGAATTACGGGCTTCTAAGGTGACTATGACACGAGAAGCACCTTTCTTAGACCGTGTTAATACGCAGGATCAAAGTTTAGTATTTGACCAAAATTTTACTTTACCGATTCCCATTGATAACCAAAAAATTGACCGTCGTGAACGGGATGTGAGTCCATTCATTGTCTCTCCAGGATTTGATGGTAGCAAGCGGGGTGGTTTTTTTGTTGAACGTAATTTTTCAGCTATAAATAATGATCAGACTCACTGGAGCATTACACGTCAGTTTTTTGTACAGAAGGCTTTTGAGGGTAGTGGTAATGTTGCAGATTTGTTTGGTGTAAAAACTAAGTTGAATTCTGTTTTAGGTCCCAAAACTACTGTTGAAGGCAAGGGAGACTTAACAAGTCTCGATTTTAACAAACTAGAAAATAATTTACGGGGGAGTTTGCGGTTGCGTCAGGCTTTAGGTGAAGTAAATCCCCACACATTGAATCTAGAATATAGTTACCGCGATCGCCTTTACAATGGTACTCTCGGCTTTCAAACTGTTCAGAGTAGTTTCGGTGGAGTGATTACTTCCCCAATTATTCCCTTGGGTAAAAGTGGGATTAATCTCAGCTATCAAGCAGGCACTCAGTATATAGATGCTAATACGGATCGCCAAGATTTACTAGACCCTGAGCGCCAGAATGATCGCATTTCTCTAGGTCGCTTACAAGGAAGTGCGTCTGTGAGTAAGGGTTTTTTACTGTGGCAAGGAAAACCATTACCACCAACTCCCACGGAAGGATTAAAATATTCATCTAATCCAGTTGTACCTTATTTCCAAGCGCTCGCAGGTGTAACTTGTACTACAAGTTATTACACTAGTGGCGATAATCAAAGTACCTTAATTGGTACAATCGGTTTAGTTGGGCAGCTTGGTCATTTTTCTCGACCATTTTTAGATTACACAGCTTTTAATATTAGTTATTCCCAAGGCTTCAACAGCGGATTATCACCCTTTTTATTTGATCGCTCCGTAGATAATAAAGTTATAAGTGCTGGGATTTCACAGCAAATATATGGCCCATTTCGCTTAGGGTTGCAAACATCTATTAACCTCGATACAGGAAAAGAAAGCAGCACAGACTACACTGTAGAGTATAATCGCCGCACCTACGGAATTATTTTGCGTTACAATCCAGTGTTGGAATTAGGAGGACTTACCATCCGTATTAGTGATTTTAACTGGACAGGTGGTACTGATCCATTTTCTTCAGACGAAGTTAAGCCAGTTGTGGGTGGTGTGCGTCAGGATAGTTAAGCGATAGGCGACAGTAATAACTGTTAACTGATAACTGAATTTAACGGTAAGGTGACAGTAAATGTCGTTCCCATACCCTCTTGACTGCTGATATTAATTTCACCATTGTGAGCATCCACACATCTTTTTACAACTACCAGGCCGAGTCCGTTACCATGAATTGATTGGACATTTGAGGCTCGAAAAAAAGAATCAAAAATTCGATTTTGGTCTAATTTGGGAATGCCAATTCCTTGGTCTTGAATCTCAAAAATTGCTACTCCTGTTGTTAAATCACAAGAGAGGTTAAATTGAATTTCACTACCAGGATGAGAATATTTAACAGCGTTAGAAAGTAAATTTATGAATAAATAATGTAATAATCTTTCATTCATCATAGCATCTGTATGATGACTATTACAATTAAAAATAATCTTATGAGAGCTATTTTTAATAAAAGTAAATTCCTCAATTAAATCTCGGCAAAAGTTATCTAATTTAATTGATACAGGATTATGACCCAGGTAATCTGCCTCAGCTTTACCCATGAATAATACATCTTCCATGAGTTTTTCCATTGATTGTACAGCATCATAAATGCGGGTAAAATAAGTATTTTTTTTAGTTTCAGTTAAATTCTTGCCTTGAATCTCTATTAGTTCTACTGCTGTTTGAATCATTGCCAAAGGATTACGAAATTCATGGGAAACTGTAGAAATAAATAGAGAGTTGAGACGATTTAGTTCTTGTTCTTTCTTTAAAGCTTGTTCCAGATATTCTTTTTGACGGCGTTCGCTGAGATCCCAAAAAACCACTACTGCACCACTAATTTCATTATTTAGTTTGAATGGTAAAGCACTATGGCCGATTGGTATTCTTTGTCCATTTTTATTAATTAAAGAATTAAATTCCCCTAAATAAACAACCTCTTGCTGCTGTAAAACATTAGCAATAGGATTTGCTGTGATTTCTTCAGTCACATCATCAATAATTTTGAGAATATCTGAGATATTATATCCCAAAGCTTCTTCCTGTTTCCAACCAGTTAAGTTCTCTGCTACAGGATTCATAAATGTCACCACTCCCTGCTCATTTATAGCAACTACCGCATCATTCATGCAATTTAATAGGGTTGCTAACTGGTCTCTATTTTCCCGTAATTCACGTTTTAATTTGTGTTGTGACAGAGCTATTTCAATAGCTATACGTAAGTCTGTAATGGTGAATGGTTTGACAATATAACCAAAGGGCTGAGTAATTTTAGCACGTTTTAAAGTCTGGTCATCTCCATAAGCAGTGAGAAAAATTATCGGTATATCTAAGTTTTCACGAATATTAAGAGCAGCAGTAATTCCATCCATTTCTCCTTTGAGGATAATATCCATTAAGACTAATCCTGGCTGACTTTCTAATGCTTTAGAAATGGCAGCTTTACCAGAAGAAGCTGTACCTGTAACAATATAACCTAATTGATGTAATTGGTTAGAAATAGTTCTAGCCACAATGATTTCGTCTTCAACCACTAAAATTTTAGCTTGCTCCATTTGCTATTAAGTTATGCAAAGTTAATTGTGGAAATTGAATGTGGAATAATGTTCCGTGATTACCTTCTACAAGAATATTACGTTCTAGTTGTTCTGTAACCAAATCATAAACTAATGACAGCCCCGAAAAATTATTATTTTTCCAACCTAAGCCATTTAGCAAGCCGATACCATTATCTTGAACACCTAATTGAATATAGTTATTTATATTATGTTAACTAATATTAGTCATACCTTTTTGTTTATTAGGGAAAGCGTGCTTGAGAGCATTGGAGATTAATTCATTAACCACTAAACCACAAGCAAGAGCTTCATCAACATTTAAGCTGACTGCATCTATATTAGTTTGGAGGCTGATCTGACCGGGAACTATATGATAGGAAATGAGCAGACCCGAAACCAAATTATTAATTTCGAATACGTTATGCAATAGTTCGCATCAATTTCTCTCGTTCAATTTGAGCATTTAGCAGCTGTTCACTTTGTTTGTGTGCTGTAATATCTTTACCAATACCGAGAATTTGACCATTGGGAAGGTAGATATTAGTCCAATATATATCTAGTATAGAACCATCCTGCAACTGATATTTAAGGTCATTCCAAACTGGTTGTGCAAACTTCATCAGGTTAATTACACACTGATGATATTCAGTTTTAGCGTATAGTTGTGCAAAAATATCATGAGTTCGGAAATCCTTTAGATAATACTTTTGGACTATAAGTGAAGTTTAAAACTGCATCTGTTGATATCAAATTAAATCAACCACCCAGTTCAGGATTTCAATTTTTCAGGACTGTGAAAATTGGTGGAAAAACAGAATTATTAACTGTTACATTCCACAATTTAGATGGGAAGAAAATCGCGAGCATCCACTATTGGAAGATATACAAGTTTTAGGAGAATTTAAGGATAAATAAGTGTGGATTAGCAACCATAAACGAGTCTAGAAAAGAACTGCCCAAAGCGTGCTTATAAGAAATGGCAAAATTGTTATATGAAGAAGCAGACAAAAGTCAGATAAAAGACTTAGAAGGCATAGGAAAAACAGTGAGGAGTCAAATATTAGAAGTGGTAAGTCCAGAAGTAGCCATTTTTTTATCGAAGAAACAAGCGGAAGGAAAGTAGGTAAAACTAGGAAAGTCAAAACCTTGGTAGGAGAACTAAAACTAAAAGCTAAACAGTTGCAGAGACTGGGTTTGAAGCCAAGAAGTCGGTTAAGTCCATTATTTCAAAAGTGCTGCTTGAGGCTATCAGCTAAGGAATCATATCAAAAAGCAGAAGTTGAAATTGAAGCATTAACAGGAGTAAAAGTTGGCCATAGGAGGCAACAAAAACTAGTTGTGGAACAAGATTGGGAGCTACCACAAGGAAAACAAGCTGTCTGTGAAGTGAGCATGGATGGTGGAAAAGTACGACTAGGGGGCAAACTACAACCAGGCTGGTACTGGCGAGACTATAAAACCCTTCGTCTACAAGGAATTTATGATGGCGCATTTTTTGATAACAACTAATCAATCATGAGTTGATTATGTTAATAGCCAGTCTTTGGTTAACCCCCTTGTGTGTTTGGGGGATGGTCATGATGGAGTTTGCAATTTAGTTAAAGAGTTTGGAACTGAAAAATTCAAACCTTTGGAAATTTTAGATTGGTATCACCTCAAAGAGAATCTTTATCAAATTAGTGGTTCTTTAAAGCGTCTCCAAGCTGTTGGGAGTTTATTGTGGCAAGGTCAGATAGAGCCAATTCAACCTTTATTTAATAATTGTCGAGGCAAACAAGTTAAGAAGTTTTTCGACATAGGCGAAAAACATCCCACTGGCATTATTAACTACACCTACTACCAAGCTAAACAACTGTGTTCTATTGGTTCTGGATCTGTCGAATCTGCTATTCAACAGATTGGAGCAAGGATTAAAATTTCTGGACCACAGTGGAATGTTGAAAGTGTCTACCAAATCCTTTCCCTTCCTTGTGCTTATCTCAATGGTTTGCTTCCTATTTGAGTCTTTCTGCCAAAACTCGATCCTCCCAGAAAATCTATAGTGTAGATTTACAACCAGAGGTTTAGTGCTGAATGCTGACTTTATTGGTACACTGAAAAAAACACCACGAGCGCGAGGGGTATATGACCTCTACCACAAATATTCCTACATCTGGAATTACTCTTCCAGATCATACTCAACTTCCAGAGTTTGATGGTACTTTTGTGATAAATTTTCAGGAGTATCCTCAAAGCATTTTGCTAACAGAATCTACTAGGCCTATTTAACAAAAAATTCACCCTGATGGACAATATTGTATAGGTCAATATAGTGGTATTTACTGGCGTATTACTGATGCTCCACAACAGGGTGCAGAAGCACCGGATTGGTTTTATGTGCCGAATGTACCGCCTAGTCTCAAAGGTCAAATGTGGCGTTCTTATGTACTTTGGCAAGAGTATATTTCCCCATTCATTGTTTTAGAATTTGTTTCTGGTAATGTTGATGAAGAACGAGATAAAACTCTGTGGAAAGGGAGATCTTGGATTTATGAACAGGTGATTTATCCTGCTTTTTATGGTATTTACAAAGTGAATAAGGCCAGTGTGGAAGTTTATCAGTTGATTGAAGGTAAATAATTATTACCAGCCAATGATCGCGGACATTATCCTGTTGCGGCTTTGGGGGTTGAATTAGGAATTTGGCAAGGTGAATATCAAAATGTAGAATTGCCTTGGTTACCTTGGTGGGATTTAGATGGTAATTTGTTGTTAAGTAGAGAAGAACCGGCTGAAAGGGAATACCAACGGGCTGAACAGGAACGTCAGAAAAAAGATCGCCTAATTGCCCAATTACGCTCTTTGGGTATTGAACCAGAAGTATAAAATTTAGATCCCCGACTTTCTGAAGAATCAGGGGATATCATTTCTCTAACTGATAACTGATAAGTAGTCGTGGAAAATAAATTGCACATTTAGAGGAGGAAACAGGGAACCCTTAAAAGGGAACAGATAAGCAATACAGAGATTTCTGTTTTTCTCAAAAATGTTTAATTAATGTTGCCTAGTTAGTTAACTGATAACTTACCGTGGTCTGCCTAAGGTGCTGATATAGAGAACTGCTTCATCAGCAGGAATACCCAAAACATCATTGACTTGATCGTCAAAGAAGCCCCCGATACCACTAACACCTATATTCAAGCGAATAGCTGCTAAATTAAGCCTTTGTCCTAAATGACCAGCATCCAGATGTAAATAACGGTAAACGCGATCACCATATTGAGCGAGCGCTGTTTTTAAATCAGCAGTATGAAATATCACTGCTCCCGCATCCCGTCCTAATTCTTGTCCCAAACAAAGGAAGTGTAACTCACGGCGAAAATTCTTAAAGCGAATTTGTCTTAATTCTTGTGCTTTAGGTGCATAATAGTAACAACCTGAATCAAGTCCTTTAACACCAGAAACAGCAATAAATGTTTCAATTAAACTCAGGTCAAAGTAATCGGGAGAATTATCTAGGTTTTGGTCAATATAATTTTGTGGTTGGTAAGTAAAATCAAGTAACATCTTAAGTTCATCAAAGGTTAAATTAACTCCACTGTAAGCACGAGTAGAACGACGCTTATAGATAGTATTTTCTAATTCTGAAAGATTTCCCCCCCAATGAATTGGTGTCGTAATAGTAGAAAGTTTGTCACAAAAGGGAAAATTATATTTATCCTCTAATGTGTTTTCTATTTTTATGGTTGTTAAATTCTGGTAGCTTATGCCAGATTGAATCTGGGTATGAAAATGAAAATATCTTAGCAGTTCACCATCAGGAATTGAGGGATAACTAGTGTGAATAGTCGAAGGCAATGCAGTTTTTCCCAAAGGCAAATTTTGTTTAACATCTAATACATCTGCCAAAGCGATAACAACAGTTGCTCCTTCTTGTTCAGGATCAATATAAAGTAGATCATTGACGGCTTCATCAACAAAACCACCGATTAAATGGGGGCGATAATCAGTAATTGCTCCGGCTAACTCAATATTGCCTAAAAGATGACCTGTATCTAGAAAAATCCGACGGTAAGCCCTATCTTCATAACGCCATACTGAACGATAAAAAACCGCAGTAGTAATGATAGCCAGTTGGGTATTTTCTAAAGTAGGATGCCAAAAACAAGCTGCTTGTAAAGCTTGCCAAACATCATCTTCCCAATATTGCATTAGAGAATGAGTCCGACACTGATAATTGTAGAGTCCAGCAGGTAACAATGGTGTACCACGAGAAAGCAAATATACCTCAGCAGGATATAAACCCCCTGCACTAGGTGCAGATCGCAAATATACCGCGCTTCCCATAGAAGGCATTTTTGCAGTCAGTCCGTAGCTGTGAAATAGTAGTTGGGAAAGTCTTTGCCACCATTTAGCATCTGGATTATTAGCAAAAGACTCTGGTTGCTGTTGCAAATAGGGTTTAAGGTCATAATCAGAGCCAATTTTGTACTCTTTAAACGGTACTGGCTGTTTAGCCCAGTCTAACCTCTGACTTTTAGAAGCCAGTGTGTCAGGGTCGTATTTAGTACGCTCATGGTAATGTTGGGCGATTGATTGATGTATTTCTGGCATAGTAATTTTAATATCCTCAAGGAGTGTTATTTCTTGATCTTGACATTCATCTGCCTTATTATTTCGTGCTAATGGGTACAATAAATCAGTTATCAGTTATCAGTTATCAGTTATCAGTTTCTTGAGTTTTCACCATTCCCTGTTACTGATTATCAATCATGAATTACCAAAGCATACCTGTACGTAAAAGCATAACAATAGAGGATATGGAAATTTCTTACTTGGAATGGAACCAAGGTGAAAAACCATTGCTGTTATTACATGGTATGGCTGACAATGCCTTAGTTTGGTCTACCTTGGGAAATTATTTAGCGGCAGATTATCATATAGTCGCACCAGATATGCGTGGTCATAGAGAGAGTAGTAAACCAGAAAGAGATTATAGTTTTGAGAGTGTGATCACAGACCTGGAAACATTAATGGATACACTAGGATGGACTACTGCTCATGTCGTCAGTCATTCTTGGACAGGTAAATTAGCAGCCATCTGGGCTAGAGAAGATCCAGAATGCTTACAGAGTATCACCCTGGCAGATCCAATTTTCATTTGGAAAATGCCCAACTTCTTGAAATTAATATTTCCCCTCTTGTACAGCGTTTTACGTTTCCTCAAAAGTATGGGACCATTTGCAACTTATGAAGAAGCCGAACAAAAAATCAGACAACTCAGTCAATATCAAAGCTAGAGTTCCATACAACAGCAAGTTTTTCAAGCTGGAATTGAACAAAAACCTGGTGGAAGTTGGGGTAGCAAATTTACCATCGCTGCCCGTGACGGCATTTTTGACGCAGTTATGCAAGTACCAGGTTTTATCACCCCAGTTGATGTTCCTGCCCTCTTTATACAACCAGAAAAAGGAGTAAACCGCCAAAATTGGCAAATTCAACCCTACAAAACCAACCTCAAAAACCTCACACTCAAGAAAGTTCCCGGTAATCATTGGCCATTTTTAACCAAACCAGAAGAATTTAATCAAACGGTAGCCGAATTCTTAGCAGAACAAAAATGAGATAATCTCAAATTGGTAATGGGTAATTGGTAATTGGTTTCTATTCTCTAGTCCCTAGTCCCCTAGTCCCCAGTCCCTATTATGAGTCTTTGTATTAACCCGATTTGTCCTCAACCTAACCACCCCAACAACGATGAGAACTGCTTGTGTCAAAGTTGTGGTTCTCAATTGGAATTATTAGGCCGTTATCGGGTACTCCGATTATTAAGTGAGAAAGCTGCGTTTAGCAAAGTCTATGAAGAATATCAATAAGACATACCAAAAATTATCAAAATTACCAAACAAGAATTGCCCAATAATAGCAAAGCTGTCTCACTATTTCAGCAAGAAATAAATGTCATAGAACAATTACACCATCCTGGTATTCCCCAAGCAGAAGGGTACTTTCCATATCAAACCAGAGCAGGTTTAACCTTGCATTACATGGTGATAGAAAAAACTGAAGGACCCAATTTAGAACAATGTCTAAAACAACAACAAAACAGCCCCATTTCTGAAGGATAAGCCTTAGCTTGGTTAAAACAATTAGCAGAAATCTTAGGCTTAGTTCAGAACCAACAATATCTGCATCGAGATATTAAACCAGCCAATATTATGATTCGCCCAGATGGGTAGTTAGTATTAATTATTTTGGCTAAAGCAGGTAAAATACTAGGAACTATGTAGCTAATAATGGCGGTGTGATATCCATTTCATCATCTGGCTATAGTCCCAGAGAAAACATGCATGGTCAGGCCATTCCCCAATCAGATTTTTTTGCATTAGGAAGCACCTTTGTATTTTTATTAAGAGGATGTCAACCTGCTCAATTATATGATTCTCACCTGGGTATTATAAAATGGCGACATTTAGCAAATCATGTTTCCCCATTACTATTATATTTTATTGATTGGTTAATGTTAAATGGAATTCATCAACTTCCTCAAAATTCCAGAAAAATATTAGATAAATTGACAGAACTAGAAAATTAACTTATAGGAAGTACCTCAGCAACAGTGAATATAGTCGGTGGTTTAACCACAGAAATCCTCCACCAAACAACCACCAATCAAACAGTTAAACCACCACAACAACCACCTAAAAATTACCATTATTAGCCTGGTTCACCTTCCTTAAACCCACATTCTGCACCCTAAACTGCCACAGAGAGAAATTACGGAGAGAGAAAATCCAAGGGAGCATAAAGACAAACATATGCAGTGAAAAAAGGCATTGGAGAAACAGTAAAGCACCAAAAATAGCATCCAAAGCCTCAATAAGGAGCAATGAGAAAGAACACCGCCCAGAGGAGTCAACAGATAAATGAAGATATTCAAGAGATAACTCATAACTTAGACTAATAAATCGAAGTAAAAAAGAAATTATGGACATAGTAAAATAGAGCTATAAATCAAAGATATGAGGTTATTTTCTCACGGAAACTAAATTAATAGAGAGAAAAATTAGGTAAGTAATTGATAGTAGGGAAAACAATGCTCTGGTAAAAGATTCATAATGAAATCTCTCTCTTGACTCCAGTGAGAGATCTGTTTTTATGGGTTAAGTGTAACTAAATGAATAGACTGAAAGCATGGAAAAATCCAGTGTAAAGTGGGGCGGTTAGTTGGTTTACCCAATTGATTTTTAGTTTTGATTTAGACTCTCTCAAAGTGGTTCTAACTTGTCGTTGAGCTAAAGTATAAACCAGCAGACATAAACCCATAATCATTCCCAGGGACTCTATTCTCTCTGGACTTTATAGGAAAATACTGTCTGCAAAAAATAAATTGTTTTAATAGTTTAGATAACTCCTTGATAGCATCAGCTTCACCAGCAAATTTTTCTGGTGATAACTTTTTCAAATCTTGCATAGCTTTTGATTGTGCCTTGGTAATTGTTTGTGAGAGTTTACCCAGGTCTGATTCTCTTCTTTCTTGACTTTGCACTACTAACCATCTTTGTTCTATTCCTGGATAATTTACTGTTTCTGAAGCTAGTTTATATCCGGGTAAGTTACTATCAACAAATTCTAGTTCTGGTAATGTTGATATTAATCATTGTGCTGATTTTACGCTTAATGGTACTGGAGATAACCAGCTTAAATCTGACATCATTTTTAGATTTGATTCTGTATATAAGGCCCAGTCTGCTACTATGAGACTGTTAAATTTTAATTGTTTTTGTTACTCTACTACTATTTTACCAAGGCATGATGAATCTGCTTGGTTTCCCGGTGCTAGTTTTAAAAATATATATTGGTATGTCTCCATCTACTGAACATATCATCTCTATGATGAACTGTTTTAACTCCGGTATATGGTCACCAGAATAACCGTAGGTGATAGTTATTTCTTTTGGTGATTTTACTGCTGATTCTTCTAGTTCTTGATTATTTCCTAGTTTTTGACTCTCACATATTACTTCTGGTAAGATGGTATTATATTGCCCATATATGTACATTTATGATGAGTCTAGATGCCCTGCTCATAGGGATACTCCAAATTTTTGGGCTGCTTTTAAGGCGACAATAAAAGATATTCTATCCAATCTTTTTATAAATAGTGTATCCATGACTCTCCCCAGTTTATCGTCCTTGAGATATTCTGGTTTTACTCCTGCTCTTATTAGATGGTCACAGGGGATTGTTTCAAAATCTTAGGGAAATATCATATATAAGGGTTTTTATACAAATCCTAACCCGTTTATTATCATGGGTTTTACTAAATGACCCGGACTCACTTTCTCTCCAATTTCAAGGATTATTTCTACTACTCCTATGATGTCTATTATTCCTGCTACTATACCTAAATGGTCTAGGTTTTGAATTTCCATTTTTTGAAGCTTTGATTCCATAACAGAATTATCCACAACTCCTGTTGTGATTCAATCATTTCTTCTTCTGTTCTAATTTAATTTTTAAATCATTAAATTTTCTTTTCTTTTATCTTCTTTACAAAACTTTATTCTCTCACTCTATTGCCATTTTAATCATACTATTCTCATTAAGCCTTTTCTTCCTTGAATGAGCTTTAGTTCTTGTGTACTAATATCTGTGACAGTTAGGGTGCCGAAGGTGGGATATAATGCGCCCCGCTGGAAATATTAAATGCAGCTGTATCTGAAATATACAAGAGGCTTTCATCAGGACTACACGCCACTCCGTTAGGATGCACCATATCTGTCACTACAGGATAAATCTCACCTGTTGGTGGTTCAAAGCGATATACGTAACTTCCAGCTTGTTCTTGTTCGCCACCATACCCTTGATTTGGCTCGGTAATTCCGGATCGGTAAACCAAGTTCTGCCGTTGCTTTTGACAACCAAATCATTGGGGCTATTGAGGCGTTTACCTTGGTAGTGATCGGCTAAAACCTTCCACTCTCAATCGTGTTCCTGGCGGAAAATAGCATGCAAACTAAAGGAACAAGCAACTATACGACCTTCCAAGTGTCGGTAATTACCGCTTTGGTAATCAGATGAGTCATGTAGGATAGTTACACTGTTACTAGGATTCTAATACAGTAGACGATTGCCATGAGCATCACTCCACATAACGCTATCATCTTCTTGGATATAAACAGGGCCTTCACTGTGAACTGCGCCTTTAGCCAGCTTTTGCCGTGAAGCATGTGGGTATGGGGATAGGATAGCAAGCAGGCTCGCCATGAATCTCTATGGCTTTAGCCATAAGAACCTCCTGTTATTTAACTTAGTACCTGATTACGGGACGTAAACAAAAATCAAGCCTAAATGAAATGTAGCCCAAACTGGCCTGGTGAGAAGGAAACACGTCCGGATTCAAGTTGAACTAATCAATCAATAAATAGAAAAGATATGGCTGTTCTAAACGCTTATAAAGCTTCAGTAAAAGTATTCAGAGGTTTCTTAGCCCACCTTGGTCTTAATCCTCCAGTCCACTGATGGCAAAGAATAAAAGTGTAGGCATAGAAAACCAAGATAAAATGGTGCAGTAAACTGCTGTTATCTCGCACTTGATATCCTTTGAGTCCTAACCATCCCTTGGCTTCCCTGTAAAAAACTTCTACCCAATTTTTTTGAGAATATGTATTGACTATCCACTGGGGTGTGACAATTGATGAAGAAACATTGGTCATAAAGTGGTCAATATCAGTAGTGGCTTGAGAGAAACTAGAAGCGTCGATGACTCTAGCAATATTGTCCTTTCCAGTTAAGGCTGACATTTCTACTTCTTTAGTTACTACCCATAATTTTCTGGATTTATCTAACTCCAGCTGAATTTATGTAAAAGCCTCCTGGGATAAACTTTGTGCTAATTTATCTAACCTAATTATTTTCAGATTTATTAATTTAATTCCTAACTCAGGTTTATTCTCAAATAGAGGGTCTTGTTTCCCTTTGGGTAAAGAATCACCGTGGTGATCTGACTCTATATCTAATGGTAAACTTTTACTACCATCATCATAGATGTGTTTTTACTACTAATTATTCCATTATCCCTTTTCCCAATTTCTCCAATATATTTTCCTCCTACTCCATCCCTAAAATTCCTGCTCTTTCTATGGCCATAATCATCAACTATTAAGCTAAATCCTCTGGTGATTCTCCTCTGATTACACTTGTTCATAATCTCTAACCGACGGTCATTGACTTGGGAACTGGACCAAGGTGCTTCAGTTAAAACGTGGTGTAATCGGTGGTAGGTCACCCCTAGGGCATTCTCTGCCATTTGAAATAGGTTTTTTCTATCACTTTCACCCAATCATCCCCCTAAATAATGTCTAAACTCTCTTCTTTCAGCTTGATGAGTAAATACATCATCAAACTTTCAAACCATGGTGCCATTGCTGGGGCAGTGGTTTCTTTCATCAGCTTCTTTTAACGTGAAAGCTATACCGAAATCCCATTATACTCCTTAGCTTCTTTTAACGTGAAAGCTATACCGAAATCCCATTATACTCCTTCTTACTCTTAACTTTTGTTTAAGTCCCGTTAGTAAGTTCGCTGTGGATAAGCATCACCAACAGTCTGCCAATCAAGAAGAAAATAAAAGTCCTCACCATATATATACTGAACGCTGATTACCTTATGGTCGCTCCTGACGCTGAGCTGTCGTTGCCAGTTATTCTCTGACTCGTTTTTAGGCTCTCTATCTTCGGTTATATTTTCACTAGAATTATGTGTCATTAATTACTTTCCTTTCATTAGCATTAGCCCTTTGGGCGGCTCCCTTGGAGTATCGCTCTTTGTTCAGGTACAACAGTGTACCAGTTGCTCTTAAAGAATGTTTTGGGCGGCTGGGTATACTCAGCTACTGCCTGATTTTTAATGCTTGTTGGTTCGTATTGGGCTTGACTAAGCCACTGCTTATATTGTTAAAGAGATTTAATATCTACATTAGTATCCATTCAAGCAAAATAAGTACCGCTGAATAGAGAATCCTTAAGCGTGTATTTGCCTATGCGAGTGGGTGTAACTACAAGATCTACGTCGCGTCCAGGGACAATATATTGCTGTACGCGGAACTCAGGGACGTAAAAAGTGTGGAGTACCTCCTTGGCGTGCATATTCAAGGGAGTACGACGACTGACAGGTAAGTGTAATGTAATTCATTACTGGTAATATTATTTGGATATCTGAAAGACCAATCCCACTGCTTCACGAAAACATCAATGCTTTCAGCTGCTGGTTTAGGTTTGTCATCACTGCCTACAGCATAGGCTGGTTCTTCTAGAGGTGTATGCAAGTGTACAACTTGCCCTAAAATCAAAATATTTAATTGCTGATAAATATTGAAGCCTTGGAAAGCAAGCCATCAAACTAGCAATGTTGGAGTGGCTGTCCATAAAAGTCCTAGTTTTAAATCGCCTCTTGATGGATGTCCCTCACTGTAGTCATTTGGACGTGCGCGGAAGAAAAGTACTGAGTACACCATCATGCTTATAAGCGGAAGAATAATAAATGCACCAATAGCAGTTAAGAAGCTAAACAAACTATCTACTTTTTGTGCTTCTGCTGTAGCTTCAATAGGCATCCAAGAATACGCTATCTGTCCAATCCAATGGCTGACGACAAGCAAAACTGCAATATAGCCAGCTATTAGTAAATACTCTAAAAATCTAGACATACACTTACAATACTTCTCGTTTATTTAGGTAGTAAGTCTGGGTTTGCGCCCTCTTGGACTAACTTAGCAGCAGTAACGTGAACCCCGAATTCCGATCCTAATTGCCCTCCTAAAGTGCCGTGAATGTACAAGATACCCATGATTACAATCCCTACTAACAAGTAAAACCACTGTACTTGTCTGGAAGCACCTTTACGCCAGTGGTAGCGTTGCAAGCCTCTCCAGAAAGTCATGGCAACAATTACCCCCAACAGCAGAACCCCACCCACACCATGTAACAGCAGTGTCCAAGAGGCGTTTAAGCCCCAATCACTTTTTTGATTAATTGGTGCATTTGTCAGTAGTAGCTCACAGAAACCAAAGGCGACGGTGAAAAATGTGACAATAGATGCTCCTAGCAGGTTGTACCAACCAACATCAAAGAAGCCAGAACGGATAGCAGGAAGACCCAAAAATCTGAAGATTGGTCGTTCTATAGGAAAAATAGCTCCTGCTATGTCAAATAAGATGGCGATGATGAATAAACCTAATGTCAGATGCACCAGTTGTGGATGCATAGGAATTTCGTAAGGTAGCCCGTTAGTGCCTAACCTCAATCCTAAAGAGTCAATCCATTGTGAGTTCATGGTGAAACTCCCTGCTTCATAACCTTAACCACAGCCTCAACGTGTAAACTGTATACCCAAAACAGCTTGCTCCCCAAATAAACTTGCAAGAATACTAAGCAAATTAAAAACGTAGCAATACCAAGGTAACCAGGAGGAAGTTTTAGCGGATTGCGATGGCGTTCCGCCCGCCGTAGGTGATCGCGAATCATAAACCGCCAAGCTGTAATAGCAGCAATGATCGCCCCCAGTGACCAACCTATGAGTGTGTGAAAATTCAGTGTTGATTGAACTACTGAATACACTTGTGCCAGCCCTGCTTCGAACTGCCCAAAAACTATGGCTACGAAAGTTGCCATCGCTCCTACCAATATATTCCAAAACGCTACCTCAAATAAGTGTGCATTGTATGTAGAATGACCTAATATATCGCAAATAAACGAGAAGAACACCATCGCTATGAAATGTACAACGATGGGGTGTATGGGGTCGGGGTAGGGGAGGTTTTGGCTATTAAGAGTCAGAGCAAACATCGCTTTCTCCTTGAGATATCCAGGTGCTCTGAATAACTTATCTGAGTAAAAACAAAATTTATTGTTGAATTCATATATTGAATTTGCTAGGAAAATTATTCTTCAATAAACGATTCTCTCAGAGAGATCACATAATAAATACAACTAAAACACTATCGTAAGATAGATCTTCTTCAAAAATAAAATATTCATCTTTATTACCGAAGTCACTATTGTTTTTAACCAAAATCAATAAATCTAAAAATCTTCATAAGCTATATTTTCTTTTTAAGAAACAAGTACTGCTACCTGCATGCTTTCAACATGTCATACAATTATGAAAAGCAAATGAAAACTTTATATACCTTGGGATAGAAGTATTTGTTCTTCTCATAGTTGGAGGTGATCACCAACGCAAACTCATAGATTAATGCCAGGATTGAATAAATACCTATCAATTAATTAAATACGTAACCCTGTAATTTGTGTGAGTGGGTTAGCAATAGTTTAAGTAGAAAATATACTCCATAATACAGGACTTATGTAACTGGCACAAATAGGGGGCGGGATATAGCCCTGGCACGGAACAATTTAACTCAAACCAAGCGCATAGGAAGACTGGGGCGTTTTAGTTGCTGAATTAAATAATTAGAAAGCAATCTATGCTTGTTTTAATAAACAGTTTGACCAGTTTGATAGGCTAAATTCTTTAATCTAATCCAAACCAACATTGCACAAGCAATATGATTTCTTTGAAGCCTAGCTTTACGACATTGACAAGATTCAATGCCAGTTATTTTTTTAATCTCTCGGTGAAACTCCTCAATTTTCCAACGAATTTTACACACCTCTTGTACAACATTCGTAGAACTTTGAGATAAATCCTTAGTAGCGACATAATCCGTTCTGTTGGTAGAAACAGCAACCCGGAATAGTTTCACTTTTTTCTGAGCGGGAAACCCTTTAATTTTTATAATTTTACCACATTCTAACTCTTCAGTACTCCATTCTCATAATTCAATAGGTTTATCTTTTTCTTTGGCAAATGTATCATCAACTAACCGATCCTTTTTTAAAGGGCAATATGATAAAGGATTTAGTGCTGGAGAAGTAGATAGCGAATTCCGAGACAAAACTAAAACTGCTGTAATAGCCTTCCAAAGGTCAGTAAATCTCGATTTAGATCGGGAAGTAGCGACACAGACTTGGAAAGCTTTAATTACTAGTCCTTATCCTGATCCTGGTAGTGGTAATAATGATGTAGCTTTTAGCCTAGTAAAATTTGAGGATGTTGGCTCAATCGTAGAGACAGGCTTTTTCTTTCCAACTAATTTTGGGAGCCGATTTGCAAAGCCAGCAATTTCGTCCAATCCTAAGAGATGGCTAGGAGAAGCAGGACAAAGAGCACGGTATATTCAAGATAAAGATATGCCTGTTATCAAAGATCCACAACATCGTTGTCAAGATCAAATTCGTCAAGTAATTGAGTACTTCAATGTTGAAGATAATAATAACGCAAGATACTAGCCTCAAGGTGGACAAACCTTCTACAATATATTTGCTAGAGATGTAATGCGCTGTCTACGTGCCCCTTTAACTCACTGGATTGGTGAGAAATAACAGGAAGCCAATGATATGCATGACTGGTTAAGTAGCCCTGGAAATGGATCAAGTAAAGTGAGTGCTAGTGAAGCACCACAAGCTACAGCAAAAGGGATTCCTGCTTTAGTCTGTTAGAAAAATCCAGGCGGAATCGGATATATAGCTGTAGTCCGTCCTGAATAGGGTGAGCCAAATAACCTGCGGATTGCTCAAGCCGGTGCTAAAAACTTTGCTAATGCTCTGAAGTCTAAAGGGTTTGGGGATCGAGAAGTGAACCACTTTATTTACCAAGGCTAGACTTATGGTTACATCAAGATAACATTGGTGAATTTGTAAAGATCTTTAGTGAACTGGTTCAGCAATAGGGAGAGCTAAACACAGATTAAGCCCCAATGTAGCCCAAACTGACTTTATAAGTAAGAAGGAAAGACGTCCGGATTCAAGTTGAACCAATCAATAAATAGAAAAGATATGGCTGTTCTAAACGCTTCTAAAGCCTCAGTAAAAGTATTCAAAGGTTTCTTAGCCCACCTTCGTCTTAATCCTCCAGTTAACTGATGCCAAAGAATAAAAGTGTAGGCACAGAAAACCAAAATAAAATGGCGCAGTAAACTACTGTTATCTCGAACTTGATATTCTTCGAGTCCTAACCATCCCTTGGCTTCCCTGTAGAAAACTCCTACCCAATTTCTTTGAGAATATGTATTGACTATCCACTGGGGTGTGATAACTGATGAAGAAACATTGGTAATAAAGTAGTTAATATCAGTGGCTTGAGAGACAGTAGAAGCGTCAATGACAATAGCAATATTCCGCTTTCCACTTAGGCCCAATATTTCTACTTCTTTAGTTACTACCCATAATGTTTTGGTTTTATCTAACTCCAGTTCAATTTCTGTAAAAGCCGTTTGGGGTAAACTTTGTGCTAATTCATCTAACCTAATTATTTGTGGACTATCCTCTTGGTCACTGGTAAGGACTTTGCGATTTCCAGCTAATCCTCCTAAATACTTTAAATGCCGATTTTCTATCTTTAATAAGAAAGATGTATTGTTGCCATATGCAGCATCTATAATTACTATTCCTGGTTGATAACCCCGGCTTAACGTTAGGTCTATCAATTTAATTCCTAACTCATGTTTCTTCTCAAATAGAGGTTCTTCTTTCCCTTTGGGTAAAGAATCATAACCGTGGTGATATAACTCTATATCTAATGGTAAGCTTTTACTGCCATCATATAGATGTGTTGTTACTACTACTATCCCATTATCCGTGTTCCCAATTTCTCCAATATTATATTGTCTTCCTACTCCATCCCTCAAGTTCCCGCTTTTTCTATGGACATAATCATTAATTATTAAGCTAAATCCTCTGGTGATTCTCGTCTGACTACACTTATTCATAATCTCTAATCGACGGTCATTGACTTGGGAAATGGACCAAGGTGCTTCAGTTAAAAAGTGGTGTAATCGGTGGTAGGTCACCCCTAGGGCATTCTCTGCCATTTGAAGTAGGTTTTTTCTCTCACTTTCACGTAATAATCCCCCTAAATAATTCCTAAACTCTCTTTTCTGCGCCTTGTGAGTAAATACATTATCAAACCTTTGACACCATCTCTCAAAGCATGGTGGCATTGCTGCAGGAGTAGTTTCTTTCATCAGCTTCTTTTAATGTGAAAGCTATGGTGAAATTTCATTATACTCCTTTTTAATCTTAATTTTTGTCCAAATCCCGGTAATAATTGACAGTACTTCTAGTTAACACACCTTTTCCCGTTGGACACAACCATTAAGTATTTCCATCCTAAACTCCTCGATCCAACAGTTCAACTGCCCGGACTGTGGAGATATGTCGCTCTTTCTTGTTACTATTACAGATTTTCATGGCCGTGCTCAACTTGCACTAACGTCCAATTTCAGCGAGTGAAAGTTTTCTGGGGATCCCACTATCTCAGCGGTTTATGGATTGTAGGCGTGATGAGTTACTCAAGTCGCGATATAGTGTATCTGTTGTTATTACATAGAGTGCTCTGTCTCTTTGATCAGAATTCAACGCTCTTGACAACGGCTAGGTAACCAGTTGAGGCAATGGTATCACTTAATAAGTGCCTCTAAAAGGATTATTTATACGGCATATTCGGTTCTTATATCTGCAATATAGTTGTAGAGCGTTGGTTTAGAAATTCCCATCAAGTTACATATTTCAGTAACTCTATATTATTTACAGGTATAAAATACTACTTATAATTGACTTTCAGTTAGATCAAGGGCCTTTGGTCTGCGACCCCTATGACCACCTCCTCGTGCTGCTACAAGTCCCGCTGTAGTACGTTCACCGATAAGGTGGCGCTCAAATTCAGCCAATCCACCGAACAAATGAAAAATTAATCTACCACTGTTATTCGTAGTGGTGATGGATTCTTGCAAGCTAGAAAGTGCAATTCCTCACTTATCTAAGGTTTCCATCATTTCAATGAGATCCTTGAGCGATCTTCCCAAGCAGTCTAGCCGCCATACCAGCAAAACGTCACCAGTCCGTACTACTTACTTCCAATGCTAAGCAGAGTCCAGATCGTTCTACTTTTGCACCGCTTGTTCGGTCAGAGTAAATTTTCTCGCAACCTGTAAACTGCAAAGTATCCATTTACAAGTTTAGATTTTGGTCATCTGTTGAAATTCTGGCATAGCCTATCAATATACTTTAAACCCCAATAAGTAAATAAACTCGTTACCTAACAGGATATTTTACCATTGATATAATTACCAAGTTTCTTTACGGAACTTGATTTTGCTTGTGGTTCAGACTGACGGTAATAATAAAGGTAAGAAAAACCACTCGTTTTCTTACCTTTACAATTGCAATTAATCCTGGGTGAAGTTCAAATACTTTTGTTGATTAATTGGAGCATTTTCTGAGTAAACTGCTAAACAACTATTTAACAGGACTTTCGGTCACTTACATTCGATCCTGGTTTGAAAATCCCTTAATTGCAGGTTCAACCGATTAGAGTATTTTAGGTCCCTACCCCTATTAGGGTCTTAGCCAAGGTTGGAGGTCCATAATATGGAGGACCATTTCCAAGACTAAGAGTAGGAATTGACCATATGTTTAGGGAGACGGATGTTATTTAGGTTCTCAAAATTACCAACTTACTGCTGAGATGAGCAGGTATTTAGCTAAATGCTATGCTCAGTAACTTTGTGTTTTATACTTTCAGTTTTTGGCGAAAGTTGATCAGTATTTTAGGTCATCTTAATTGTCCAGGGATTGATGATTTATGTGTCCAAGGTTATTGATATATTTATCTCTTATTATTAGGGGTGGACACAGAATTAGGATCTATGAAACTTGTCCTGCGTAGACGCAATCTTAGCCTGATCCCGGTGTAGCCACCCTTGGAAAATCACTTGACGCTCATCCTGGGGTAGGACAAACTGGTAAACTCGTTCCCGGTTTTCTCTCGACCCGAAACCTGCCAATATAACCCACCTTCCGCACCCTAACTGTACCCTAACTGTCACAGATAGTAGTACATACGAACTAAGGCTCCTGCAAGGAAGAAAAGGCTTAATGAGAATAGTATGATTAAAATGGCAATAGAGTGAGAGAATAAAGTTTTGTAAAGAAGATAAAAGAAAAGAAAATTTAATGATTTAAAAATTAAATTAGAACAGAAGAAGAAATGATTGAATCACAACAGGAGTTGTGGATAATTCTGTTGTGGAATCAAAGCTTCAAAAAATGGAAATTCAAAACCTAGACCATTTAGGTATAGTAGCAGGAATAATAGACATCATAGGAGTAGTAGAAATAATCCTTGAAATTGGAGAGAAAGTGAGTCCGGGTCATTTAGTAAAAGCCATGATAATCAACGGGTTAGGATTTGTATAAAAACCCTTATATATGATATTTCCCTAAGATTTTGAAACAATCCCCTGTGACCATTTAATAAGAGCAGGAGTAACACCAGAATATCTCAAGGACGATAAACTGGGGAGATTCATGGATAAACTATTTATAAAAGGATTGGATAGAATATTCTTTATTGTCGCCTTAAAAGCAGCCCAAAAATTTGGAGTATCCCTATGAGCAGGGGAGCTAGACTCATCATAAATGGACGTACATTGGCAATATAATACCAGCTTACTAGAAGTAATATTTGAGAGTCAAAAAGTAGGAAATAATCAAGAACTAGAAGAATTAGCAGTAAAATCACCAAAAGAAATAACCATCACCTACGGTTATTATGGTGACCATAGACCGGAGTTAAAACAGTTGATCATAGAAATGATATGTTCAGGAGATGGAGACATACCAATATTTTTATAACTAGCATCGGGAAACCAAGCAGATTCATCATGCTTTGCTAAAATAGCAGTAGAGTACCAACAACAATTAAAAGTTAACAGTCTCATAGTAGCAGACTGGGCCTTATATACAGAATCAAATCTAAAAATGATAAATGATGTCAGATTTAAGCTGGTTATGTCCAGTGCCATTAAGCATAAAATCAGCACAATGATTAATATCAACATTACCAGAAACAGAATTTGTTGATGGTAACTTACCCCGATATGAACTAGCTTCAAAAACAGTAAATTATCCAGGAATAGAACAAAGATGGTTAGTAGTGCAAAGTCAAGAAAGAAGAGAATCAGACCTGGGTAAACTCTCACAAACAATTACCAAGGCACAATCAAAAGCTGTGCAAGATTTGAAAAAGTTATCACCAGAAAAATTTGCTTGTGAGGCTGATGCTATCAAGGGGTTATCTAACCTATTCAAAGAATTCAAATATCACCAAATTAACGAGAGTAAAGTTACCCAAACCAAATCTAACAAAAAAGATAGTTCAGGAGAGATATCCTCTGAAATATCAGCTACAGTCTCCCAGAATGAAAGTAAAATTAATACAGAATTTCTGAGGGCAGGGCGTTTTATTTTTGCTACAAACCTTTTAGATTCCAATGAATTTACCCGTGACTCCATCTTGAGTGAATATAAAGCTCAATAGTCTTGCGAGAGAAGACCCATTATTTTTTGCAGACATTATTTTCTTAAAGAGTCCAGATAGAATAGAGTCCGTGGGAATGATGATGGGTTTATGTCTGCTGGTTTATACTTTAGGGTAACGACAAATTAGAACCCCTTTGAGAGAGTCTAAATCAACAGTCAAAAATCAATTGGGCAAACCAACTGACCGCCCCACTTTACGCTGGATTTTTCCATGCTTTCAGTCTATTAATTTAATTATACTTAACCAAGAAAAACATATCTTTTACTGGATTCAAGAGAGAGATTTCATTATGAATCTTTTACCAGAGTATTGTTTTCCCTACTATCAATTACTTACCTAATTTTTCTCTCCATTAATTTAATTTCTATGAGAAAATAACCTCATGTCTTTGATTTATAGCTCTATTTTACTAGAATTTCTTTTTTTACTTCAATCTATGAGTCTAAGTTATGATTTATCTCTTGAATATCTTCATTTATCTGTTGACTCCTCTGGGCGGTGTTCTTTCTTATTGCTCCTTATTGAGAATAGCTTTTGATGCTATTTTTGGTGCTTTACTGTTTCTCCAATGCCTTTTATCACTGCATATGTTTCTTTTTATGCTCCCTTGGATTTTTTGTCTCCGTAATTTCTCTCTGTGGCATTTTATGGTGCCGAATGTGGGTTTTAATAATATTTTCTAGCTGATCAGCTAATAGTGTATGTCCCCTCTTGCATTCCTCCTCAATCACTAGGTACGTGTGTTTATCAATCGCCTCTTGATCTGAACTGGCGATCACTCTAAAAAATCTCTTGAGAAGCTTTTCTTTCATACTGCCTCTCAGTATCAATGAGAAGTTTTTATTTAGTTATTATTATAATAATACACAATTTAATGTACAAGAAATTATAGCGCGATCTCCTTGTCTTTAATCATTATCTTTAAGTTAATGGAAGAAGATGGTACTAAAAGGGTTGAGGATTTGGGGTAAAACAGTGAAAGCAAATAACGTATCAAGGAAGCATTAGTGAGGTACACCCAAATCTTGTTTCACAAGGTTAGTAGCTTTGAAAATTCCATCAGTGAAACACCAGTTACAAACTTCTCACACAAGCTCCATAATTCTAGGTAAATTGTATGATTCAACAGGATAGTTGGTGATGAACAGCTCCTTGCCTTTGTCTGCCTTCTGCTGTTTGTAATTGTTCATCCCGTATTGCAACTGCCATTCATAAATATACGCAAAAGAAAAGTCATGCCGCACTTGTTCACAGTTATCGTAAGTGATCAACCATTTGTGTGAACACTCTGACATCAGTTTGGCAAGGCGAGAATGGTCAAAACACGTATGCAAATCACCTTTCTTACCATAGAGCTTAGATTGAGTCTTGCTGAGATATGGTGGATCTAGAAAGATAAATACATTATCCCCTGGTTCAGTAAGTAGGGTGCTGTAGTCCAAGTTAGTGACACGGGTATTAATAAAACAAGCATCCAAGGCTGCTAACCGCTCAATCGAAGAGTCTGTAAACCTACTTATGAAAGAAGCACTACTATAACCACCACTCTCAATCGTTCCTGAAAAGGTAATCCGGTTAAGAACAAACAACCGCACAGCCCGCTCAAGTGGACTCATGGTACTTGTATCTGCGGCGGCGAGAGACTTAAACAAGGCACATCCATCTGTTGTTTGTTTTTTTATTTTCCAGATAGACTCAACTAACTCTGGTAGACTAGTTTTGACTTGATGCCAGAAGTAAAATAGTTCTGGGTTGAGATCATTAACCCAGCAAGGCATACTAGGGTGCTGCTGTGAAACATGAAAAAATACAGAACCTCCGCCAACAAAAGGTTCGCGGAACTCCTTAAATGTAGATGGTAGGTAGTGAGCAATTTGAGGAATTGCCTTTTGTTTACCACCGGGATAACGTAATGGACTTTTAAGCATAAGGAATTATCGTAGCAGGAAGCAGATTGTTTAGTGCTTTAGTATCGAATTTCAAACTAGGAGAGTTTTTTAGTTGGCTTGATGCAGTATGTAAGCGCATAGAAATTTCCCATCCATTGTCAAAAATCAAATTTACATACTGTTTGTTGAGCGTTGCTATCACGTTAGTAGGCATTTGGATTTGTCTAAACTACTGAATAGTTAGGATTTTGGCGTAGGTATCAACAATTATTTTGTAATAATTCAGATCACCAACAAGGTATTGAAATAAGTTAGTGGCACAAATGGAAGCATGGTGATTGATAAATTGGCTCACCAAATTACAGATAGGAGTATATAAATACTCTTTAATCAAAGCAGGAGGTAATTCTGCAAAAAGCTTTGCCTGCCCGATATATTGCATGAACTCCTGTGTACTTGGTCGGTTTTATTGTCTAAACTGCTGCATCTGTGGGTCATTTTTAGCGTAACCGCAGTGAACTGGAGTTGTCCCAGGGCGTTGGTGTGTGAGTGCGGTATGGTTGTGTGTGAGTGATAAGTTGACTGTCCATGCTTTTGAAGTTACGCGAATGTCAGTAACATCATTTTGATTTTCATCTGGTAATCGATCTACTGTAATTGATGGTTGCTAGGACAAGTGAAACTGAGGATTAAGCCAGAGTAGCAGCACCGCATTAGCCGCTAGTTCCAATTCATTTAAGAGTAATGAATTTAAGTCTGTTAACCTGCTGGCATCTCTAAGTTGAGCATTATCAGCTCTAACTGTTAGGTTTATTCCTGGATGCGTTCTAATTATTACTTCTCTTATCAGGTGCTCTAATACACGACTATCCAGGTTTGAAAGGGGTGTCACATTTGTGGAACATTATATTTTTCCATAGAATAAGCGATAATCTAGGGAAGTAACGTGATCTCAGAGCATCATAGAATTACATAAAAGCAGCTACAACAGAAGTATTCTTACTATCTATGGACTATGTAGAGATGTATACTTGATACAAGTAAGAATTAAAACCCACCAATATCCAACTTAATCCTTTCGCTCTCCTCACCAATACATCATTCATTCCCATGACGGAAAGCCGAGTTAATAAAGTCTGAATGAGTCTGATTAGTAAAAATTACAACTTTACTATTAGTCTCTCTTTTAATTGAACGAGTAAGTTCTAAACCACTCATATCGGGCAATATTAAATCAACTAACACAACATCAGGATTAGTCTGTTCAATTAACTGAAAAGGTATTTGTCCAGAAGTGCCATCACCAATAACTTCTATATCAGATGATTGGTCAATAGCAGCCTTGATACCTAAGAGTGTGAATGTCTCCTGTTCAATAATTACTATTCTCAGTATGATTTTATTAATCTTCTAATAATAAATGAATGGCTATTTGTTGGCAGATTTATTATTTGTGTCTAGCGGATACTGCCCAGACACTTCGTGTCTGGGCAGTATCTGGGGTGGTCTCTGCTGATGTCTAGGCTAGATAGCAGTGTTGGGGTTTAGTCTCTGTGGTATCTGGTGTCCTGCATCCGTTAAAAACGCCCTTTTTTAGCGGATGCAGGACACCAGATACCGATGGCAGTCAAATTTGATTGGGGCTGATAATACCCTCACCTATCCAGTCAGCTAAATTAGCCCCGATAATTTCGTACATCTAGCCCTTGATTTACTCTACAGTGAATCTCTCTGAGTTCACTTTTAAATTGCATTTAAACTCTCTTACATGAGCTCCTATTCGCTCTGTACGTGTGAGGTATTCATACAATTCCTGCGCCATTGGTGATAGTTTAGTTCTTTGATTTGGAGTATCACCAGTCTTGCCACCGATATTAAATTCCAGTTCATAAATGCTTTCTAATGTCGCTTTATCTATTGGCGGTGCTTCATCAGTTTTCACGGATTTATTTAGCCTAAAATCAATCCGTTTGTGATCAAGTTTAGGCAGTTCAATCGGCAACCATTGACCATGCCCCGGTAGTTTAACTTTCCCCATACCTGATGCTGTCACCTCTGTAGTAATTGGGTCAACTTGTGCGATTAACTCAATCTCTAATAAAGCCGCATCTCTAAGTTTAGATAGTCCCTTAGCCTTGGCTAAAGTCTCCATCGTGGGGTCGTGTGCTACAAATAGGGGAATCATCAACTGTTTGCGGCTTTCAGTCATGGGACAGCGAAACTATTTACCAATGAAGTCTGGGTCAGGTTTCCAGTTGTCAGGTACATCATGAGGCATCGGTTCAATAATATGATCCGTCCATGTGGTGAACTCCTCACAAATCACGGATAACTGTTTACCTGATGCCCTTAAGCTGCGTCCATTGCTCCTTCCTCAGTCATGCCCGACTCACGGTAAGCAGCGTAGCGCAAACGCATCTCATCCATCTACCATTGCATGAAATCAGGGATTTCCCTGTAACCAGTAATCAGCCTCACACCTCGCCATTCAACCTCAGTGCCTTGCTGGTCTAGAGCTACAACATCCCATCCATCCAGCGTTGACCTTCTGCCAGACAATCTCTCTAGTTGTCCATGACTTACCCGAACCCATGCCCCCAAACAGTAAAGCAGGGTAGCCAATGGCATTTTTCATCCATTAGTATTTGTCAGTGTTAGCGATAGCTGGCTGCTGTGCTTGCTCGGTTACAGTCCCTGGTATGCCGTACGGTAATTGCGCCTGGGGGCGCTCAAATTTATCAAAGCTTGCCCTAGGATGTAGTAAATACCCAAATTTTCTGTAATACTCAGCACTCATCGCCATAAGTAGGACTGTTACTTGCGCTGGTGTGATGTTCGCGATAAACGACTGTCTAGCTTCAGCGATTTTGATACCACGCAAATATTTCAGTAACTCATTACCAGACATGGATAATATTTGCCCACCCAGTTTCACAGAGTAATTAGCCTTGACTCCCTCAAATTGTTTGGTAGCTCCGTAGTTCTGATATAGCTTAGATAATCCCTTGCCTTGCAAGTGGCCCACAGTGCTATTCCCCCGAACACTATTGCACCGATGCCCAGGTGAATCTTAAACGGGTTGTCTGCCGGGAGTGAGCGAAAGACTTACAGGCTATCGTGTTGGAGAAATGCCCAAGGGTCGTAGTTGGGGTTGCTTGTGCGCTACTGGTTAGCCTTCAAATATGGTTCTGGCACAAGCGCTCACTGTTCGTATCGGCAATACTTATTACCCACATTCGGCACCATAAAATGCCACAGAGAGAAATTACGGAGACAAAAAATCCAAGGGAGCATAAAAAGAAACATATGCAGTGATAAAAGGCATTGGAGAAACAGTAAAGCACCAAAAATAGCATCAAAAGCTATTCTCAATAAGGAGCAATAAGAAAGAACACCGCCCAGAGGAGTCAACAGATAAATGAAGATATTCAAGAGATAAATCATAACTTAGACTCATAGATTGAAGTAAAAAAAGAAATTCTAGTAAAATAGAGCTATAAATCAAAGACATGAGGTTATTTGCTGATAGAAATTAAATTAATAGAGAGAAAAACTAGGTAAGTAATTGATAGTAGGGAAAACAATGATATGGTAAAAAATTCACAATGAAATCTCTCTCTTGAGTCCAGTGACAGATGTGTTTTTCTTGGTTAAGAGTAACTAAATAAATAGACTGAAAGCATTGAAAAGTCCAGCGTAAAGTGGGGCAGTCAGTTGGTTTGCCAAATTGATTTTTTACTGTTGATTTAGACTCTCTCGAAGGGGTTCTAATTTGTCGTTGCCCTAAAGTATAAACCAGCAGAGATAAACCCATAATCATTCCCAGGGACTCTATTCTCTCTGGACTTTTTAGGAAAATACTGTCTGCAAAAAATAATTGGTATTTGAGAAAAGCAAACCCTCTCTCGCAAGACTGTTGAGCTTTATATTCACTCAAGATGGAGTCATGGGTAAGTTCATTGGAATCCAAAAGGTTTGTAGCAATAATAAAAGGCCCTGCCCTCAGAAATTCTGTATTAATTTTACTTTCATTCTGGGAGAATGTAGCTGATATTTCAGAGGATATCTCTCCTAAACTATCTTTTTTCTTAGATTTGATTTGAGTAACTTTACTCTGGTTAATTTGGTGATATTTGAATTGTTTGAATAGTTTAGATAACCCCTTGATAGCATCAGCCTCACAAGCAAATTTTTCTGGTGATAACTTTTTCAAATCTTGCACAGCTTTTGATTGTGCCTTGGTAATTGTTTGTGAGAGTTTACCCAGGTCTGATTCTCTTCTTTCTTGACTTTGCACTACTAACCATCTTTGTTCTATTCCTGGATAATTTACTGTTTTTGAAGCTAGTTCATATCGGGGTAAGTTACCATCAACAAATTCTGTTTCTGGTAATGTTGATATTAATCATTGTGCTGATTTTATGCTTAATGGCACTGGACATAACCAGCTTAAATCTGACATCATTTATCATTTTTAGATTTGATTCTGTATATAAGGCCCAGTCTGCTACTATGAGACTGTTAACTTTTAATTGTTGTTGGTACTCTACTGCTATTTTAGCAAAGCATGATGAATCTGCTTGGTTTCCCGATGCTAGTTATAAAAATATTGGTATGTCTCCATCTCCTGAACATATCATTTCTATGATCAACTGTTTTAACTCCGGTCTATGGTCACCATAATAACCGTAGGTGATGGTTATTTCTTTTGGTGATTTTACTGCTAATTCTTCTAGTTCTTGATTATTTCCTACTTTTTGACTCTCAAATATTACTTCTAGTAAGCTGGTATTATATTGCCAATGTACGTCCATTTATGATGAGTCTAGCTCCCCTGCTCATAGGGATACTCCAAATTTTTGGGCTGCTTTTAAGGCGACAATAAAGAATATTCTATCCAATCCTTTTATAAATAGTTTATCCATGAATCTCCCCAGTTTATCGTCCTTGAGATATTCTGGTGTTACTCCTGCTCTTATTAAATGGTCACAGGGGATTGTTTCAAAATCTTAGGGAAATATCATATATAAGGGTTTTTATACAAATCCTAACCCGTTGATTATCATGGCTTTTACTAAATGACCCGGACTCACTTTCTCTCCAATTTCAAGGATTATTTCTACTACTCCTATGATGTCTATTATTCCTGCTACTATACCTAAATGGTCTAGGTTTTGAATTTCCATTTTTTGAAGCTTTGATTCCACAACAGAATTATCCACAACTCCTGTTGTGATTCAATCATTTCTTCTTCTGTTCTAATTTAATTTTTAAATCATTAAATTTTCTTTTCTTTTATCTTCTTTACAAAACTTTATTCTCTCACTCTATTGCCATTTTAATCATACTATTCTCATTAAGCCTTTTCTTCCTTGCAGGAGCCTTAGTTCGTATGTACTACTATCTGTGACAGTTAGGGTACAGTTAGGGTGCGGAAGGTGGGTTATTAGTTTCCTTATTATTGCTGTGGATAGTAGCACTAGCAAACCGAAATACTAAATTTACAGTTCTAACTGCCGACTATGGATAAACGCCAGTTAAAAGAGGCAAAGTAGATTATTTTCCTTATGAAGAAGGCAAAGATAGTCAAGGGAGAGTAGCAGAGTTCAATATTGCAGTGTTATCAGTAGAATATAAATGGCAATTAGGCAGCACCTATCAAATTGAATATAACGATCAAACTATTACCCTCGACTCTGTATCTAACTTAGAACAAGAAGGTATACAGAGAATAATGGAAAGTACTAGTGAGATTATCTCTGTAGGAATAGCTTCTTGTGAAAGTGATACACCCGCCGAACAAAGTCGCGCTTTAGAGCGTTCCAAGCAAATTCAAATTTGAGCAAAAAAGATATTTAGTCAAACTTGCAGTGTTAAAGGTTATCGGTTATTAAATTTGGGACAATTTCAGGGAAAAGATTGTCAAGCTAGTCAGGATTCAACCGCCTGTCAACGCAGTATTATTATCATTGGAGTCAAGAAACAAGCTGAAGGATTCATTTTAGATGAAGCATTAAGAGATAGATGAGAGAAAAACCATTTGCTGATTTTAAATTAGAAGATTATTCTCCTTGTTCAGCAGATAAGTTTAAAACTACACTCAGTAACTTTTAATCTCTCTCCTCCTCTGTGTGAAATAAATCTTATTCCCTTTATTCTCAAGAAAGCAGATATCAGCACCAAGAAACTAATCAGCCTCGCTCCCGAAAACTTGGTAAAATGGGTGACACAAATTCCCTACATTCTCACCGGAGAAATTCTCAATTCAGAATTTCAATGGATAAGCCGGGAAAGCGATGGCTTAGTTAAAGCCACCAGCCCGAAGTACGGCGAATTTGTCTTACTCAACGAGCTAGAATGAGCTAGAATTACGATATAAACCAGAAATGCCCAAACGAATGCGGGCTTATGCGGCATTAGCAGAATAAAAATATAATCTTCCCATAAAAGAAAGGCTGTTAGGGATTGAGTTGGCTTTAGAGGTTAGATTTGGTGCTGAAGGTTTAGAACTGATACCGGAAATATCACAAATTTCTGATTTGGAACTTTTAAAAAATATATATTCAGAAAGGAGTTTTAACTGTAAATACTCTCAATGAATTGCAGGAATTTATTTATTATGCAAAATATCCACTCCAGTGAAAATGATATTAATCAAGGTTAATAAACCAGCTTAAGTAAATCTTTGAATTGCTCATGCTCCCATTGCCGAATACCGCTTCAATCCTGCACGCCATAATAAACGATTAGCACCTAGAAATATCAGCAACCAACCTAAAGTTGATAAAAATCCCCTTGTTAAATCTACTGGTAAACCTACCAAAATACTAGCAGGAAAATTAATTAAATAGGGGAATGGTGTAAACATCACTACTTTTCGCACCGCGTCTGGAAAGACTTCTAAAGGTGCAATCATGCCTGATAAAAACAGAGAGAATAAAAACCAAACATTTTCTAAAGCTGTTGCTCTTTCTGTCCAAAATGCTAACATTGCCAGCGTGTACTGAATTAAAAAACGTAAGGCAAAAGCCAGCACCACAGACAAGGTAAAAAACACTAAATTTGCTAAATTAGGCACCCACAAAGCTTGGGGATATAATATAAAAAATAATCCTATTAATAGAAATACAAAAGGCATCCGGGCAAATCTTTCGGAAATATGGTTGGACAGATGGTGAAATACTGGGTCTATAGGTTGTAATAGTCGGAGTGATAGTTTACCTTGTACTACTTCTTTTTCAAATTCATAAATTACCCAAACAACGGTAAGTTGTCTAACTAGAAAAACAGCAAAGAAATAACGTGCAAAATCCACTGCTCTTAACTCAAAATTTCCTCCTTCTGCAGCTTCTATCCAGACACCCATAAGAATAATTGGTAAAGAACCAGACAAAACCCATAATATTAGTTCTGATCGATATTCCAGCATATAGCTATAATATACTGTTAGTAGAGTCAGGGGTTTTTTGAAAAAATTTTTCATATTTTTTATTTTGCTATTGATTGTTTTTTAAAAAACACCAGATTTAAAAACTTTGCCAATTACTTCTTCTACTGGTGGTTCAGTTACTGTTAAATCAATCACGTCTAAATCAGCTAGAATTCGTGATACTGTGCGAGTGAGTACTTCTCTCTGCACTATAAACCGCACTGCTCGTCCTTCTAACAGTTGAATATCACCATAGGACATTAATTGTTCTGCTGGTAATACTTGAGATAATTCGACATAAATCTCTCGGTAAGGTGCGAAGTTTTCTAATAGTCCATCTAATCTCCCATCATACATTAGCTTTCCTTGGTAAATTAATAGCACTCGTTGACATAAAGCTCTGATATCTGCCATATAATGGCTTGTTAATAATACTGTTGCTTGATAAAGTTGATTGTATTCTCGTAAAAAGTCACGAACTCCAACTTGAGCATTTACGTCTAGTCCTAAAGTTGGTTCATCTAAAAATAAAACTTGGGGATGGTGTAAAAGTGATGCTAACAGTTCGGCTTTCATTCTTTCACCTAATGAAAGTTTTCTGACTGGCTGGGTTAGTTTAGTTTCTAGAGATAGCATTTCTGTTAATTCGCCAACTCGCCGATGAAATTCTTTATCAGAAATGTTGTAAACGGCAGCGTTAATTTTTAAGGAATCTATTGCTGGTAGATCCCAAATTAATTGCTGTTTCTGCCCCATAATTAGGGTGATTTTGTGTAAGAATGCTTCTTGACGACGAAAGGGATCATATCCAGCAACTTTGACGGTGCCACTGGAAGCATGAATTAACCCTGTGAGCATTTTTAAAGTAGTAGTTTTTCCAGCACCATTGGGTCCTAAAAAACCGACTACTTCACCAGGTTCAATATTAAAAGAGACATCTTGAACAGCATTAATATTGCGATATGTACGGCGAAAAAAGTGTGTGATAGTCCCACGAAGACCAGGTTCTTTAATTGCTACTGGATAGGATTGACTCAGGTTTTCTGCTACGATGATTGACATACTATTTCACCTTAAACGCCCTGAGCGTAAAATACTAATTATTAACCATAAGCCTAACAAACTAGCAGCAGCAAAGAGGATACTGCTAACATAAGATAATTGTGATGTTGTAGCTCGATTAGAAATAATAGCTGCTCCCATTATCAATGAACCTACTAAGATACTAAAAGCAAGCCTGTTAGCTGCATCATCCATTGTAAGGCGTACACCATCTAAACCCCTTAGTGATAGATTCCATTGTAAGGTTTCTGAGGTTACACGGTCTAATAATAGCTCAATTTGGCGGGGAGATTGTAAGGATAGACTTTTGATATCTAGGGCGGTACGCAGGAGGGAACGAACAGGATTATCTCCTAATAACTGACGACTAAATAAGTCGGTCATTAGTGGTTTAATTTCATCAAATAAATTAACTTCTGGGTTAAAAGTACGCGCTACTCCTTCTAAGTTTGCTAAAGTTTTAGCATATAAACCCATATTGCTGGGTAAGCGCATTTTATTATTGCGGGCAATTTGTAAAATTTCATAGATTATTTGACTGAAATTTATCTCGGTCAGGCTGACATTATAATATTTTCGCAGCATTCGCTCATAATCATTTTCTAAGCGAGATAAAATTACTGGTTGGGCAGAATCTGAGAGTTGTAAAGTTAATTGAGCGCATCTTTGAGCATCTAAATCAACAATGGCTAACAACATTTCGGTGAGAATTTGCTGGGTACGGGGATCAAGTCTGCCTATCATGCCACAATCTAAAAGAGCAACACGGTCATCTATGAGATAAAATAAGTTGCCGGGATGGGGATCAGCATGAAAGAAGCCATCAATATATAGTTGCTGAAAAAATACTCTAAATAGTAAGGTAGTTATTTCTTTGCGTTTAGCGCTCGCATTTTGACCATTTTTGCTACTCAATTCTGCTGTTAACAGCGGAACACCATCCAACCATTCCATTACCAGTAATTTCTCGGTGGTCAGATACCAGTAAATTTCCGGAACTACGATTTGTGTGGGATCATACCAACGACTCTGGGATAAATTGCGTCGTAGTTGGTCTGTATGTCCAGCTTCTCTTGTAAAATCCAATTCTGCTTCTAAAGCTTTAGTAAATTCCTCAGCAATAGCTTTTATATCATAAGTTCGTCCAAAATCAGTCCGCGCCACTAAATCCGCGATACCTTGAATTAAGGCGATATCCTGGGCAATAGTAATATCGATCCCTGGTCTTTGTACCTTGAGAGCTACTACCCGTCCATCTGCTAGAGTAGCGCGATGTGTTTGGGCAATTGATCCCGCAGCTACAGGGAAATGATTAACTATCCGAAAAGTTTCTTCCAGTGGGCGTTTTAGCTGTTTGCGGATCACCACTTCTACTTCTGACCAAGGAACAGGTCGTACTTCATCTTGTAGAGTTGACAGTTCTTCAATATAAGCAGCACTTAATAAATCTGGACGGGTGGAAAGTAGCTGGCCAAGTTTGACATATACCGGACCCAAATCCACTAGAATATTTTTTAATATGGCTGGTGTAGGTAGTTGGGGTTCATCCGTTTTACCACCAGTAAGCAGCCTTCGCATATAGTCCCAGCCATTGCGGAGGACTACTTCAATAATTTCTCGTTGTCTGGGTACAGTTTGGGTTAAGAACATTTTCTGGGGACAGATGAATTCAGGATTAAAAATTAACAATTACGGTAAAAGATTGATTCTTGGTTAATTACCGAGTCCTTTTGATTAAGAAATATATTTTTAGTTAAAAAATATTAAATTTAATAGCGGTCCTCTTGACTACAGGCTCAAAATCCTTGATTAACCTAAATGTCACAGAATACAATAGACAATCTAGTTATAATTGATAACAAGACTTTTGAGCCTCTATCAAGGGTTCTAACTTTTACAGTAGGTGAGTAAATCGGGGATCACTTTGCAGGGTTTTGAGGATCTGCTTAATTTCCTGAGTACGTTCCTTTTTAACTATCAGGGTAACATTGCGATCGCGTACAATCACCACATCCTCTAGCCCAATAGTCACAACTACATCATCGGGATTGGAAGCATAAATAATAGCCCCTTGGGTATCTAGCCCTACATGGGTACCTAATTCAACATTAGGATTATGTTCTTGTTTAAGTAAGCGTTCGATCGCATTCCAATCGCCTAGATCATCCCAACCAAATTCCACCGGTAAAACGTATGCTAGACTTGTCTTTTCCATCAACGCATAATCTATACTTTTTTTAGGTAACTGGGGATAAATATCAGGGCCATGTTGTTCTAAAGGTTCGATAATTTCAGAGGAATGGGTACGCAGTTCCTCCAAAACCACCCGAGCCCGAAAAACGAACATACCACTATTCCAGCTAAAACGTCCTGTATGTAAGAAAGTCTCTGCTGTTTCATGGTTGGGCTTTTCAGTAAAGCAGTTGACGTGATAAGCTGGCAACTCATTAAAGCAACCAATCTTTTCACCTTGTTCAATGTAACCGTAACCAGTTGATGCGAAAACAGGCTTGATCCCCAAAGTGACAATCGCCGCTGTGCTATTTGCTAACTCAGTAGCCGCACTTAAAGTATGTGCAAACACATCTTGATCGGCAATCCAGTGATCAGCAGGGAAAAAGCCAATAACGGCGTCTTCTCCATAACGCTTTTTAATTTCCAAACTTGCCCAAGCAACAGCTGCTGCGGTGTCTCTTCCCTCTAATTCGATCAGCAAATTTTGAGATGGCAGATCGGGTAATTGTTCTTTTACTCCTTGAGCTATTTGACTAGAAGTGATAACCCACAGGTTATCCCAACCACCAGCGAATGTTAACAGTCGATCAGCAGTACCTTGGAGTAGGCTTCTAGAACTGCCATCAAGACTTAAAAATTGCTTGGGTCTATCTCGGCGACTCAGAGGCCAAAAACGCTCACCTTTGCCGCCAGCAAGAATTACAGGGATCAATGAACTACTCATATTGTCCTATACACCTACTTCATAATAATACAAGTGTACATTCATTCAATTTTGGATTTGAGATTTTAGATTTGGTATTGTTTGCGAAGATGTTGAATTTATGACTTACTTCTCAGTAGGAAATTGCAATAGCCCAAAAAAAATCTAAAAATCTGGCAAGATTTGCAGCTTGCACTAACATACCTTTAGGGAGTGGTTGAGTGGGGAGAGAATTGTGATAAAACAAGTTCAATGGTCAGATAATCAGGTCATACCTCAGCAAGTACCAGTCTCAGATCAGGAGGGAAGACCACAACAATTTCAACGAACGGAAAATCAGGTCATACCGACCCCAATACCAGGATCAGGGGAAGCGGTTCAACCAAAACAGCCAAGAAATAATTCCCTAAACGTTCTTGAATCCGTGGGTGCTATCCCCAATGAACTCTATGAACGCTTAGGTTTGACAATGCCTCGGTGGCTATTGTGGATCTTAACCTTTGTCGTCGGCATGATTTTATCTGGATTACTAGTATCAGCTTTGGCTTTATGGACTCCGCTATGGAGTAATCTAGATCAAGCTAAAGATGATGATTTTGGATCTACCATCAAAGACCAAGTAAAAGTACCAGGGGATTTATGGAATAAACTTTCTCAGTACCAACTATCAAAACCCATGAATATTTTAGTCATGGGAATTGAACCAGTTAAAGGCACTGTTGACGGTTCTCCAGAAAGTTTTGCGGGCAGCAGTGATACCATGTTGCTGATTCGACTAGATCCCAGCAATAAATCTATTCGCGTGCTTTCAATTCCCAGAGGGACAATGATTTCCCTCCCAGAACAGGGATTAACCAAGGTATCTGAAGCTAACGCCAAAGGTGGGCCAGTATTGGCTGCACGGGTAGTCAGTCGTACCTTAAGCAATGCTCCTATAGATCGCTATATTCGCATTTCTACCAGCGGTTTGCGGCAATTAGTAGATCAATTAGGTGGGGTAGATGTATTTGTACCCCAAGCGATGAATTATCAAGATAACGCTGGTGGTTTGTCGATGAATTTAGTCAGCGGCTGGCAAACACTCAAAGGTGAACAAGCAGAATTATTTGCCCGTTTCCGGGAATCAAGTGTAGGTGATATACCCAGAGTACAGCGACAGCAAGCACTCATCACAGCTTTAGTTCAACGTTTAAATAGTCCCACAGTCTTACCCAGGCTGCCTCAAATTACTCGCATTATGCGAAAGTATTTTGACACCAACCTGAAAATGGAAGAAATGATGGCATTGGCGAATTTTTCTGTAAATGTAGAAAGGGATAATTTCCAAATGACCATGCTACCCGGTACATTTAGTAAATTCAGTAAAGACCCAGATAGTTATTGGTTGAATCTCACTGGACAACAAAGCTTATTGAATGACTATGTTGGGGTAGATGTACCTAGTTTAAAATCAGATTTACGACCTGTATCTCGTCTCAAAATTTCTATTCAAAACGCTTCCAATCAACCTCAGTTAACGGAAAAAGTTATTACCTATCTCAAAGGCAAAGGTTTTACAAAAATTTACACAGTTCCTGATTGGCCTGATACCCAGCGTCAAACACAGATAATTGTCCAGAAAGGAAACTCACAACCAGGAGTGGAACTGCAAGGAGTTTTAGGGTTGGGTCAAATTGAAGTTTCTGCAAATGGAGATTTAGGTTCTGACCTGACAATTCGCATTGGTAAAGATTGGAAATAGTCATTAGTCATTAGTCATTAGTTAAAAGATTAACAAATGACCAATGACTACCTATGAATTTATGAAAAAAATTTTGTTGAGATTTTTAAGTTCAGTGTTGATTTTGATATTAGCTTGGTTGTGGATAATTATTAATCCTAAACCTGCTTTTGCTCAAATTAAAAGCATTAACTATAACGACGCTTCTTTAGAACATCGTGACTTTTCTCATATTGATTTAACAGGAGTTAATTTTGTGGCCTCAGAAATGCGCGGGGCAAATTTTCAAGGTGCCAACTTAACTAACACTATTTTAACTAAAGGTGTGTTACTCAAGGCAAATTTATAAGATGTTAATTTAACAGGTGCTTTAGTTGATCGCGTGACGCTAGACGGTGCTAATATCAAGAATGCTATTTTTACAGAAGCCACTTTGACCCGTAGCCGTTTTTATAATGCGGATATCACTGATGCTGATTTTACAGAGGCTTGAATTGACTGTTATCAGGTGTCGCTATTGTGTGAAAGGGCTGATGGTGTTAATCCTGTAACTGGTCTTTCTAAACGGGATAGTTTGGGGTGTCGCTAACTAAGGACACGCGGTAGTTTTAACATCTAATAGCGGTACAATAGTAAAATGCTGTACATTCTGATTAATGCCATTCCCAGGAATAATTATTTCTGCACGTGAGTTAATAATTTTTTGAATTGCTGGAGAGCTAAGAACAGGTTGAAGTTTGGCTAATACAGATAAAAATTATGTGTTTAATTGATCCAATGATGGCCTGATGCTTTGGTTTAAATCTGGTACATTCTTGAAAGATCTAATCCCTTGCTGTTCCCACTGTTGAAAATCTGCTGTTTGAATTAACTTGCTAGCTGTAATTTGCGCTTGAAAAAAGTTAGTTAAAGTATCGGCTTCTAGACCATATTTAGTTGCTTGTTGACTCAATTTGGTGAGTAATTCTTGTTCTCCTCGTTTATCTTGTATAGCCTGTTTTTTATTCCACTTCCAGCGAGCAACATCATGGGCAATCAGCAATAGCTGGTTTATTAATCTGAGTAACTTTTCTAACCGTAGCTGTTGTTTGACTTGACAAACATCATGGATAGCTGCTAATTCGCTACCCCAAGCTGGGAAGAGAACAAAATGCTGACAAGCGAATAATAACCCAACTAGAATTATATTTATAGGCAATATTGAAAATTTTCTGCGATAATTCACTTTCATTGAATTACCTTCTTTCATAAGATTTTCTACTTTCTGCCTTAACATGTCTTGGGTATTATTCGTGACACAAAAAGAAGAAAAACTATCTCGTTCTTTCGCCGGTATTGCTGGTATTGTTGCCGCAGCAACGTTACTTAGTAAAGTATTTGGTTTAATTAGACAACAAGCTATCGCAGCTGCCTTTGGTGTTGGTGCTGCTGCTACTGCATATAGTTATGCCTACATTATCCCTGGTTTTCTGTTAATTTTATTAGGTGGTGTCAATGGTCCCCTACACAGTGCCATTGTTAGTGTTTTAGCCAAGCGTAAAAGGGAGGAAGCTGCACCCTTAGTAGAAACTATCACAACTCTAGTCAGTGGTTTGCTCTTGGTGGTGACAGTCGCTCAGATTTTTTTGGCAGAACCAATTATTGATATAGTTGGTTATGGTTTAGAGCCTACCACGAGAGCGCTGGCGATTCGTCAACTGCAAATAATGGCTCCCATGGCCTTATTCTCCGGTTTAATCGGCATTGCTTTCGGTACTCTCAACGCAGCAAATCAATATTGGCTACTTTCAATTAGTCCTTTATTATCCAGCATTACCGTAATTGCAGGTATTGGGATTTTAGCTTTGCAATATGGCAAAGATATCATCAACCCAGAATACGCTTTAATCGGTGGCATGATATTAGCTTGGGGAACTTTAGCTGGTGCAATTCTGCAATGGGGAGTACAATTAATCGTACAGTGGCGGTTAGGTTTAGGTTCATTAAAACTGAAATTCGATTTCAAATCTCCTGCTGTTCAAGAAGTAATTAAAATCATGACTCCGGCAACAGTTTCTTCGGGAATGATGCCGATTAATGTGGCTACAGATTTATATTTTGCTAGTCCAATTGAAGGTGCAGCAGCAGGTTTTAACTATGCCAATTTATTAGTACAAACTCCGTTAGGAATTATTTCTAATATTATCTTACTGCCTTTATTACCTATATTTGCCAAATTAGCAGAACCAGAAAACTGGCCTGATTTAAAGTTACGCATTCGGCAAGGACTTTTATTAACTGCTGTCACTATGCTACCTTTGGGCGCATTAATGATAGCTCTGTCTGAGCCTATTGTGCAGTTAATTTATCAACGTGGTGCATTTAAACAAGAAGCTACTGAGTTAGTTTCTTCTTTATTAATTGCTTATGGAATTGGGATGTTTGTCTATTTAGTTCGTGATGTCTTGGTAAGGGTATTTTATGCTTTAGGTGATGGACAAACACCTTTTAGAATTAGCACTTTTAATATTTTACTCAATGCTGGGTTAGATTTTATTTTAGTTAAACCCTTTGGTGCGCCTGGTTTAGTGTTAGCTACAGTTAGTGTAAATTGCAGTTCAATTTTAATGTTGTTGTGGTTGTTAAATCGCAAATTGAACGGTTTGCCTTTCCGGGAATGGAGTTTACCAATTCTGGGTTTAACTGCTGGTAGTGTGGTGGCTGGAGTGGCTAGTTATGGGACTTTGGTTGCTTGTCAGCAGGTTTTCGGGAATAAGGGTTTAGTAGTTTTAATAATTGAGTTGTGTCTTTCCGGTGCGGTGGGAATTTTTGTATTTGCGGTTATTGCCGGGATGATGAGGATACCAGAGGTTAATAGTTTTGTGGTGAAGATGCGGCAGAAGTTTTTGAAGAGGTAGATTGCCTAAAAGCAAAAGTCGGTTTTAACCGACTAACAAAAAATCTCTCTTCTTCCTCTTTGCCTCTTTGCATGAAACACACCCTAAAAATCCTCATCATCAATAAAAAAATCTGCTTCCTCATCAACTCTAGATTTCAACTCACCCAAACCCCAAAGAGGCTGCAAAATTGCCATAGTAAGCAAACCTCCAGCCACAACAAATGCCAACACCAACCCAAAAGGCATGTGTATTGATTGCAACCCCAAAAACCGTAAAGATACAGGTGTAGCATTCTGTACTGAAATCAGCGCGATCGTCATCACCCAAACAGCTATAATTACCGCTATCACTAAGTTCACAAAACTTTTCATAATTTATATATAAAAATTTAGGAGTCAGGAGTCAGGAATCAGGATCAAGAATTTTCAATTCTGAATTCTTTCCCTTCTTCACTGTCACCTGTCACCTGTCACCTATTATGCTAACTTAGCAATTTCAGCTTCCATAGTCGCTGCAATCTGGCTAAGTTTTTCCGGTGAATTAGTTTCCATGTACACCCTCACCAAAGGTTCTGTACCAGAAGGACGCAGTAATACCCAACTACCCTCTTCCAAATACAGCTTAATGCCATCCTTACGTCCCACCTCCTTCACCTTAATTCCTGCTACTTCGGAAGGAGGCATTAAGGTGAAGGAATCAATCACAGCATTTTTGTGAGACTCAGTAAGGTGTAAATCCAAGCGGTTGTTATACAAAGGACCATCAGCTTCTGTGATCGCTTCCTGCACCAACTGACTCAAAGGCTTACCTTCATAAGCGATCGCCTCAGCCACCAGCATATCGGCTAGAACACCATCCTTTTCAGGAATATGGCCAATAATACTTAAACCACCAGATTCCTCACCACCAATCAAAACAGCGGTTTCCCGCATTTTTTCACCAATGTATTTAAAACCAACAGCAGTTTCATAAATTTGCAAACCATATTTAGCCGCAAAATTATCTAACAAATGAGTAGTCGCCACAGTGCGAACAATTGCGCCAGTTTTACCCTTGTTTTTTATTAAATGCCGTGCTAAAACTAACAGCACTGTATTAGGAGTAAGAACATTACCTTGTTCATCAACAATACCAAAGCGATCACTATCCCCATCAGTTGCCAAACCCAAATCAGCCTTATCAGTCTTAACAGCTTCCACCAACTCAACTAACTGTTCCCCCTTGGGTTCAGGCATACCACCGCCAAAAAGTACATCCCTCCAAATATGGAAACTTTCTAACTGAGTACCGCAATGTTCCAACACCTCATCTAAATAGCCACGAGAGGTAGAATAGAGAGCATCGTACTTAACCTTTAAATTCGCACCTTTAATTTTTTCCACATCTAGCAAGGTGTAGATGAAATGCAAATAATCGGGCTTAGGATCAAAAATAGAAATAGTACCTGATGGGTTACTTCCGGGCAACTCATCGGATGCAGTTTCTATATTTGCCACAATAGTATCAGTAATTTCTGGAGTAGCAGGCCCAGCATAGTCTGGAATATATTTAATCCCACAATAGGGTGCAGGATTATGACTAGCAGTAAACATCAACGCCCCTGCGGAATTGAGGTGACGCGCATTGTAGGCAATTACTGGTGTGGGACAATCTCGATCAGTAATTTTCACATTCCAACCCAAATCTGCCAGCACTGCGGCAGATGTACGGGCAAACTCGTCAGCTAAAAACCGTGTATCGTAGGCTATTAAAACTGGTCTGTCCTTGCTATAGGCAGTTTCCAGATAGCTAGCTATTGCCCTGGTTACTTTCCGCACATTGGGAAAAGTAAAATCATCGGCAATAATACCTCGCCATCCATCAGTACCAAATTTTATCTTACCTGAATTGCTAGGGTTACTCATTTTGCCACTCTCTCCCGTGCATCATCATTACTATTAGGAAGCATCCCGCAAAGCCTGTGGAACAGCCACTGTGCCGCAAGTATCCCCAAGGTAATTTCTCTCACTCTACCTGAGCAATGTCAACCCCCGATAGACCCTTTGCCAGTTACCACCTTTGGTCTTTAGTTGCCCCTGCTAGAGGGCAAGAACATTGGCATTGCCAAATGAGAAGAGGATTTATTAAAGCTAGACAACATGAACCAGAAGTTAAAGCCTTATTAGCAAAAGCTACTCCACCTCAACACATTGGCATACTTGCCCAAAAAGGTGTGTATGAGTTTCATCATCATCTACATTGGTTAACTCAGTCCGATGGTGTGGAAAAAGTGGCCCAGTTACTGAACTTAAGTAATTTTACTATTAAAGTCAAGCAACGGGTACTACAAATTTTACAAAAATATCAAAAATCGCCTTTACTGTTGGGTAAACGGATCATCCAATTAACGTCTGGTGATGAAGGATTTCCCAAACCAATTGTCATTGAACAAGCTAATTATTGCTTTCGTTTATATGCGGCTATGGATTGTGTATTTATCGAGTCTGATAGCACTTTACATATTTTAGATTTTAAAACGGGTAAATCTGCTTTTGATAAACGACAAGCATTAGTTTATTTATTAGCAGCCCGTTATCTTTATCCCGGAAAACTTGCTGTAGCGTCATTCTATAATTTAGAAATTTGTCAAAAGTCTGAATTAATTACTATTAATAATAACGAGTTAGCATCTCTAGAATCTGAGTTGGCTAATATAGCTTACAAGCACCAACTAGATTTACAGAAATATCAAGCTAAAAGCAGTAATTTTAGCAAAATTTTTCCCCCTAATCCTGGACATCACTGCCATTTCTGTCCATTTAATTCAATCTGTGAATTCTCTCATCTTCAGTTCGATAAATCCCTGTCCATGCCAATTACTAAAAATCGTTCTTAATTCGCTAAACTTAGTCTCAACTTTCAACAAAATTGCTTAAAAAATGATAAATCAATATCGCCAAAATGAATACTCATAGCAATATTTAATTGTTCTAATGTTCCCACTAACCAATCAACACCATCCGTAGTAGCGGTTTCATAGTGGTTAAACAAAATTGCAAATCTTTTTTCTAAATATGGTTTAACTTTACGACAAATTAACACAACTTTCAGCAACAAACCAATGGTTGGCAAAGAACCTTGATTACTAATCAAATCTAGAAAAGTTGAATGTTGTGGTGATGCTTGGCTGTTGACAACTAGAAAATTTAATAATTGACAACAAGTTCTCACAAGTAAGAAATCTTTAGGTATTAAATCATTAGCATCGGGTAATGTATTTTGTAAATGATTATATAAACGTTGATTAAATAGGCATTTGCCATATTGTCCATCAACTGATGATATTAGATAATCATATAAATCATCCTTAAAATCATGAAATTTGGTAGTTTGACTACTATATTTTAAGAACTGCTGCGCTTTTTCTTGATAAGTATAGTTACCTTCACTTTTACCAATAAAGTACCTCAAGGTACTGTGGAGATCGCGATCGCTCAATAATGTAGGATTATTCACAGGTTGTAAAATCCGATGCGCCTCAAACGGTGAATATTTCTGAGAAATATGCACACTCCTGACTTTATAAGTTACGTAGCGCGACAGATCAACTTCAAATTTTTTTTGCACCTGTACCTGAAAACTTCTAACGGTTTCTTGTTGTTCAAAAGTAGAATCTTCACTAATTAAACAATGCTCATATAAATAAGGATAGCGACTGATTAAATTTACCAAAGGCTGCTTATAGGTGCGTCCATTCAAGTTATGAGTGGGATTCACTAATTGAGTAAATCGCCGCAAGATTATATACTGATCACTCGCGGTAAAAATACTTAATAGTTCCCGCAAGCGCCTAATTTCTCGCAGACGGAAAGAAATTCCTGCCAATCTGCTAAATGGTGTATCAAATAATTTAATCAAATCAACAACTGCGTAATGCAACTGGGGTTGTATATACCAACGGTTAATTAAAATATGGCAACAACGGTTGAGGAAGAATTTAAAATCCTCAGTTGCTGTCTTAGAAGCGGTAATTTTGTCTAAAATTGGGATAATTTCCGGCTCAGGATAATTAGCACGTTCAATAAATAGAGCGCGAAACCTTTCAATCATTTGGTCTGGAGATTCCATTTGTACCAAATGAAGTAAATGATGATATATTAACTGTTCTTCTTGATAACAGTCATGATAATTATGTAAGTGTTGTCCTCTACGACCATGCACTTTTGCAGATCGTGTTTGTTCTACAGTTTTTTCAGATTCAGAACTTGTCCAATTTTTCACCGTTGATTACCGTTTACAAACTGGCATAATATTTAAGTCATTTTTTGTACACAACTCTAGGCTTGTCAACCGATTTTATACGGTCTAAGAAATACTTAACTGAATTATATTCTCCATAAGTATCCATAAATATATGGAAGAATCTCTTATCAATATCTTATAGGTTAAGCCGAAAGATTACTTATTTTCTCGTTAAAGCGAACATAAGTCTTTGCTGCCTCAATTTAAATTTTTGATTAAGGGAGGTAGGGAACTTGCACCAAGAGAGGAATTTGCAACAAATTCACCAATGCTTAACCTAATACCTCATTACCAGCTACAAGTTCCCAATTCCGAATTTCCAAATTAAAAAGGTGGTAATTCTTTAAGAATTGTAAACCGAATATGATTAATGGCCAAGTCGCCAATGGATATGTCTTCTTTTGTTAACCGATCACCATTACTGGTTAAAGTTTCAAAAGTGACTCCTCTTCCAATTTCAACGTGATACCAACATAATCCCATAAAAAAGCGTGTGGGATAGTGACCAGTATCACCTATATCATCAGGATTTGATTCCATTGGCACCCAACCAAAACTGGGGATATAGAACTCTAGCCAAACATGATTAAAATCGGGTTGCAGCGGAACTCCCTGTTGTTCACCATAGGGGGGGCATTTATACCTACCTACAGTCCGACAAGGAATGCCATTCAAACGGCACAAAGCCAATAATACTCCTACATATTCGCCACATGAACCGACTCCCCGTTCTAAAACGATATCTGGCGTATCTATATAGGGTTTAATCCCATAAGACAACTCATCATAAACATAGTTGCGGATACTGTACATTTTTCGCAATATATTTGTTTCCGAACCGACCGCTTCACGGGCTGCACGATTGACAATAGCAGTATTCATTGCTAAATCATCATCATCTACTAAATAGCGCGTTTGTAGTTCTGGTGTCAGTTCAGGCAGAATTTCTACATCTTTAGGAGTGATGCGATACTTAATACCCCGGACTTCCAAAAGTGCTTTCCAGCCAAATATATGACGTTCTCCGGGAGCGAGAGAATCAAACTTAAATACGGCTACCCGTTGTCCATCAATAATTTCTTCTGTGAAGGGTAAACCAATCGGTTCAACTTGTTTGACCTTTTGGCGTTCTGTTTCTGATGGTAGCGCGATACGCCATTCTACATTAGGTAAATAAACCTCCTCCAAGGGAGAAATTTCCTCTACATAGGACATTTCTACCAGATAACCATTAGATAGCGCGTAGCGTTTATCTGGCTCGTAATGATAATACAGGGGATGAATAAAAGTGATATCTCGGTATGTTAGCTCATGACTAGGGTCAGCATTGGGGTTATCACGGATATAGGGCTCTTCTGTGGAGTAGGAAACATAAAGAATATCCTTGCCTGTTGCGTCTTGGCTATGAATAGCGATACCTGTAGGAGAAGCAAAAGGTGTAATAACACTAAAGCGAAATTCTCCAGTTGCCCGATCCATAGAATAAACTGTTTGTTCAGTGTGATCGCAAACCCACAAAGCTTCCTGACTAACAGCTAAATTTTCTATACCAACACCAGGAGTATGAAATCTAGTAATTTCTTTGCGTGTATCGCGGTCGAAAACGATAATAGAGGCTAGTCTTTGGCAGCTAACATAAATCGTCGATTCCCAAACACCAACACCATCAGCAGCATAAGGCAAAGTAACAAAGTGCTCCAGACCCAAGGAGGTAAAGTTACACAAATAAATGCCATTACGACGACTGATCCACAGTGTATCTTCCCACACTGCTAAACCAGTAACGTCCTGAAATTCCTTGACTTGGTGAGGATTGAGAATTTTACTGTTATCAGAGATAGGGTCAATCTCCAACAGATGACCTTTAATCGTGTCGATAGCAATAAGTCTATCTTTGATGAAAGCAATACCATAAATCGTAGCAGCAGTAAGCGGTCGGATTGTTTTTTGCCCAAACATCTGGCTAACAGTCAAACTAGGGAGTGCAGAATTCATATTACTTTATTGGTCATTGGGGACTGGAGACTGGGGAGTGGGAAAAGGCAAGAGGCAGTGAACAGCGATAAGTGATAACTGACCCAGTCCCCAATGTAACTTTGGTTAATGGAATTCCAGGCATTACTCAATTATGATCAAATTTTGTAACCATTTCCTGTAACCTACACGATGTCTGCTCATTCTTTACCTGAAGGTGCCGCAGTTTGGCATAGTTTAGAAGTTGATAAAGCTTTAGAACTGCTTGATAGCAATGCAGACAGCGGCTTAACACCCCAAGAAGTTGAACAACGTTTACAAAAATACGGACTCAATGAACTAGAAGAACAGGGCGGCCGTAGCCCTTGGGAGATTTTGCTAGATCAGTTCACTAACATTATGTTATTGATGCTGATCGGTGTCGCCCTAATTTCTGGTTTTTTAGATTTTATGGCTTGGCAACAAGGCACCTTAAGAACTGGTGAAGTGCCATTTAAAGACACAATTGCAATTATGGCGATTGTGTCTTTAAATGGCATTCTGGGTTATGTGCAGGAAAGCCGTGCGGAAAAAGCCCTAGCAGCACTAAAAAAACTATCCTCTCCCTTAGTCCGCATTATCCGTGATGGTAAACTGGCGGATGTGCCAGGTAAGGAACTAGTACCAGGAGATGTGATGCTCCTGGAAGCTGGTGTGCAATTAGCTGCGGATGGACGCTTAATAGAACAGTCTAATTTGCAAGTGCGGGAGTCAGCACTGACAGGTGAAGCTGAAGCTGTAAATAAGCAGGCAAAACTCACATTGCCAGAAGATACGGCATTAGGTGATCGCATTAATTTAGTTTTTCAAGGAACAGAAGTAGTCCAAGGACGGGCTAAGGTTCTTGTTACAAATACTGGCATGACAACGGAATTGGGCAAAATTGCCACAATGTTGCAGTCGGTAGAAAGTGAACCTACACCTCTCCAACAGCGCATGACTCAACTTGGTAATGTGTTAGTGACAGGTTCTTTGGTGCTAGTGGCGATTGTGCTAGTCGGTGGTATTATCCAAGCCAGGGGTTTTACCAATTTACAAGAACTTTTAGAAGTTTCTCTGAGTATGGCGGTGGCTGTAGTTCCTGAAGGTTTACCAGCCGTAATTACTATTACTCTAGCACTGGGAACCCAGCGGATGGTGCGCCACAACGCCTTGATTCGTAAACTTCCTGCGGTGGAAACTCTCGGTTCTGTAACTACCATCTGTTCTGATAAAACCGGGACTCTGACTCAAAATAAAATGGTGGTGCAGTTAGTCTACACCAATCATAAAAATTTCCGAGTCACAGGAGAAGGTTATGCTCCTGTTGGGGATTTTCAGTTAAATGGCCAAAAAGTTGACCCAGATGAAAATCCAGAAATATCGGCTTTGTTAGTTGCTTGTGCTATGTGTAATGACTCTGTGCTGCAAAAAGAAGCTGGAGAATGGGCAATTTTAGGAGACCCCACCGAAGGCGCTTTAATGACTTTGGGGGGTAAAGCTGGGATTGAAAAAGATCAATGGCATAGTAAATTACCCCGCGTGTCTGAGTTCCCCTTTTCCTCAGAACGGAAACGCATGAGTGTAATTTGTCAAGTGGAGGAAGTTGTTACAGTTGATCCAGCCATGAGTGGGGTTGACCCACTAATAGCAGGGTTTCTAGAATCTGAACCATATTTAATGTTTACTAAAGGTTCACCAGAATTAACTTTGGCACGTTGTAATCGGATATATCTAGGCGATCGCTCCATCCCCATCGACGAAGAACAACGCACTCAAATTTCGGTAGCCAATGATTACATGGCGAGTCAAGGTTTACGGGTGTTGGGTTTTGCCTATAAACCTCTCACAGATGTACCGACCGAAGCTTCTGAGGATATTTCTGAACAAGATTTGGTATGGTTGGGCTTAGTGGGAATGCTGGATGCACCACGCCCAGAAGTGAGGGATGCTGTAAAAGAATGTCGTCAGGCAGGTATTCGTCCGGTAATGATTACTGGGGATCATCAATTAACGGCACGGGCGATCGCTGTAGACTTGGGTATAGCTGATGCAGATGCTAGAGTCCTCACCGGGCAAGAATTGCAACGCATGAGTGACACCGAACTGAAGGAAAAAGTTGATTTAGTTAGTATTTACGCCAGAGTCTCTCCAGAACACAAACTCAGAATTGTTCAAGCTCTACAACGTCGCGGTAGATTTGTCGCCATGACAGGGGATGGTGTTAATGATGCACCAGCCTTGAAGCAAGCTGATATCGGGATTGCTATGGGTATCACTGGTACAGATGTGAGTAAGGAAGCCAGCGACATGGTGCTGTTAGATGATAACTTTGCCACCATTGTCGCCGCTACTAAAGAAGGTAGAGTTGTTTATACCAATATTCGGCGCTTTATTAAATACATCTTGGGAAGTAATATTGGTGAAGTTCTCACCATCGCTGCTGCACCAATTTTGGGATTGGGAGGTGTTCCCCTCACACCTTTGCAAATTCTCTGGATGAATTTAGTAACAGATGGTTTACCGGCCTTAGCATTAGCTGTAGAACCTCCAGAACTAGATGTAATGCAATGTCCTCCTTTTAGTCCCCGTGAAAGCATTTTTGCCAGGGGTTTAGGTTCTTACATAGTTCGCATTGGCATTGTGTTTGCCATCATTACAATTATTCTGATGGAATGGGCATATTTTCACGTCAGAACCGCCACAGCAGAAGGTCTAGATCCCGAACGTTGGAAAACAATGGTTTTTACTTCTCTGTGTCTTGCTCAAATGGGTCATGCGCTCGCCATTCGTTCTAATAATCAACTCACAATTGAGATGAATGCTTTTTCTAACCCATTCGTATTGGGGGCTGTAGTGGCTACTACGATTTTACAGTTGATGCTAGTATATGTTCCACCTCTACAAGCTTTTTTTGGCACTCATTACCTACCTCTAGATGAGTTACTAGTTTGTATTGGTTTTAGCGCCTTGATGTTTGTTTGGATTGAAGGAGAAAAAATATTTTTCCGTTTGATGGGCAAAAGGAGTGTCTAGAAATTCAAAATTCAAAATTCAAAGTTCGACTTTTGTGGATTTTAATTGTTGATTAAGAATTCAGAATTTACTAGGGGTTTAGCACCACTAAACCTCTACAAAGGGTTTTCATTTTTAATTTTTTAAAAAATTCCTACAATAAAATTTTTTAAGTTTTAATTGTTGTATATGTATCTCAAAACTCTACACCTCCGACAGTTTCGCAATTACCAAGACCAAAAAATTGAGTTTACTGCACCTAAAACTATTTTAGTGGGTAATAATGCTCAGGGAAAATCGAATTTTTTGGAGGCTGTAGAATTGTTGGCAACATTGCGATCACACCGATTGGCACGCGATCACGATTTAATTAGAGATGGAGATGCAATCGCTCAAATTAATGCCACTCTAGAACGAGCCCTAGGCATAAGTGACTTAACATTAACTTTACACCGTCATGCTCGCCGGAGTGTAGCCATTAACAGCGAAATAGTCCGCCGCCAAATGGATTTCCTCGGCGTTCTCAATGCAGTTGAATTTTCCAGTTTAGATTTAGAATTAGTAAGGGGAAGTCCTGAAAATCGTCGTAACTGGTTAGATACCCTTTTAATCCAACTCGAACCAGTTTATGCTCACATTTTGCAGCAATATAATCAAGTCTTACGTCAACGTAATGCTTTTTTGAAAAAGAGTCAGGAGTCAGGAGTTAGGAGTCAAGAGTCACAACTTTCCATTTGGGATGCACAGTTAGTCACTGCAGGGACACGACTCATTATCAGACGTGACAGAGCTATCCAAAGATTAGCACCCATCGCCGCAGGTTGGCATGCTAGTATAAGTGGTAGTACAGAAGTTCTGCAAATCCAGTATGCTCCTAATGTACCCCTAGCAAAAAACCATGCAGAAGAAGTGCAGCAAGCTTTTCTCGGGAAAATTCAACAGCGAACGGCATCTGAACTGCACAGAAGCACTACCTTAGTGGGGCCTCACCGCGACGAAGTAAAATTAAGCATCAATCAGAAACCTGCACGTCAATATGGTTCTCAAGGACAACAAAGAACTTTAGTTCTGGCTTTAAAATTAGCCGAATTACAATTAATTGAAGAAGTAATTAATGAATCCCCATTACTTCTTTTAGATGATGTCTTAGCTGAGTTAGATCCATTTCGCCAAAATCAATTACTTGATGCGATCCAAGAGCGATTTCAAACCCTAATCACTACCACTCATTTAGGTGCTTTCGATTCTCAGTGGTTAAAATCTTCACAGATTTTATATGTCCGAACAGGAAAAATTATAAATTAAAGATGAATTATAGAAACCATATTTTAGATAAAAATAAGATAGCATCTTTAGGTGCTTCCTTAAGAGCGATTGAACCAAAATTATTGAAACAAATTTCCCAGGAATTTATAAAGAAAATTTGGTTTCAAGGAGGAGAACCTTATTTTGATATGTGTTTTGAATTAAATAATCAACAAATTACTTGGTTTTAATTTACATTGCGCGGTAAATCTCTATTTTGCTGTAGTAAATAACCAATCTTAAAGACAGGCATTACTAATGAACTAGTGATTGATGATATCAGTTTTTATGCAGCTAGTAAAATAGTGAAAAATGATCATGATAGGGATCAAGAATTTATTGATCTAGTCAAATCAATTTTGCAAACCAGACCAGACGAAGAAATTTTTATCAAACCATTAGTTTTATTTGACAGGGAATAGGGCATGGGGCATTCAGTTGATATTTTTATCTTTGTGCTACTAGCATCTGCTTGAGTTCTTCTGCACTTTCTGTGATAAGCTGTTACGCAGCTAAGTTTCATAACCCTAATGCAGAACTTAAACTGACTGTACAGTACGGCATAATGAAAAAATACAGCATTTCTATTTTACCATAGGGTCAGTGGGTCGATAACTGACAACTGAGACCTAATACCTGAATAAATGATACCTAAGAAATTGAGTGGATAAACTCTACTGGCTTGACCAGATTAAACTCCAAGATCGCGCCAAAGTGGGTGAGAAAGCCTTTTATTTGAGTAAAATAAAACAACGAGGCTACCCTGTTCTGCCGGGTTTTGTTGTATCTGGGGAAGTTTTGCAAGAATTTCTAGACAGCCTAAATAGTTCAGAGGCATTAGTTGCGGACTTACCTCATTCTTCATTACATTTAGATGTAGAGAATTGGCGACAACTTCAACAGGTGGCTGGCCGCTTGCGTCAGGAAATTATCACGGCTAGTGTAGCACCTGATTGGGTAAGTGGAATTTTTGAAGCTGCTAGACAATGGGAAAACAATAGTTTAATTTTGCGTCCAAGTCTGGCATTACCCAATACTAGCAAGGGTGAGAAGAATATATCTGGTTTATTGGAGTCGGTGTTTTGTGCTTGTAATGAAGAGGCGATTGCACAAGCATTAAAATTAACTTGGAGTCAGTTGTTTCGTGCTAGAAGTTTACTGTATTGGCAGCGTGTAGGCATTAATGTACAACAAATTAATTTAGCGGTATTAGTGCAACCTGTGGAGAATGCGATCGCCTCCGGTTTATTGCACACCAACAAATCAGGATGGGAAATTGAAGCCACTTGGGGATTAGGATTAGCAATTACTAACGGGGAAGTATTACCAGATGTTTACTACATCCATGAAAAAACTGGAGTTGTCAAAGAACAACAATTGGGGAATAAAATTATCGCCTATCGGGTTAATGATCCTACAGTGGTAACTGCTGAGGAATCTCAGTCTACATCATTTTTGATGAAAGACCACAACTGTTTATCTACTTATGTACTGAGTGAGCATGAACGAAAACAGTATGCTTTATCAGAAGAATACCTACAACAACTAATTATCTTAGGAAATCAATTAGTTAGTGAACTAGGTACAAAGGTAAAGATCAAATGGAGTCTTGCTCAAGATCAGAAAACCCCCGAATTCTATATTACTCAAGTTAGCCATCCCCAATCTGTTATTACCAATTTCCAATTTGTGAAAGGAATAGGAGCATCTAGAGGTAGGGTAATGGCTAATGCTTATGTAATTACTAATTCCCAACAAAAGCCAGAACACATACCCAAGGGAATAATTTTAATTGCACCATCTGTCACTCCCGATTGGTTGCCTTTACTGCATGAAGTGGGAGGAATTGTTACAGAACGGGGTGGATTAACGAGTCATGGGGCAATTTTATCAAGAGAATTGGGAATTCCAGCTGTAGTTAGTGCCACAAGTGCCACAAATCTGATTCAAACAGGGGAACGATTACTACTCGATGGTGACAGAGGTGAAGTTTATCCTCACAGAGAGGATGGGGAAGAAACCAGGGGAGTGGATGAGCAGATGAGCAGAGGGAATGAATCCAAAAGCTATTTTACATTGCTAACTCCTCAGATACCGATGATTTCTACTCAACTACTGGTTAATTTGAGTCAGTCTAGCCTGATTTCGCAAGTGCAAAATTTACCTGTAGATGGGGTGGGATTGTTGCGATCAGAATTGATGGTGTTAAATATTTTGCAGGGACAAAATCCCCATGCTTGGCTTTTGGATGGAAAAAAGACGGAATTATTAGAACGATGGTCACAAGAAATCAGGAAATTTGCCTGTTCTTTTGCACCAAGACCAGTTTTTTATCGATCTTTGGATTGGCGATCGCCTGATTTGTCATCATGGAATGATAGTTCATCTTCTTTGCTACAGTCTATGCTTGGGGAAAGAGGTACTTTAAGTTATGTACGCAATTCCACAATTTTCGAATTAGAACTGAAGGCTTTAGCAACTGTACAACAAGCTGGTTTTAGTAAAATTAACTTGATGTTACCGTTTGTGCGGACGGTGGAAGAGTTTATTTTTTGTCGTCGTAAAGTTGAGGAAGCTGGTTTAACTCAAGATTGCCATTTTCGATTATGGATTATGGCAGAAGTTCCCAGTGTGCTGTTTTTATTACCTGAATATATTAAAGCTGGTGTAGCAGGTATTTCTATAGGCACAAATGACTTAACTCAATTAATTTTAGGAGTAGATCGGGAGCAAGGAGAATTAGCCAAAATATTTGATGAACGTCATCCAGCAGTGATGGGTGCGATCGCACAATTAATTAAGATGGCTAAAGATGGAGGCATTCCTTGTTCAATCTGCGGTCAAGCACCTGTTCTTTATCCAGAAATTATTGATAAGTTGGTGGAATGGGGGATTACTTCTATTTCTGTAGAACCAGAAGCTGTGGAGAGGACTTATGGTGTGATCGCTCGTGCTGAACAACGGTTAATTTTAGCAGCAGCACGGAAGCAATTGGGAAGTTTGTAAATTCTTTTAGTATTTTTTTAACTGCTCATCAAGACCAGAGAAAAACCAGTATTGAAGTGGTTGCAAATAGAGTGGCACAGTAAGTACGTAGAGCAGATTTCGAAGGTTTTTCTCCTAGACAAATAGAGATTAGAAATCAAATTGATCGAATTGCCTATCGGATGTATAAACTAGGGGAATATGTAAATATGATGTAGCAAGATTGAAAAGTTGTATTGTAATTTCAATATATTAGGTTTTTATTTTATAATGGTGCATTGTCTAAAAATAACAACACACCACTCATCAGTCAATATCTAAAAATTGCTGCCACTGTTGACCCATTTGGCATATATTGAGATTCAAGAGTATAAACTCTGCCACCATTTAACAGCGTGTGAACAGCAGCAAAATCTAACATATCTTCATCATTTGGTTCTGGTTCGGTGTGTAACTCCACAATCGTATTTTCTGAATCAAATTTCCCCCATTTCTGTTCAGATACCGATACAAACAAAGTATCAACTCGGTGATAGTAAGCTGCTGGAATAATTTCTTTGATATTATTAGTAGCCCTTCCAGTATCTTCACCAACTAATCGTTCATAAAGTTCTATTCCTACCCTTTTATTTTCTTGAAATGAAGGTGAAACAATTCGCCAAGCCTCATCATGTAGTTGTTCTGAGGTGATAGTTTCTGGATTACCATTAATACTTTCTGCTAATAAATGGGGATAAGTATTTGCTTGTCGGTAAATAGGGAATAGATACTCAACTCCTGCTAATACTAAAGGCGCTTTTTCCTCCCTTAATTTTTCATGCAATACAGTATCAACAGCGTAACAAAATTGTAAGATATCTGCTAGATGCCTATCTTGATCAGGGCTTCCTTGTCCATGAAATGAACCTGGGTGTTGAAAAGGATTAGACGTTCCCCCTTTAGATTTGGCAATGCGATGTTGTACACCTTTTTGTAGCACATCTTCTAAAAGAGTTGCTTCTAAGTTTTGTGGCATATTTTCTACTTGAACTTCGTTGAAACTATAGCCTGTCCCTGCAAAAAATTTGACATTTTTTTGACTCAAAGCCAGAACGTAGAAATTACCATCGTTATTAATTAAATGTAGCAAGGGTTTAACGTGAAATTGCTGACCCACAACTACTAATTCCGAACAGTCTCTTGGTAAGCAATAGTAACGAAAAAGATTTTCGGCAATAAAAACCACCAATCCCTCATCTTGATGTTCCCAGAAATCACCTCTATCCAATTCCATTGCCGACTGGAGAAAATTCACCGCCTCTGTATGGCGTATTCCTAGCGCATCTAACTGTTCCTCAGCTTCCCGTATTAAATTTTTGAAGCGAATGGGATTTTGTCGGATTTCTGCCCCTGCTTTTTGTGTAGGCATATACAGAGATACACAGGGGGGTTGGGGATTTGCGACTAATATTTTAAGTTCATCAATAGACAATATAGCCATATATTTAAACCACGTCCATCAACTTGCATAATCTAGATTTATTTCAAACCTAGACGTGGTATTTTGGCATCTTTCTTCTGATAAACAATTACCCATTTATATTCCCTTCTTTAGATGGATAATTAGCCAGCTTTGGGAATGTGAGGATTAGATTGTGAAGTGATATTTTTATTCATGAACCCTAAAGTTACTCGTTTCATCAGCCAGTACAATCCCCAAAGAATCACAAAGGTGATAGTCATACTTACCAAAGGTTGTTTACCGAGAAGTTCCTCAACTCCTATAGTCAGGATAGCATCTGGTTGAGTAATAAAATCCCAACTGTTGAAGCGGAAGAACCTTCCCCAATAAATACCTATAGCATTGAGTGCATGAGTTATCAACTCAATGCCAAAAATACATCTACTCTTGCCAATACGATGCAAGTAATGACCTGAATTTATAGGTGAAATTACATAAGCGTCAAGTCCAGCTAGAATCACTATGAAATAAACAGGAAATAATACTAATGTAATTATCCATACTGATTGAATTCGGCGGATATCATCTATCAAATGAATTATATCAGTTAGTAAATAAGGTGCATTGGGTAAAAAAGCATAGAAAATTAAGAAACCAAGCCACTAAACCCAAGAGCGTCCGCCTTTGGTACGAAACAGCCAAACACTCAAAACTAAAGGAATAAAAGCCAGAAATAAATTCCAAGTCATCCAACGCATATTGATTTGTAATACCTGGGTAAATTTGGCTATTAATTCAATCAATTCTGCTTTCATATCTAAATAACTTCTCAGAGTAAGGAAATAGGGAATAAAAAGTACTTGTAAATTTGTCCAGCGACTTAGTGATTATGTTTTAATATGAAAAAGCTGTCATCATATTTTGGATTGATTCCACAGATAAATCCGGGGGCTTGTGTCACTCAATCCCTAAATACGCTGCTTAAATTACGTAAATTTGGTTAAAGAATTTGGTTAAGGAATGTAGAAGCGGAGCAGCTTAATCTAGGGTAAACTAATATTTTTAGGATTTTGTTGGGTAGAGCGACAGTGACACCCAACCTATAATTATTCTTAACTTATATAGTATTCAAATCCACCTACTTCTTCATTGTGTTTGACTACAGTATTCATTCAGCTTATTCCCGAAGGTATCTGATTGTTTACCAACGGTTTTTGCTGCGGCTGTCAGGACTGAATCAATATCTATTCTGGCTTTTTGGATTTTTTCTCTACCAGCGGAGGATGCTTCGGCTGTCTTGGTTGCACCAAGAGCTTTACCTGCTTTGCCAATGACTTGACTGAGATTATCAAAAACTTTGGCAAAACTGGTTTGTAATTCCTGGAGTTTGGGGTCTATTAATTTTAAGTGTTGAATTGATTTGGTGACAGTTTGCAAATCTTTGGATAGTTGCAAACTGGTTGTTACTTGTTTTCCTTTATTGTTGTCAATCAAAGAAGTTCCTTGATTAACGACTTTAACCAATCGTTGACACTGGGAGATTTTACTCTCGCTGCAACCAGTCATTAACAAAGCAATACTCAGGCTCAGAGGAGCAATAATGGTATACTTACACACAATAAATAGATCTATCTCAACAGCAGTAAAATTGCATTTATATTAGCGCAAGTTTCTAGTTATGAGACATTTGGTATTAGTCAGGGTGCAGGGTAGAAAATCAATAATTACGAATTACGAATTACCAATCTATTGGTAAACCGAATCTTTCTAAGTTTGTGCCATCTTTTAACAATGGTTGAATATGGCTGTCTATTTGAATGCTACCACCTGACAGGACGAGGGCGCGTTGAGTGACTTTTCCTAACCAGTGAAGATCATGGGAGGCTATTAATATAACTTGCACTGGTAATTTTAATAATATTTGGGCTAAATGTCTTCGCCAGGCGGGGTCTAGTCCGTTGGTGGGTTCGTCTAAGATGAGAATGGCTGGGTCTAGGGCTAAGATGGCTGCTAGAGCCGCTAGTCGTCTTTGTCCTCCGGAAAGTTCGTAGGCGGAACGGTGGGCGTATTGTTCTAGTCCAAATTCAGCTAATATTTGCTGTGCCTTATCTTTGGCTGCTACGTGGGAAATACCATAGTTACGGGGACCGAAGGTGATGTCTTCTAAGATTGTGGGCATAAATAATTGGTCGTTGGCATCTTGGAAGCTGAAACCTATTTGTCGCCGAATTTGGGGTAGGGTGTTTGGGGCTATGGGAATACCATTGATGGTAATTTTACCGCTTTGGGGTTGTTTGAGTCCGATGAGGTTTTCTAGGAGTGTGCTTTTTCCTGAACCGGTTGCACCAATTAAGGCGACGCGATCGGCTACATTTAATGTAAAGGAAATTTCTGTTAATACTGGTTGTTGGTCAGGATAGGCATATACAAGATTTTGTACTTCAACTACAGATTGATGCGGTTGGGAAATGGAAATTTGGGGATGAGAAGTTAAGGATGTCAAGATTAGTAACTCAAAATATTAACCGTTTTCTGTGGGGTATCTTGTTTAGACAGTTGTTGTTTGGGATAGGAAGTCTAAACCTATAAATAAGAACTGACAGTGATAGAAGTCCCAACTACTCCCACTATTATTAGGATAAAGCGTTCTTTGGGGTTGAGGGGTGAATCTAGGGGTAATTTTCCATTATAACCACGAGTTAACATTGCTGTGTATACCCTTTCGGCTCTATCTAAGGTACGCAAATATAATGCACCAATCATGGATGTACTGACATAACGTAGCCATCGTCCTGTATTATTTAGACCACGTAGTTGTGCGCCGCGCTGCATTTGTGCTACTTCTGAGAGTAATATTTCTAAGTATTGTCCAGCTAGGATTAGGTTCTCTTTTAATCCTGTAGGTATGGGTAGACTTTTCAAGGCAATGCCAAAACTGTGAGGGGGTAGGGTCAATAAAAAAGTGTTCATGGTAATGAGACAAATGACGGAACGGAGAAGCAAAAAACTAGCTCGTTCCCATCCCAAAGGTAGGGCTACTAGAGAAAGGAAAATTAGTTCTGAGCCTAGTAAACGGCCTAATTTGGGAATAGGTACTTGTAAAGACCAAGTCCAAATAAGTGCGCTCGCACCATATCCAATTAAGTTATACCAAGCATGATATTTTAACAACGCTGTCCCAATGACAATGATTAGGGACAGTTGCAATCTTAAAGGTAATGAAAGATTAAACATTATTTGTTTTCACAAATTTGGCAATTCCAAAAGCCACACCAAAGCATAACCCTGAGCCTAAAAACCCAGCAATGCTAGTACCTATTTGTCCTAAACCTTGAATTCCATAATCTGCAAATGGGGTAGGTATATTGACTCTCACTACTTCTGCTAAATTAATAAAACCTAAACTTTCGGCAACTCTTTCTAAACCATCTGGCCATGCGGAAGCAAATAGGGAAAGTACACCAGCTATTAAAAAAACGCTCACGATAGGAACTAACCAACCTTGAAATCTTTGTTCTTCTCCGGGTAATAAATCTGGTCTGGTTGTGGCTAAATAAGTTAATACACCGCCAGTAATTAAACCTTCACCAATGCCAATTAAAATATGTACTCCTGTCATGGTGGGTAAAACAACTATAGATGGTGCTATTCCTGATAGGGCTAACTCAATTGCACAAGCTATGGCAGCAGCAACAACACTAAAAGCTGCGGCAATACCTCCCACTAAGGGCAAGCGTTTTTGAGGACTTCCTAGTAGCTTTTGTAAGGTTTGGGTTAATATCCAACCTGTCCAAACTCCAATAACTGCCATGTTCAAAATGTTTGCACCTAAAGCGGTAATTCCACCATCAGCAAATAGTACAGCTTGAATAATTAATACGGTAGCAATACATAATATTCCCGCCCAGGGACTACCTAAAATAATGGCGGCTAATGTTCCTCCTAATAGGTGGCCGCTAGTCCCTCCTGCAACTGGAAAATTAATCATTTGGGCGGCAAAAATAAAGGCTGTGGTTAAGCCTAAGATGGGAGCGCGACGAATACCAAAAGCTGTTTTTGATCGCTTGACAGCAATAAATAAAGCTACCACACTGGCTAAACTGGTAGCACCTGCTACCGATACAGAAACAAATCCATCAGGTATATGCATGAAAATCCCTGTCTTTGTCTTTTTTCACACTAATTTAAACAAGAGAATTACTCTTTTCTCTTGTTTATACAATGACTTATTTAATGATTTTTTGGGTGTTACTTAGGGAATATTTATGATAAAAAATACTGTGAATATTGTACTTATGTTTTTCACTGTTAATATTTGTATGTTTATCTAAGTAGGTAGACACAAATAAACATAACTTGTAACAAAATGTCAATTGCTTGAAACCCTTACAATTGCTTGATTCCCCTTTGCTGCATTCGCCATAACATAGTTATAGATTTTTCCGCCTGCCTACTTAGTAGATAACAATCAATGAAAAACATAATCATGCGATCGCATGATTATGTTTTTCATTGATTGAGAGTTAAAAAATACAGATAAAATCCTGTAAATCCTGATTGAGACAAAAGGATCAAAATACTACTTCATATCCTCAATAATTTACATAGATTACGGTAAATTACAGAGAAGGCGCTATTACACTTACAACTAGGTGTAAAGCAGCAATAATAAGGTTCTTATCTGAATCCTATATTGTTCATGTTGAATCAATGCCATAATAAGCTTCCAAAAGGCAAAGTTATCATAATTCTCCTATTGTATAGTGATAAAGATACAGATACTAAACCGATAAAATTAACCAACTCTTTAATACAAAATATACATGTTAGGAGTTGCGCATTGACAAAAAAACTCGTCCATGGGTAATAAGCAGCATCAGTACTGATAAGATTTTCCACAATGTAGTCGCGCACAACTAAAGTGAATAAGTTCCTTTGCAATTCATACCAATTAGAAATTATGTTTTCAGAGCGCATTTTCCCGAAACGAGCAAATGTTTGAAGTGAACACAATATCTGTGTTTTAATTCCTTGGCTATCTCTAACCATAAGTCGACAAATTCCACATACTTGTTTGATGGCTCTATGAAAACTTTCAATCCCCCAATGAGTATCATGAATTGTCACAAATTCACTTTTAGTGATTTGATTGAGAGCTTCTTGATCTGGTAGATACAGTATATAGTCTCTAGAGTCTTTTTTGTTGAAGTCTTGCCTAAACAGTTTGATCAATCCAAATGCTCTGAAATGAGTTATCAAACCTTCATTGAGAATTTCTAAACTCCTTACTAGACAATAATTTTCCAGTTGATTTGATACGGTTCTATTTTTGTCAATCCCAAATAGAAAACCCAATTTCTGGTTCTTTAAAAATTTTAATTTAAAAATTCTAAGCTTTCTACCCCTGAATACCAACTGTCTCCTGTAACTATTCTTGGTTTTACACCCTAATCAATCACTTCCTTGAGCATTTCCTAAAAGTAATTGTTCTTCCTCTTTCCCTCCTTTTTGTCGTATATTCTGTAATTTATTGGTACTGAAGTTCCATACACATCACTGTAGTACAGTGTGATTAAATTTATTCCTTTGATGCTCTTATGATACTTCCCAGACCAAGAATAACTGATTAATTCTGCAGTTTTTAGGTCTCTATACAATTTGTCTACTACTGTGTCATCTACACTTAAAATCCCTCCTACTATATTTATGATTTTCTTTACTCTATCTAATAAATCCTTCTGTTTCTATCTCTCTCTGAGGAATAATCTATTCACACTGTCATGTGAAACGTTTTCCAATATCTCTGCCAATCTACAATATCCCCCATGCATGCTTTGGTTCTGATAGCAACAACAGAGTATAATGTTCCAGATTGCATTCTGCTGTAGAAGGTTTAGTTATTTCTCTAATTCTCCCATACCTGCTAAGTAGATGAAATTTTTTATCCCTACACTATTTTGCTAGTTTATGATATCAATGGATAAGTCCTATATATTTATATACATTTTATGTTAGAAAGTATGGTCACAAATCTACCACTCTTTACATAAAGGAGCATCTATATTTGAGCTATCCTTTGACTCCCAAGAAGGGGTAATATCTACCCAATCCTATAATCATCAGGGTTTCGGCGATTATCAAGATCCTTTATATACCCTAAGTCCTTCTGATTCTTCTCAATTACTTCCTGATACGCATTAGTTACGCATTAGTTAGGAGGTTGGGAGTTATAGTATTAATTATTTATCAAGTTTGTAAGGGTTTAGAATTGCTAACCCTATATTGTTTGGTTATTGGGTTTGGAATGGAGATAGAGTATAATTTAAGTTATACCCTCAATCGGAAGAGAGGCATCACTACTTACAAAAAATTTCTAAATTCCTCTCAATTGTCGTTTTCTCAACTCCTGCATGACCAAAGCAATTGTCATTCCTATTCCCACAATAGCTGTCAAGTAAAATAAACTAATTAACCGTATTAACATTGGTGGTTGTATTCCTTCAACTTCCACCAATTGGGCTACTTTAATAGGTGGAAATTGACGATTACTAACTTCTACCTCTACTTTATGGGGAGCGCCATCAAAAAATTGCGATCGCCATACTAATTTACCATCTTGACTGGGAAATCCTTTATAAGCAAAAACCGTTAGATCCTTTTCTAAAGCAATGGCTTTTACATCTAAAACCGCATCTTTAATCGGTTTTCCCATATTATCGTTGACCTCAACTGAGAAATTCGCCAATTTCCCTACAGTCGCGTTTTTATCACCGTCAATTTTTACATCTAAATTCTGTGACTTTACCACTGATGGGGTAATATTTTCTGTTTTATAGTCATGTTCACTCCCATGAGCTTCAGCAACTTCCCCAGTGATATTAATAAACAATAATGTCACTATGGCAATTACTGTTAAACCACTTAATAACAACCGTACAGATTGAGGAGCAATTTCTCCATCCCTCAATTCTTCATGTCCACCAATTACCCAACCACCTAATAATCCTATTGATAATAAAATAGCTGCTACCACAGCAAAACACTTATATTTAACAGGATTTTCCCGAATATAAAAGTTCAGATTCTCCTGATAAGGAGCAAAAGCATTAGCTACCAAAGGAGCAACTTTTACTAACAATTCATAATTGCCACGAATTGGTAGAACCTGCTGAAATTCTAGCTTACCTTTTAGGGCAGCTACTTCCAGTTCTAACAACTTCGTTCCTTCCACCATTGGAAAATCTGTTGTTAGCCAAGGAGTCGGTTTTGGCGTAGAAATCTCTAAATTAATTAACGCATTTTCTAAAAGTTTCCCACTAGCATCAACAGCTTCTAAAGTAAACATTACCGGAGATTGTGCTTTTTCTGTTGCGGCTTCCAGTGGAAAAATACGCTCTAACAGTGGATTAGTGGAAAGTATAACTTTAGATTTAGGAGTTTGGGAAACACCAACTAAGGAATAAAGAATTGATAAGCTAATGTAAACAGCAGTGATAACTACAAAAAGTCGATATTTTTTCATGGTTAATTAGATATTAATCGTAGATAAGCGCAGATAAAGGCAGAAGAATATTTTAGTTACAGCAGATTACATCTCAATGAAGTCATATCTAATGTTAACTGTAGGGGTTTAGCAATGCTAAACCCTAATAAATTCTACTATCTAATATGTTTAGTGACAGCCAATACCTAATGTATGGTGACGTACTGAGTGTGTTGCATTATGAGCAGCAGGATAAGTAGAAAACAATGCAGTCCAAATTACTAAGGAAGATAACAACATATAAAGAGTTACCTGTACTGGCTTGGATAAGGTAATACCTACTGTTTTCTGTAATACTGAGCTAGAAGAAAAAGTTGTCATTTTTGAACTCCCGTAACTAATGAAAGCTAATTTATCAAATTAAAGTCTATTTTGCCGTTCAGTAACAATCAATATACAGCACAGATTACAAGTGAATCAGGTACACAATATGGTCATAAACCAAGCTGCGCTATCAAACATCAAGCAGCTTTTACTCCTGAGTTCTGTTGTATATCATTAACCCAGGTAATATCCACAAATCCTCACACTTTCTTTGCTTTGCATCGTTCTCACATTTCTATTTCTAACTTATTGACAAATATTCCTATTTTTTATAGGATACATAACATAAAACTAATTGCAAATTATTCGTAATTTATTGGTAGGTTGTATCCCTCTTAAGCTCATGTCTGATAACTTTACTCAGAGTAAAGACAAACTTTGGAATCGTCGTCAAGTCCTGAAACTAGGATTATTTGGTGGCGGAGTAGCATGTACGGGAGCATTGTTGCAAATCCTAGATATAAAAAACAATACTTCTGTGAGAATTCCACCAATGGAAATGCCTGATTCTCATGATGCTACTAACCCTATGCAAGTATTACGAAACTTTGATTATGGGACAATTAAGCGTGAAAATGGACGGATTATTCGAGAATTTCAGTTAACTGCTGGCACTTCTACCATTGAGCTTAACAGTTCTGTCTCATACAATATTTGGGACTTAAATGGACGCATCCCTGGTCCAACATTACGAGCTAAAGAAGGTGAAAGAATAAGAATACTTTTTCTCAATAAAGCTGGACATTCCCATTCTTTACATTTTCATGGTGTACATCCTTCAGAAATGGATGGGGTACGTCCAATTAGTAATGGTAAAGCAACTATATATGAATTTGATGCTGAACCCTATGGCATTCACTTATATCACTGTCATGTAGAACCTGTAACCCGTCACATTGCAAAGGGGTTATATGGAATGGTTATTATTGATCCTCCGAAACCTCGTCCACCTGCGGATGAAATAGTTTTAATCATGTCTGGCTATGACATAAATGATGATAACCGGAATGAATATTATGCATTTAATGGATTGCCTCATCATTATATGCACAATCCTATTCAAATTTATCAAAATCAATTAATTCGTTTATATGTTCTAAATATGATTGAATTTGACTATGCTGTGACGTTTCATCTCCACGCTAACTTTTTTGATGTTTATCGTTCTGGGATGACGATGACTCCCAGTGAGAAAACCGATGTTTTGACTATGGGTGTCGCAGAAAGGCATATTTTGGAATTTGCGTTTCGTTATCCAGGTAAGTATATGTTTCATCCACATCAGGATGCCTTAGCTGAAAACGGATGTATGGGACAGTTTGAAGTCATAGCCGAAAAAGATACTAAAACTCCCGTAAAGCCAACCTGACCTAACTTTCAAGTATCCTTGCCAATATTTTTTCTCTTAATTTTGAGACTAATTTCCATTTGTATAAGCAAATTATCAGTTGTGGTTACTCATAGTAATTTAAACCATGTGTTCATTCATAAGGAAAAATGTGACGATGGAAGAAAATTTAAGCAATTTACTGGACTTACCAGGAGTAACAGTAGAATCTTGGGATTATTCAGACAGTTCCCTTAGTTTTAATTTGAGCATTCTCATCTCAGGAATTCACTGTCCCTATTGCCGTAAATATACAACACAATTACATCAAGTTAGACCTATTTTAGTGAGAGATTTACCCACTTTTGCTAAACAAGTTCACTTGAATTTAACACGGTGTCAGTTTTATTGTCGATTTTGTCAACGTTACGTAACAGAACAACTAGAATTTATTAATTGGCGCAGAAAGTACACAAAAAGATACGAAGAAATGATTTACTATCTAGTTCATAATTCCAGTTTTGAAAAAGTGACTAAACAGGAAGACCTCAGCATTGAACAAGTTAACAATATTGTTAACTTGTTCAATCACGAGGAAAAAACCAAGATGGCTTTTAGTTAATTTAATTAATTCTATTCAAGCAAATTACTGGAATCATCATCTTAAAGAAAGAAGAACTTACTTTATAAAAGTAAATATAAGTCAATTTTCCGTATGTATTATGCTAAATTCACTTCATGAAAACCATCAAACCCTTGCCATTCAAAAAATACAGGTTTTATTATAAATTAATATCTTAGAGGTCTTTCATATATTTTAGTTTTTTACCTTGATTCTCCAACAAAGTTTTGATGTTTAATTAATACTTTGCTATAATAAGTAATGAAGAATAATATAAATTTTATTCACAAAGTATATCTGGGTTTTAATGAGTTTTTTTCTCTATTAACTGTTTATCCCACTTCAATGATCCGCATTAGTCAGAAAGAAAAGTTTAAGGGCTGTTATGTTAAATCTTTACGAGTTGAAGGTGAATATTACTCAGAGTCTGTAAAGTAAAGACCCCATGCCGTTTTGATAGAGATAGCTGCAATGGAGTCTAGTACTGCCGTGAATTCAAAATGCCTCTTTCAGAAGAGCTAAGCTAACAAAATAGTGCTTCCAGCAGGCTGCGCCAACAAAATTCAAATATATACGGCGTGAGCTTTTCAGAGATTTGGAATGGTTGGTTTATTTACGCCCTACTGTTCTAGTTAGTTATTCTTGTTTTTGATTTCGCATTTCCAAGCGCCCACCTGGGAATGAGTATCTGAAATTAGATTATAGCTTTCAATGCTATAAATTTAGGGCATTAAAGGGCATTAATTTTAAAAAATTATTAATTTATACCCCATATTCAAAAAATAGTTGATAAATAGTTGCATCTATGATAAATACCTATAAACGACTACTAAAAATACTTATCAGTTTTTTTTGATTAGATATCAGAAACAACTTTTACCCAATTCCCAATACTAGAGTAAAAATGATCAAATCCCGGTACATATTTTTGTCTATTGCTGCTTGTTTCATTGTTTCCCTGAGTTCTTGCAGTGGAGAAATACCATCAGCGAATATTCAATCAACATCAAGTACAGCAACAGTTACAGAAACTACCACCCACAGTGGTCACGGTAGCAAAGCCAAAATTAATATTAATAGTGCTATTTTATCAGAATTGGATAAATTTGAAGCTAAACTAGGTGTTTCAGCCTTATCTAACAAAATTCAAGCTAGTCGTCCCTATGCTTCTCCAAAAGATTTAGTTGCCAAAAAGGTAGTTACTGAGCAACAGTTTGACCAAATTAAAGATATGGTGACTGTGGAGGAAGTGCTTCTCTCAGGAGAAGCGAAAGATGTTGACTACATGACAAAATTGGGATTAATGAAGGGGCATCTTTTAGTAGCAAAAGAACTCGTAGAGCAGAATCAGCCAAAACAAGCTGAACCTCATATTGGACACCCAGTTGAAGAGATTTATGTTGATGTTGAAGAACAGCTAAATGAGCGCAAGGTTAAGGAATTTAAAACCAATTTGGTGAGTTTGACTAACTTAGTCAAATCTAATCCTACAGATGCCAAGATTAAAACTAATTTAACCACTTCGATGGCAAATGTACATGGTGCGATCGCAGCCTTAGCAGCCGAACAACGCTCAAAACCAGAATTCGTACTACAGGTAATCAACGGGTTGTTAGATTCAGCTAACGCCGAATATGACGCAGCTGTAGCCAATGGAAAAATTAGCGCCCCAATAGAATATCAGGATTCTCGCGGCTTTGTAATCTACTCTCATGAACTATATAAAACCATCTCCAGCGCAATGGCACAATCGGATCCTGAAGCGCACAAAGCCATAGATACTACTTTGACTGAACTATTAAAAGTTTGGCCTGCTGCTATCCCACCCGCACAAGCAGTCAAAACCCCTAATGATGTTACCAAACTAGTGAAAACCATAGAGGAAAACACCCAAAAAATATTGGAAAAAGCTAACACTAAAACACAAAGTTAGTATTTTTACACCATTGGAAACACAGAATAACAAGTTTAAAATGAGTGAGAAGAGAAGAAATAGTTAGGAGTTAAGAGTCAGGATAGTTTAATTTTTCAACACATAAACATAAGAAGAGTGTAACTTCTAACTCATAACTTATAACTAATAACTCTTCATTTGAAATTTTGCTTATCTTAACAACTGATGCAAGAACTCGACCACCAAAGAACAATTGACATACTCAACGCCATCATGGAATTTGAACTAGCTGGAGTAGTTCGCTACACCCATTATTCCTTGATGGTAACTGGTCCAAACCGCATCCCAATTGTAGCTTTTTTCAAAGCCCAAGCTAGTGAATCCCTACTTCATGCCCAACAAGTAGGAGAAATTCTTACAGGTTTAGAGGGACATCCTACCCTGAGAATTGCCCCAATGGAAGAAACCTTCAAACATACAGTCAAGGATATATTGACAGAAAGTTTATCCCATGAAAAGAAAGCACTGGATATGTACAAAAGTCTTCTAGAAACCGTCACTGCTGCCAGCATATATCTCGAAGAATTTGCTCGCGGTATGATTGGACAAGAAGAGATGCACAATCTCGAACTGAAAAAAATGTTACGTGATTTTAGCTAATATTTCAAAGTTATTGGTCACTAGTTCAAGGACTAATGACCAATGACCAATGACCAATGACCAATGACCAATGACCAATGACCAATGACTAATAACTATGAACCTTAGTACAGCCTTACCTACTTTTGTAATTACCCTTCGAGAAGGAGTAGAAGCAGCCCTTGTTGTAGGTATTGTCCTAGCTTTTTTGAAAAAAGCTAAACAATCCCGACTCAATTTTTGGGTATACGCTGGTGTTGCTGTTGGTATCTTCGTGAGTGCTTTGATAGGCGTTTTATTTACTTGGCTAATTAAAATACTCGGTTCGATTAATCCTCAATACACTTCTGTAGTTGAACCAATTTTAGAAGGTGTATTTAGTATATTAGCAATACTTATGCTCAGTTGGATGCTGATCTGGATGACGAAACAAGCCAGATTTATGAAAGCACAAGTTGAGGTAGCTGTTACAGAAGCATTAACACAAAATTCAAATGCTGGTTGGGGAGTTTTTACTTTAGTTTTAGTAGCCGTTATCCGCGAAGGATTTGAAACAGTTTTGTTTGTAGCCGCAAATTTTCAACAAGGTTTATTACCCAGTTTAGGTGCAATTAGTGGTTTAGGAATAGCAGCAACAATTGGTGTCTTATTATTTAAATGGGGTGTAAAAATTAATATTCGCCAATTCTTCCAAGTAATGGGAATTTTATTAGTGTTAATTGTGGCTGGTTTAGTAGTTTCAGCTTTACAAAGCTTTGATGAAGCTACAGCTAATCTTGCTCTGAGTAGTCGATCATCAGAAAATCTGTGTTTCTATTATGAACACTTTACCAAAGTTCACTCTTGTATCTTAGGTCCAATGGTTTGGAATACTGCTAAAATATTACCTGATGAGCACTTTCCTGGTATTATTCTTAGGTCTTTATTTGGTTACAGAGATAAACTCTATATAGTACAAGCAGTAGGATATTTGGGGTTTTTACTAAGCATTGGTGGGTTGTATTTCCGCAGCATTATGGGTGGAAAAACTCCAAGTCAAAAACGCTTTCCTCTGGCTCAAAAATAAGAAATTTTTGTGTAAACGAAAGAAAAGGCAAAAAGTATTGTAGGGTTTTGTAAAAATCAAAGCTGACTCATGATTCCTGAATTATGACATTTTACTCAAAATACTTTTTCCAACTCCTGACAAGCTTTTTCAATGGCATTTAGACTACCTGGGTTTACAAGCCCATAATAATCAAACACATAAACTCGATTATTTTTACTGGCTTTTAACTTCTGCCAAAAAGGTTCTTTCTTCAAGGAATTTAATAGATTTGGTTCAGCATTAACAATAATTAAAACATCTGGATTTGCTTCTAAAACTTTTTCAGCGGAAAGTGTCACATATCCACCAATGGGACTATTACCTTGTAATTCTGAAGCTATGTTTTTCGCTCCAAACTTGGACATTAAATCCCCAGCCCAACTGTTTTTATTTGGTGTTGAAATCGGTTGACGACTCACCAGAATTAAAGTAGAAATATTTTGGTTTTGATTAGCAGTTAAAAAGTTTTTGTAACTATTTAATAATAGTTGGGGATCTATATCTATTTTGTTAGCAAGTGTTTTAGTTAATTGTTCTAAAGATTGCCAGCTATTTACTTTTGTGGATAAAGTTGGTATTTCTAATTGCTGAAGTTTTTGCAAAGGTACATTAGAAAATCCTGTTGCACCAATTACTAAATCTGGCTTTAAAGAAACAATTTTTTCTAAGTTAGGTGCATTTTGTCCCTCACTAATATGAGTAATACCTTGCAATCTTGAGTCCTTTTTAAATAAGGAGCTACCAGAAATTCCTACAAGTTTTTTTTGATCAAGTTGAGAGATAATATCAGCAGCAAGACATGAAAGTGCGATGACGCTTTTCGCTGATGTGTGTTGTTCTGTGATGATATTTGATTTTGTTGGTGATGTTTAAGTCTTAGCTGTGCTACAGGAGCATAATAGGAGAGTTAAGAGGAGTGCTATTATAGATGACTTCCAACACATAATTAATTATTTATTAACGCATAGTAACACGGAGGTTTTCGGCAATGAATACGAGAGGAGTGTATTTTTATTATGGTTTAATTAGCTAAAATTTGCTGTAAATCTTCTGGGGTATTACAGTTAAATAGCATATCTGCTTCTGATAATGGTAAATGTGCAACTAACTGGATATAGCTTTAGCAACTGTTAAAATGAGCGTCCTCCTTGGTTGATAAAACCTAATAATAAAGCCAAAGAGTGACGGCGATAAAAACCGCAGAGAGGTTACATTATCTAGTCTATTTACCCAATCTTGCAACACTTCTATTCGCAAGTTGGGTAAGTCGCAAGCTAATAATAATACCCATTCTGTTTTGACTTTCTCTAGTGCTTGTACAAGGCCTACTAGGCCTCCTTGTGCTTTAATGGAGTTTTCTTGTATAAATTCACATCCAGATAAGTGCAAGTGTTGATATCTTTCTGTCCAAGGTGTGACTATTATATATATAGTATCAGTACAACTTTTAGCGACAGTACAAACCTTTTCCAACAAGGGTATACTCTGAATAAGAATTAAAGCTTTATCCTCTCCCATGCAAGAACTTTGACCACCTCTTAGGACTATGGTGCTTAATGTAGTCATAGGAACAAAATATTTTTTGCTACGTTTTTTCACAAATCTGTTGTCACTATCACAGGAGCTTTAACGCTAGGGTACATCCTGATTCTGATAAGAAAAGAAGTACATATAATTAATTATTATGACAGTACCGTAAAATTCGAATATTTATATTATATTAATAAGTGTAAAAATTACACTAATTTTGCAGATATTTACAATAGTAGATGTATTATTTATCATCCATTAGGGAATTATCTAACTCCCATGTCTAATTATAATTAACTAGTTCCTAAAGATACTAACTTTTTAGCACCTATCAATAATATAGGGTTCATTAAATATGAACAGGGTGATAAAGAAACAGCGATTCAACAATGGCCACAAGCTATAAAAATTAATAATCAATCTGCGGAAGCCACCTTAGCTTTAGCTGTGGCTTTATATGCTACAGGTCAACAACAACAGGCTTATCAGTTAGCAGAAAAGGTATTAAAATTAGACAAAAATTTTGCTGATTTTCACTGCATGGAAAAGCATTTATGGCGTTAAAGCATAATTACAGATGCTCATAAATTCCTATCTACTCCCCAGATCAGAACCTTGTTATCAAAGTTGCGTTAATATCCACAAGTAAGTACCTGGGCACAATTAATTAAACATTTTTGGGAAAAACAGGAATCTCTGTATTGCTTATCTGTTCCCTGTTAAAAGTTCCCTCCTCTAAATGTAAAATTTATTTTGTATGACTACTGATCTCATATCCCTAATTTTTTGAACAACTCGGGGATTTTATTGTTCTTCATGACCTTTAGGTTAAAATATCAATATAGCTAGAGTATAGGTTAACACCAATGACACAAGAATTAATAGACCTCAGAAATAGTACCTTACAAGGACGTTACACAGATGCTTTAGCACTTGTAAATTAATTACAAGGAATGAGTAAACAAGCAATTCTGGGTAATATCCAATCTTATTTAAAGATTTTACTGATTCACTTAATTAAAAATAAAATAGAATAGGAGTTGAAAAATTCCTGGTCTGCTCCTATTCATAATTCAATGAGACAAATAAAAAAATGAATATCAAAGATAATAATAAATATTACTACATCAATCAACATGAATGGGAAATTTTCATAGAAGAGGAAGTAATTGAAGATGCTATAGCTGATGCAAGTTTGGAAGTCATAAATGGCATTGATAATCAATTTCAACTAGCTGGGATAATAGATAGACAACAGTTAATTGCAACGGCTTTAAATTTATAACTTTAACTTATTCCTATTCAGCTAAAGAATTACCCACTGTTGTAGCAGAAGCATTCACTCAGCTACCTGATGGTGAAGATTTGACAATAGGAAAAAGGTAATCAGGAATCAAAAGATCCAGGGCGAACGCATGTAATTATGGTACATATATACTAAGGAACGAGAAAGGTAGGGAGGGCTGATGATATGGAGGTTGACCAATGAGGCTCTGATGGTAAAGTCATTGTAAAAGTAGAAGAAGAAAGTCCCAAAAAGTGTGAAGCTCAAGCCCACAATCACGATTACTGACCACGTTGCACAGATGGAAGATCCAAGAGTAGAGGGGAGGAAACGACACAAGTTAATTGACATTCTTACCATTGGAATTTGTGCAGTAATTTGTGGAGCAGATAGTTGGGTGGCAATTGAACTGTATGGCTGCACAAAATATGAGTGGTTAAAAACCTTTTTAGAACTAGGAAATGGGCTCCGGTCCCAGGACACATTTGGAAGGGTATTTGCACAATTGAATCCGCAACAATTTCAAAATTGTTTTTTGAACTGGATGAAATCAGTACATAAGATAAGGGATGGTGAAGTTGTGGCAATTGACGGGAAAACTTTATGTAGTTCTCATGGTAAAAATAGTGACTAGAGTGCAATCCAAATGGTAAGTGCATGGGCAACTACAAATAAATTAGTGTTGGGACAGGTGAAGGTGCATGAGAAATCAAATGAAATTACAGCAATTCCCGAATTATTAAAGGTTTTAGAATTAGCTGGATGTATTGTCAGGATTGATGCCATCGGGTGTCACAAAGACATAGTAAAGTTAATTACGCAAGAAAATGCAGATTATGTAATTACTTTAAAAAAGAACCAAGGTAATCTGTATGAGTCAGTAGAACAGCTATTGAAGTCAGGGATAAGTACAGGTTTTCAAGAGCTTCAACATAGCACATATAAACCCGAAGAAAGAGGGCATGGTCTTCATGAAATCCGCAACTTTGGGTTTCAGCTTGATCCTGATTCAGTTTGGTCAAATCTAAAAAGTGTTGGGATGGTAGAATCTATCGGATAAGTGGATGATAAAACAACAGTAGAGACTCGTTATTTTATTAGTAGTCTTGAGTCAAATGGAGAACAATTGGCTAATTCTGTCCGCAGCCATTGGGCAATAGAAAATTCATTGCATTGGGTATTAGATGTAGCTTTAAAACAAGATGACTGCCGGATTAGGAAAGATAATGCTCAACAAAACTTTGCAGTAATGCGGCACATAGCAGTCGATCTTTTGGGTAAAGAGAACCCCGTGAAGCGGGGGATAAAAAATAAACAGTTTTTGGCAGCAATGGATAATAACTCTTGAGAAAGAGTTTTAGCTTTAGCCTCAACTAACTTGTCAACAATTTACTTAATATTTTCTTCTACTTATTTTTACAGATAAGTTTACTTATTTATGGATGAATAGTTAGCTCATTTATCCTTAGCTAAGAGTTATTCAATGGGAGATAAGCTAATCCATGGCTTAATAAAAAAGTGATTGATTTTGTTTATATATCCCTTAAGCTTTGCACTTATATATATAGATGATTTTAAAATCTTCATTAGTTTTTATTAGGAAATAAGGTGCGTTTCCCCTGTCAAAAGATCCCATATTACCTGTCACCTGCTATACTAAAAACAGTTTAAAAGTGTCATTCTCAACGTTCGCGGAGCGTCTATGAAAGATATAGTGAAGAATCTCCGAGATACTAGAGCCTACAGCACGCTCTGCGTTTACCCAGTATCTCTAAGGTATATGCTGCACTACGTTACCCATAGCTTCCACCACGCTGCGCTATCAGTATGACATAAGTCCAAGTTTCACCCCTTGGCAGTATATTTACCTCTATTTTGGTTACGGTGCACTTGTTCTAACAAGTGTTCCAAACTTCCTGGTGCGCAAAGACATTTTAATCCTTGACAAACTAAACCCACAGTTCCTTATGCTAAATCTGATACGGCTGCAAAAACTGTTGTTGGGAGATATTTACGTATCAATGACTTTATTTCTCCAGTGGTACTACGAGTTAAAGTAGAATTCTGATACCAATCTAAGGCAGTAAATAAATTAAGACAAGCTTGGGGATATTCACTCATTACACTTTTAAAGGCTTTTAATCCAGCTTCAGCTAAATCAAGATAATGTAGATTATCAGTTAGCAAAGACAGACGCACTAAATTAGCGATCGCAATCCCATTGGCTGAAGGTGTAGCATTATGGTGTAGCATTATCTAGATAACTACGCTCCCGCACAATTAAATCTTGACTATTATCGGTGGATGTGTAAAAGTAACCACCTAATTCAACACTCCACAGAAATTCCTTAAATTCATCTTGCAGAGCAACAGCCTTTTCCAAGCAATCAGAATTATCAACAGCGGCTTGGTATAAATCCAGCAATCCCTTAATAAAAAAAGCATAATCTTCAGATTGAGCCAAAACCGTCGCTTCACCTTCATAATTAAGTCGGTGAAAACGTCCATCCACAAATTGATGATCCCAAATAAACTTAGCCGCTTGTACTGGTAATTCCAGATAAATTGGTTGTTGGAAAACCTCAGCCGCCCTAGCCAAACCAGAAATCATCAAGCTATTCCAGCCTACAATCATCTTAGTATCAGTCACAGGCAGAATGTGACCAGGCCAGTTAGTAGTTTTCGCCTCCTGATTATCTCGCGGTGGGGGGAAAGTTTACAGTGAATCAGGTGCAACACCGTAACGCGTAACAAACAACTTACTCAAAGCAATTTCTATGGTTTGACTCAGTTCACCAGGAAGCAGTCTTTGTAAAACATTGTTACCTTCAAAATTCCCATTAGGAGTGACAGTAAACTGCTGTTGTAATTCCCTTAACTCTTCAGTTGTTAACAGTTCTTGTAATTCCCTGTAACTCCATACATAAAAAGCACCTTCTTGCGGTTACGTATCTGTGGAATGAATGAAGCTATCCGCATCTTGAGCAGCATAAAAATAACCAGTTGGTGCAGTCATTTCCAGTTGTAACCATTTTACAGTTCCAGCCACCGCCCTTTCAAAAGACGGTTCCTGAATTCCGGCACTGCACAAATTGGCCAGATATTCAACAATCTGACCATTATCGTAAAGCATCTTTTCAAAATGGGGGATAGTCCAAGTGGGGTCAACAGTGTAGCGATCAAAACCACCAGCCACATGGTCATAAATCCCACCCAAAGCTAAATCCAGTCCTCGTTGAGTACAAACCTGTTGTCCATCATACCGATATTGATAATGAAACCGAGTTCCCCGCAAAGGGAACTCACAATAGGGGATCATGGGAAAACTATTACTAACCTGCTTAGGATTGATGATCCCCGTGCAGGTTTCCCAACCTTTTTGCAATAATTGATGGTCTTCAACTTCCTGACTAGCACCGTTTTGTAATACCGCAGATGTCAGCAAAGCCTCAACAATTACTGCTTTCCGTTGGCGTAACTCCTCTTTTTCCATATCATAGTAACGATGTAAAGCTTGTAACACCTGCAAAAATCCCGGACGACCATAGCAGGGATCAACAGGAAAATAAGTCCCAGCGTAAAACGGCACCAAATCATCTGGAGACAGAAAAGCATTGAGAGTCCAACCCCCTTGACCACTCATGATTTGCAAACTCTGCATATAGATGCTGTCAAGATCAGGTTTTTCTTCCCGGTCTACTTTGATAGGGAGAAAATTAGCATTGATATATTTATTGAGCAATTTCAAAATCAGAAAACGCCTCCCCTTCCATCACCGTACACCAGTGACAACTAGAGTAGCCAATAGAGAGAAAAATGGGTTTATTTTGCACCCTTGCAGTTTCCAATGCTTCATAACACCAAGGCCACGAATCAACCGGGTTTTCAGCGTGTTTGCGAAGATAAAGGCTTATCGTTTCCGCAAGGCGATTAGTCATAATTACAGTTTCCCAACCTTCACTGTCAGTCTAGCATTTCCACCGTAAACAGTTATCAGTTGTTTCGCTTTAAGTGGGATCGGTATGAACAGATACGAACTATTTGCTCTCTTATTTAAACTAGCGTACTGCTGAACCCAGCACAGGTGCTGGCATTTCTGAAACAGGGGATACTGACTTTTGAGGAATTTGATTACTAGGATTTAGTGCTGCGATTAAGTGCAGCAAAAAAGTGATTAAAGCAGCTTGCATAAGTCTTTCCAGCATAGTACTTCTCTCTGTTAATAATAAGATTTTAAGTAAAATTGGTTATTCTAAATACACCTCATACTCCTGATTTACCCGATTTGCAAAATATCTCCGGATAATTAACCAGAAAAAAAATTAACCTGTGAAAAAAGTTACTAATACCTGAAAAAAAATTTTAACTAAGCTATAGTTGCCAAATACAGGCAAGCCAAATTATACCTGAGTTCGATTTTGGATTGATTTCAAGGACAAATCTGGGGGCTTGTACCATCAACTATTGGTCAATATTTAAGGACTTGTGTAGAAAGGTGAGAATAGGACTTAATCTGGCGTTGATTAACCATTCGTTTAACCCTCTTTTCACATCACGATAGTTACTTAGACTCCGATCCGCCTCAAAAGGTGCCGATAAAAAAATTTTGATTTGAGATATCTGATTTTAGACTTTTCCCACATGAGTATCTAGAACCACTTCAGGAACTACTAGACAAAGCTCTACACAAGGAAAAATTTTTAGTGTATATCAATGAAGCTCATATTCATCTTGACACTGATTAAGGCTATGGTTAGTCAGTTAAAGGTGAACGTGTTTGGATTAGTTCTTGCTCACCTAGTAGAACCAAGGTATCTTTCTATGGTGTTTATATTTATAACTTAGGTGAAGTCAGGATTTTACCCTATTAAACAGCTAATGGGATTAATACTATTGAGGTTCTCAACAACCTCAAAACCGAATTTCCTCACCAACCCATGAATCTGGTTTGGGATGGCGCGCCCTATCATCGCTCTCAAATTACTCAAGATGCAGCCAAGGAGCTGGAAATTAATTTACAACCGCTCTCCGCTTATAGTCCTGATTTTATGCCTGTTGAACATCTTTGGTAGTAGTTACGAGAGGATGTAACTTATCATACTTGCTATCTATCTCAAGTTGATTTAATTCAGGCTCTTTATCACTTTCAGGATCACATCAATCTTGATCCTATTTCTCTGGCTGATCGATTATGGGTTAAAAATCATCTTGACCCTGATGAAGAAAAACTAAAGAAAGACACACAGGGACTTTATAAAAAGTATAGAAATAATCCCAAACGTGGAGTAGGCTCTTGGAATGGGCATATAAAAACCTATGAGGATCAGAGAAGAGATTTAAATAAACTTCTTGATCATTGGAAACGCAGTGGATGTGGTGACTTAGACAAAACTCGTGATGTTACTAAACAGCAAATAAACCCAATTCTTGAAGAAGCTAAGTATTGGGCAAATAAACCAGCCCCATAAAAGCCAGATAATGCTGATATCTTTGAGTTACCATAAATCGATTTGCCGAACTTTGAATTTAACTTTGACGGGATTACAGCAATATTTAGGATTCTCTGGGGAAATGAGCAAACAGTTTAGTAATTTAAGTTTATTGTAAACAATTAGCGAAAAACGGACAACCAGAAATCGATGACATCTGAAGCTTTATGGCGAGACTGGAAACCTCGTCTTTAGGTTCCAGCTTTATCTCCCTTCTATAATTACTTTCTTCCTTTATATTTTCAAGGGAGACTCAGGAAAAGTTTGCTAAATGTTAGAAATACCATCCTCTCCACTGGAAGAATTGTATGATGTGTTGCTTGGTGGGGACGGTTTACTTGCTTACCATCAGCCATAACATTAACTAAATTTAAATAAATCACTATTTTTAAACACCCTTTTTTAAAGAAATCAAGGAATTTGAATTTTCAACAATTGATTCATTTCCGCCTCTCATTCCTCAAAATTATTAATTTTATTGAGATGATATCTAATATTATTATTACCTGTAAGAACATTCTTTCATAATTTGGCTGTATTCTCAATAGAATATCCATTGCTGGCTGCCTTTATTATAATCTTAAATAAGGTTTGGTGGTAACATACCCCCTGAGTTTCAATGGAGAAATTTTCTACTAAACACTCAATAACCTCTTCAGGAGTTTCTGAGTCTGTTAAAACCAGTTCTTCTTATGAAACCGTCAACTTCTTCGGCCAATATGCTACACACTACTTTCATCATTTCATTTTTTGACCCATTTTAAATATGAATTCAGTAGTTTATAGCACCTGCATATACTTAAAAGTGATTAGTGCTCGCTCTTCTCTTAAAAACTTTTTGGTTTACTGCTAATTCCCAACTAGCAACTTGCGTTAGATAGAATAAATGACAAATAGCTACAAACACGCTCATGATTCCTATCGTTATTGAACAATCGGGTCGAGGTGAACGCGCCTTTGATATCTACTCACGGCTGTTACGTGAGCGCATTATCTTTTTGGGACAACAGGTAGATAGCGGTCTAGCTAACTTGATTGTTGCCCAATTGTTGTTTTTAGATGCTGAAGACCCGGAGAAAGACATTTATATGTATATCAATTCTCCTGGTGGTTCAGTGACGGCGGGGATGGGCATTTTTGACACCATGAAAAATATCCGCCCTGATGTCTGTACCATTTGTACCGGACTGGCAGCGAGTATGGGCGCTTTCCTTCTTAGTGCTGGAACCAAAGGTAAGCGTATGAGTTTACCACATTCACGAATTATGATTCACCAACCTTTAGGTGGCGCACAAGGACAAGCGACTGATATTGAAATCCAGGCGCGGGAAATTTTATACCACAAGCGCAAGCTGAACGGGTATTTAGCCCAACACACAGGTCAACCACTTGAGCGTATTGCGGAAGATACAGAACGAGACTTCTTCATGTCTCCAGAAGAAGCTCAGGAATACGGCTTAATTGACCAAGTAATTGACCGTCACGCCGCCGGTAGCCGTCCAATGGCGGTGGTGTAGGGGACTGGGGACTAGGGACTGGGGACTGGTCAAAATACCCAATTACCAACCAGCAACTACCAATTACCCATTCCCTTCTTTTAAAACCCCGCTATGGGATCAGGTTGAGATTTGAGGTAGTTGAGAAAATCCAGCAATTCTTCTTCGCTAAGTAAAGAACGCCCTAACTTACCGTAGGTTTTTTTGAGATGTTCTCTTCCCTGTTCTTTTGTCCAGCCTAAACGCTCTATCTGCACATCCGTTTGGGCAATGACATGGGATAAATTTACTGGTTCGTTTTTCTTCTTCCTTTTAGCGAGCGCTGATTGTGAGCTAATATCGTCGGTAGGAGAATAACTGCGTGGTGTAAATGGTGTGATGTTAGTTGCACTAATTGTTGGTAAGGGTTGAAGTTCAGGTTCTGGACTAGATAACATCTCTAGTTCGGGCGCTGAAGTATAAATTTCTTGATCTCTGGTATTAGTTCCAGAAAAACTTTGACTTAACGCTGGGTTGTCAATATCTCTTGTAGTGTTGTTGTTTTGTCTAATTGCGGGGGGTGAAGTTGTTTCTGTGTTACTGTCCAGTGACCATTGATTACTGACAACTTCACTCGATGCAGAGACCGACTCATTTAATACATTCGTAGTATTTACGGTAGGGTTTAATTGAGCCGGAGAAATGGGTTTTGCAGAAAATGGCACTGTTTCCCCAGTACTAGTGATTCCCAAAACCATCAGCGCCCGATTTCTGGCTTGATCTTCGGCAACTTCTACAGTTTCTGCTGCTGACATACCAGTGGCACGGGTGACACCTTCAATTTGTACACTAACTCGGACAATATATTTGCCTTGAAAAATCTGTACCAATTCGGAAATCATGCTGCCGTTGGTATACAAGCTCTGGAATTGAGCCAACATCATACTGCCACCAATCTAAATCTGTTTAAATTTATTTGTACTTGATAGGACTTCCTGGTACTTTTCGCGCTATGATCATCTGTCACGATTGTAGCAGAAATTAACTCCTGCTGACTCACTCAGGGTGTTCTTCCTTTCAATGCTATACTAATTACCCAAATCAATATCTAGAAGTATTTTCTGGAAGTGCGCCCTAAATCTACAATAATAAAGATAAGGTTCGCCCTCATTGCTTGTTAAGCTGCTTACCTGATTCTTACCGATTCTACAGATGGGAAAATTGGGTTTATCGGCAGTTTCTCCTAGTTAAAACTCAGATTCTCATGGCGTAAAATTACCTGAAATCTAAACAATCAAACACCTGTTTCTTGCCTTGTGTAGGAGTTTGTAGGTAAAATGGAGAGCTCTCTAAACCAAATCTCTCAAAAACCACGAGCATCATTACCAGGTGGAAATCGAGTATCAGGAGTCCTTTGTAACATTGGTTAGGTGAAGAAAGTTGAACCCAGGTGAACTCTGAGAGTGTCGTGCAGTGAGAAGTCCGAGCAGAGGAGAGGGTTCCTCTAACAGGAACTTAGGCAGCCTTGCCTTCTCTACGAGACGCTATCCAAACGGGTAATTCGTTGGCAAAAAGTGTCTGTAGGCTGTGAGGATATACAGGGAAGAACCAGATTACACGAAAAATGATGTTTTGACCAAAGGTCGGTTCACTGCATGGAATTTTCAATCGCTACACTCCTTACCAATTTTACTGATGATAAATTGGTAGCTCGGAAGGTTTTGGAAAAAAAACTGGGTTGTGAGGATGAAGACAGTTTAGAAAAACTTCACATTGCTTTGGAGGTGCTAGAAAAAACTGGGCTGTTAGTAAAAGAACGTGGTAAATATCGCCGTGTATCAGAAGAGGGGCTAATTGAAGCTAAACTCCGCTGTTCTAGCAAGGGCTTTTGCTTTGCAATTCAGGACGTGGAAGGCTCTGAGGATATTTACATCCGGGAAAGTCATCTTAGTAATGCCTGGAATGGCGATCGCGTTTTGGTCAGAGTACTAAAAGAAGGTAGTCGTCGGCGTTCTCCTGAAGGCGAAGTGAAGTTGATTCTGGAGCGTTCCAATCACACTTTACTCGCACGGATTAAGCAAGTGGAAGGGGGTTTCCGTGCTGTTCCTTTAGATGATCGTCTGCTGTTTGAATTGAAATTGTTAACAAACGGCATGAAATTAGAAGAAGCTATCGACCACCTGGCTCATGTAGAAGTTCTGCGTTATCCTTTAGCTCAGTATCCACCTCTCGGGCAGGTTGTACAAATACTGGGTAGTGATGCAGAAGCTGCTGCTGATATAGATTTGGTAACTTGTAAACACGATTTATCTCGGAATTTTTCGGAAAACGTATTAGATACAGCCGCTAAGTTGCCCAAAAAGTTACTGAAAGCAGATTTGAAAGATCGCGTAGATTTACGTAACTTGTTTACTCTGACGATAGAAGGGGTAAACGGTGATGATAGGGTCATAGAAAATGCTTGGAGCTTGGAAAAAAATCCCAGTGGCCCATGGCGGTTGATTGTTCATGTCACTGATTTATCTCACTATATTCAGGCTGATGAAATATTAGACCGAGAAGCACTCAAACGGGGGAGGTCAGTGTATCTCGGAGAATTAATTTTACCGATGTTACCTGATACTGTGGGAGAACGTTGTTCTTTGATGCCAGGTAGCGATCACCTTTGTCTCTCTTTTGTGATTACTATTGATCCCCAATCGGGAGAAGTGTTGGAATGGGAAATTCAACCCAGTGTCATTAATGTAGATCAGTCCATCAGCAAACAACAAGCACAAGCAGTTCTCACAGGTGAATCAACAAAAGCATCTGCGGAAAGTATAGAGATATTACATAACCTAGCCACTTTGGCTAAAGCAGCTAAACAAGCTCGGTTGTCTCGCGGTAGTTTACAATTGAACCTACCACCTAGCCAAAATCCTTACCATGATGAGGGAGCGATGGGGGCTGTGGTAGTCAATGACTCACCAGTGCGATCACTCATCACAGAGTATGTACTGTTGGTTAATGAACTGATGGGAGAGCATCTCAGCGCCTTGGGAGTTCCCGCTATTTGGCGAGTCCAAGGGACACCCGATCCTGAAGATGTTCAGGAAATGCTGAAATTAGCCATTAATTTGGGTGTGGAACTGACACTTGATCCAGATTTGGAAATTCAACCTCTAGATTATCAACACTTAACTAGAGCTTTTACAGAATCACCATCGGAACAAGTCCTTACCTACTTGTTACAAGATACTCTCAAGCCATCTTTATACAGCACCACCAAAACTCCGCACTTTGGTTTAGCTCTGCCACAGTATCTTCACTTTAGTTCTCCCTTACGGCGTTATCCAGATTTATTAATGCAAAGGGTGTATCATGCTCTACTGGAATACGGGCGCGATCGCCGTAACACCCGTGTCAAAGAGCGTGTTAACTTGCGTCACTCGGCTTCCCATCTGGAAATTAACTGGAATGTTCTCCCTCCAGAACTCCAACAAGAACTACAAAGCGATTTAACCAGAGTCCTTGTTCAGATTAATGACAGAGAAAAAGAAGTCCAAGAAGCTGAAGCCGATTTAGCCGGACTGCAAAAAGCCCAACTGATGAAACAGCGAATCGGTCAAGTCTTTCCCGGTGTAATTACTGGGGTTCAATCCTACGGCTTCTTTGTCGAAATTGAAGTTCCAGCCACTGAGTTAGAAATCGGTTCCAAGCTGAGTACACCATTGCGAGTAGAAGGACTGGTTCACGTCAGTTCCCTCAAAGATGATTGGTATGAATACCGCGCTAGACAACAAGCTCTTTTTGGCCGCAAAAATCGCGCCTCCTATCGACTAGGCGATCGCGTAGCTGTACAAGTCAAAAGTGTAGATTACTATCGCCAGCAAATTGACTTAGTCACAGTTGGTGCTGATGGTGTAGCCAAAGACTTAGGAGTTGGAGCAGGAAATCAAGATACATCCGATGGTTACTTAGAAGATCACACAGACACTCTTGATTTAGATTTATACGATGAGGATGAGTAACTTTCCCAGATAATTAATTCCGTGTCAACTAGCACAAAACCACTTATTTTAGGTATATCAGGCGCATCTGGTCTGATTTATGCCGTTCGCACTCTAAAATTTCTCTTAGCAGCAGAGTATATAATCGAACTCGTTGCTTCCAAATCAACTTACATGGTTTGGCAAGCAGAGCAAGATATTCGTATGCCAGCAGATCCCGAAGCACAAGAGAAATTTTGGCGACAGGAAGCCGGAGTTCCCCTACTTGGTAAACTCCGCTGTCATCCTTGGAGTGATGTTGGTGCTGGAATCGCTAGTGGTTCTTTCAAAACTCTGGGTATGCTCATTATGCCATGCAGCATGAGTACAGTGGCCAAACTAGCTGTAGGGATGAGTTCCGACCTGCTAGAAAGAGCAGCAGATGTCCAAATTAAAGAAGGACGTAAGCTGGTTATTGTTCCCAGGGAAACTCCTTTTAGCCTGATTCACCTACGGAACTTAACAACCTTAGCAGAAACAGGAGTGAGAGTAGTTCCTGCTATACCTGCTTGGTATCACAATCCCCAAACCATTGAAGATTTAGTTGATTTTGTAGTAGCCCGTGCTTTAGATCAGCTAGATATTGACTGTATACCTATTCAACGTTGGCAAGGTCATCTTTAAATCAGTTATCAGTTTCTTTACTATTTAAGTAGGAAGGCACAAGAAACCGTAGACGGGCAGCGGCTTCTCGGAGAGTAGTATGTGACGAAAAGTAAAATTCACCAAAACCTCTTGCCTCTTGCCTTGTCATAACGACAATTTGTAACACCCACCTACTTATTGATAACTGTTCCCTATTTCCTAACAGTTGATAAAAATGGCTATAATTCGCTTAATCTTGTTAGTAGTCACACTGGGAGGACTAACACTATTATTAGTCCAAAATTTTTCCCCTGCCCTTCCCCTGGTATTTTTGGGTATGCGGACTCAACCATTACCATTAAGTTTATGGATTTTATTTAGCATAGTGGCTGGTGGGTTTACATCTTTTTTAATTACTACCTTATTAAAATTTGGTAATTATTTTGCTCAACAGTCATCAACAACCACAGTCAAATCAACTGCAAATGTACCACGCACCAAGACAAATGCAAGGGGAGAAAATAGACAAACTTCTCAAACCTCATACAAGCAAACAAGTACAACTGATTACAATACTAATAACGAGTTTGATGATTGGGACACAAATCGTAATCAAGAGAACGATTGGGATTTTGACGAATCACCACAGACACCAAGCTCGAAAAGCTCCTCACCTCAGCAACCACCCAAAAATAGTTCCCCTTATGATTCTGTTTACTCCTACAGTTCCCAAGAAACCAAAAATACTGGAGTGGGAAAAACTAAACCCATTTATGATGCTGATTATCGAGTAATAATCCCTCCTTATCAACCACCAACTACTGATCAAACAAATGATGATGATTGGGATTTTTTTGAAGATGAAGATTTGGACTATGATAAAAAATCTACTCGACAGTAGAAACAACCAAAATAAGTAAATATTTTACCTCTTAACCTTTTCCCAACTTCAGCAAGAACTATACACCCTGCACTTGTCTCTGTACTCCCGCGATTCTTGTATGATTTCACCCATCATTGCGGCTTCCTGTAAAGCCATAAAGGCATTAAGATATTCAAAATCATATCAAGCAGATAAAAGTTGTCTGAGTTGGTTCTCTGCTTGGAAAGTCAAATAGCCAGTTGTTAAAGCTGTTTGCACAATGTCTCGGACTTGAGTCATTGTTGATCCCTCATTAGTAATATAAAACTCATTGAACTTTCTAATTTTGACAAAATTTATTTCCCTAAAGTTTCCAACAAGTTCTATAAGGTTTCCGTTAAGTTTAAGCATACCTAAGTAGTAAAGAAAAATGCACCTAACACTTGTTATTAAATTCGTTAATAATTTATTTATCTTTAGTTTATTCAGACTTTATATACTAAGCGTTAGTATATCCTTACCGTTACGGTAAATCCACTACTAACCGTAAATCCACTAGTGACAATAATGGCGGCAGTAGATTCCCCACCAATCGAAGAAGAATTTACAGAAGCTCAAAAAAATTGGGCTTTAAACAAATTAAACGTAGATTTAGCTTCTGCCAAGAGAAAAGCTTTCACACCCATGGAAAAGAAATTGGTGAGAGGTTTGCTTTGTGGTTGTAGTCCTGCGGAAGTAGCCAAAAAAGTTTATCAAAGTAGCACTAGCAGCACTGTCAGAGTTTATCTTTGTAATGAATTATATAAATACATACAAGATATGCTGAGTAATCAGGCAGGATGCTTAATTAAAGTGAAAAACTGGAGTCATGTAACTCATTTATTAGAAAAAGCTGGGTATAAAAGAACTGATTTTAAATACCATCAATAACCAAATTGATCACAAATACCAGGGAGGAATAAACTGAATTACCAAAAGTTGAAGCAACCAAAATTCAATATCCGGGTCAAGCTGTTGATATCAGTGGCTTCTGTGGAAGAAACACAGAACTCACCAGAGTTTCAGAATGGATTGTCAATCAGCGTTGTCAGTTCGTTATAGTTTTGGTAATGGGTGGAATTGGTAAAACTGCTTTTTCTATCAAGTTAGCACAGGAGATTGAAGATCAGTTTGATTATGTGATCTGGCGATCGCTCCATCTATGCCGTAAGATAGATGCAATAGAGAGGGCCGGAAATTTAGAAATTATGTGTCTGGCTTTCCATAGTGTTAAGATTAGGAAAGAGCCAAGGAAAGAGTCAGGTTTGGGAATAGTTACGGATAGTTCCTATCCATGAAGATGTTGATGACAAATTCATAACTGACCTCATATCCATAACATGTATGAAATGGGCAACACTGATGAACCAATTCCTAATGTGACTAAACCACAAATCCTAAGAATTACTTGTGAGTAAATTGGGGAATCCAGGGGAAATCTTTGGGGAAATCTTTGTTGAGGTACCCGGAATGTTTTTACAAGTCTAATGACCTGTTCAAAAAAAATAGCCTTGGTGGAAAACTCTTTGTTTCCTGCCTTTTGTTCTGAGTCGCCATGGCATAATCGCTATAATCTTTTTCTACCTGTTCAAGGAGACTAACAGGGAAAACATTTGGTAATATCTCTAGCCAGTAATGAAATGTGTCCTTTGCTTCCGTTTTCCATATACCGAAATGGAAATCTAAAACCTCAAATATTGGCATTTCCCTCCACTAGAACAAGCATAGACATACCTGTTCTTTTATCTCTAGTTTCCCTTTCCCCCCTCCTCCTTTCTGATTTATATCTATGTTTTTACTTTCTATGTCACCTTGAAGTTTTTTATGCTGCATTTCACCTTGGGCTAACAAGTCTTGAAACTGATGGTTAGTTATTCCCAGTATTTGTTTTCTACGATGTGGATATTCTTGAATATAGTTAATTTAGTGGATTTTTCCTTTTGGTACACCCTCAAAATTCCCTTCTAGCATTTTTTTCACACCAAGTTCATTTTCCTGACAGGTTAACTGATTGAAAACCAAGCTGATTTTGAAAGGGAGAAAGGTGAAGTATATGCCTCGATTCTTGGATGATTTCTGGGATTACTATCCAGATTTACTCCCTTACAAAGATGCACCCAGTGAGCAAAAGGCTGGAAAACTCCGGTCTGAGTTTTGGAAACTTTAGGATACTAAAAGTGGTTATCAACAGTTGGATGAGCAAAAACAGTTAACGCTCCTGAAAATTGCGGAGTTCTTATATGTTTGAGAGCATCCTGAATTACCTTTGCACCATCGTCCGGCAGAGTTAGCTGCCGGACGATGGTGCAGCGACGTAATATTAGTTATGCCACTCAAACTCTAGAAGGTACTCAGGCGTGGGAGACTTTTATGTCTCTTGTTCCTACTACTCGTAAGTTAGGTATCGGCTTTTTTGAGTATGTCCATGACCGCATTTCTCACACTAGGAAAATCCCGATTTTAGCAACTATTCTTCGTGAGCAGTCTTCTCTTAATTCCTTTGGTTGTTCATCGATGCCCCAATAACTCCTTCCCCGAAATATTCAGGAGATACATTGTTCCTAATAGTAATTTCCCAGCTTTTAGAACGCTTCTCAGCTTTATATTGCCATTTGAGCAAGTGCATGACAATTAATTTCAGATAGCTCCGGAAAGCTTTCTTTTCACTTCCTCCCAAAGTTTCAAGTTCCTCAATTAAGTTTTCAATATCCACAGATTGAAATTCATAATCTCGTAATTTTCCTATCTTAGTTTCAAACCACAGAGAACAATCTTGATTGTATAATGTTTCTTGAGTTTGAAGTTTCATGGCTTTTTATACTGTAAAATACAGCCTTTCTCCAGCCTTGATCCTATTCTACAATCATCATCTCATCTTTTAAATCTCGGTATGTCATTCCGTTAGTTTATGTGTAATAGATATCATTGGTTATAACTCAAGAAGAAGAGCCAATGACCAATAGCTGTAGATTGGTAATTTCTGCTAAATTTTTTCACATCAATCCATACTCAGCTTTGACAATCTGAAGAGAAAACGTTTTTTCTCATACTTATGAATTTGTTGATACTGCCAATTTCTAATAAAGCAGAGCGCCAATCCCAAAAATCAGGAGCGCGATAGATAAAATAGCTAATTAAAAATGGACGCGCTAAAAAAACAAAACTAATAGGAATATTATCTCTAAACAGTTCTCTTTTTTGGTTTAAGTGATTTAAGATGTGTGGTACTTTGGTTAAATTACTAAATTTATCTTCTGTAATTTGTCCAAAATTTTCTTGTTCATACTGGTAGAGTGAATGTTCTAAACCTGTAATTAATAAAACATCAAATTGTTGATTATTATAAAGCTCAAGCACTCTTTCATATAAAGTATCAATTGGCTCAATTAAACGCAAAACTCCGACTTTCTTATTTGGCAAATCATAGATTATTTTGGTAATTATTTTTTCATCGTCTAACGGTGTAGACTGCACGAAATATAAGCCAAATTTTCTGTTGCGTGTCAGATGGCTAATTAAGTCTTGATATTCTTCTTTTTCATCAGGGAGTAAGTCTTCATCCAAATGGCTATAATTTTTCATCATGGAAGTTTTTCTATAGCTTCTTTAAATTCCTGAATGCCTTGAATAAGTGGGTGAATATCGTACCAGCGTTGCATTTCCCCTTCTTCATCCAAGTAGCGATACTCTAACAAACAACGATTAAACATCAAACTCCGATACTGATCATCGTTAATGATCCGCTTAGAACGGGATACTTCTGCTAACAAACTCCATTGATGGTTTTCTACAGCACGGCGATAAGTGTCTCTAGCTTGCGTAATGGCGCGTCGAACTGCTCTTTCGGAAATTGGTAAATTTTGAGTGCGTCCAATCGCATCCTGAGTTAACAATAGCAAATTTCTGACATGACCTCCACTCATTAAACAAAGTCGTTCTAGGGTTTCTAGACTGTCAAATATTGCAGTTTCTATAGGTTTATTGGGCGAAAACTGTTTAATCCGCCGAGAAATTACTTCTTTAACCTTATTTATTCCGGGTTGATAAATTTCACCTTTGGGAGTACGAACCATCACCATTGGTAAAATTTGAGGATCACCGTATATATCACGTAAGTCTGTTGCTCTTGTGGAATAGACCATTGCAATGGGTACAGTATAAATTAGGTGGCAATCTAAAGATTTTAGTTGTTCACACCGATCTAAAAAAACTTCTTCATAATTTGTACGTTCACCATCTTTAACTAAAACCATTCGGTCTAAGTTATCAACAATTACCGCTAGTTGATTACAGTTGGCGGGTAGACGCTTTTTTACATCCGTAAGAAATTCATTTAAAACTTTAATTAAAGTGACAGTATGAGGATTTACTCTTTCTCGAATTTCTTGACGTAGTTCGGGAACGGCTCTTAAATTTGCTGTTAATTTGGCGAACTGACAAATTTGTAGTTCTACATTCATGTCCTCAATCTGAATTTCAGTTAGTGCCAAATCTTTTAAATCTTGCCAACGATCTTTCAGCCAATTTAGCACTGGTTTAGGATTACCCATGGTCCGCAATTCTTGCAGTAACCGCCGAGTACAAGCAAGCAGAATGTCTGTATATTGGGCATCTTCTGAATCAATATCTTCTTCATCAGCAGCAAAATAAACTACATAACATTGTCTTGCTTCTAAATATTCTTTTAGTCTCAGTAATTCTGTGGATTTACCCGCACCTCTATGACCAGAATATAGTTGACAAGTATTTTGACTTGCTAATTGAATGCGATTTCCTAGCTCTTCTAGAATATCTGCATCTCCTCGCACAGCTTGACAGTCTACATAATTAGGATCACCTGCGGGTAGGGGCTGAAAAGGGTTAAAAGCATTGTAGAGGTTTTTGAGTAATTCAGAATTATTGGTCATAGGTAAACAACTTATGTTCTTGGGTATTAATGAGACTAAAAAAACAGTAAAAATAGGCAGAGGTAAACAAGAAATCCAATTTTAATCGAAGAAAGTGAAAATGTCATATAGGAGATTTTGTTTCTGAAATTACTCGGAAGGGCAGGGAATAGGCAAGAATGGAACTCCTTTTGTACGGAATTCTTTCAAAAATCAAATAAGTAGGTGGGCGGAAAAAATTTATAACTATGTCATGGCGAATGCAGCAAAGGGGAATCAAGCAGTTGAAAGGGTTTTAAGTAATTTACATTTTGTTACATAGTTATATTTAGTTTGTGTTTATCTACTTAGGAGACAGATAGGAGTCCTATATTTCTAATTGCATTAAAGCTTGAAATCTTCTATCTTCTCGAATACAATCAAAATCAAGATCGGTTTTTGCCCTTGTTAAAACTTCTGTTGGTTGGAGACTAATTGCTTGTTGCAAGTTTTCTAATGCTTGCTCAATGTCACCATGAAGAGCATAACAGCAAGCTTTATTATACCAACCATAATTGTCATCAGGTTTTATTTTTAGGGCTTGGTCATAAGAAAAAATTGCTTCTTCAGTACGTCCTAAATCATCAAGTGCATTGCCACGATTATTCCAAGCATAATGGTCATAAGGGTTGAGTTTCAGGGCTTGGTCATAAGAAAAAATCGCTTCTTCATTCCGTCCTAAACTTCGTAGTGCGATACCACGATTATACCAAGCGTAGTAATCATCAGGTTGAATTTTTAAAGCTTCGTCATAAGAGAAAACTGCCTCTTCATTGTGTCTTAAATTCCGCAATGCTATACCCCGGTTATTCCAAACATAATGATCACTAGGTTTATATTTTAAAGCTTCATTATAGGATAAAATTGCTTCTTCATTACGTCCTAAGTTCCGCAGTGTATTGCCAAGTTCGTACCAAGAATAGTGGTCATGAGAATTATAATCTATAGCTTCATTATAAGATAAAATTGCTTCCTCATTACGTCCTAAGTTCCGCAGTGCATTTCCACGATTTTTCCAAGCATAGTGGTCATAAGGTTTAATTCTTATGGCTTGGTTATAAGATAAAATTGCTTCTTCATTGTCTCCTAAATTCAATAGTGCATTTCCACGATTGTACCAAGCATAATGGTCATCTGGTTGAAATTTTAGTTCTTGTTCATAGAATGTAATTGCGGTTTCGTACTCATGTGCAGAATAAAGTAGATTTCCTAGTTCAAATAGTAAACTTGCTCTATTACTATCTGTTTGATGTTTTTCTGTAAGCAGTTCTTGGATTTCTAGAACTTTTTCAATTTTTTCTTCTGGAGTAAGTTGCAGATATTTTTCATAATCTCCTTCTAATAGAAGACGACGAGATTCTTCTTCAACTAATTCTGGTGTCGTTGGTAATTCATATACTCCAGATCGCCAATCAAAAAAATCAGGAGCGCGATGAATTAAATAGTTAAGGGAAAATGAACGCAATAAAAATACGAAGCAAAATGGAAAGTCATCTCTAAATCTTTCTCGTTGTTGGTTGAGATGATTTAGTATTGGCGGGACTTTGCTTAAATTTATAAATTGACCTTCAGTGATTTCACCAAAGTTTCTTTTTTCATATTTATATAAAGAATATTCCAGACCTTTAATTAATAAGATATCAATTTGTTGGTCTTGAATGCAATTAGTGATTTGTTGATATAATTTATCAACTGGTTCAAATAAGCGTAATACGGCAATTTTTTTATGTGGAATATCCTGGGGAATTTTATTAATAAACCGATCAGATCCCACAGGATTACATTGTACAAAGTATAAACCAAATCCTGATTTCCTTTCCACGGCGCAAAGTAAATCTTGATAAATTTCTTCAGGATCTGGAGGGAAATCATCATCCCAGGTACTGTAATTAAGTGTCATATAGATTTCATAGTAGATGCTGTCGTAAAAAATGACGAATGGGCAGAAATTCTACACTATTAACACTAATAATCTTGTTTCGTATGTGAAAGTCATTTTTAGCAATCAGAATCTTGTTCATAAGATTAGGTAAAATCAAGAATAAAAATTTAGATAATTTTGTGAGTTAATCTTGCTCACTTCATTATGGCTAATCTCATACTGTTAATGCTTCGTGAGAAATAATGAATATTAGCAATAGCATAATTTAGCTAATATCACGGGTAACTAAGCAAGAATATCGCCGTAGCCATACTTAGATAAGTGTAAATATACTTAATTGCAAATAGTCTTCTTTTATTAGTTAGCCTTTTATCTAGTGAAAACACTTATCTCCTCCTAATACTTACATACATTCGTTGACAATATCTATGTGAATATTTTTATGGGGATAAGGAAGGAGGTAAAAAAGATAGGGTTTATATATTGTCAATTTTTATTTACCAGAAAATACTGGACTTTTGAAGGCTCTCCAATAGCACACAGAAAATCCAAAACATTTTCTGGGTACTACATTTTTTAGGGAATAAATGAAAGTTTTCCGCAGATAGAAAATGCTTAACTCAGTGACAGACAATTTTGAAATTGGGAAACTTAAATTCACTGGAACTTATGAATTACTTGTCTACCAAATTAAGCTTATAAGAAGTATTGGTTATTATGCTGAATTTTTTTGCATTGGGGTAGACTGAGAAATTGAAACACAAGCAACCAAAAATGCAGTTGGACTAGATGTTAGTTTAGGCAACTACTGAGTTTCTATCCCATGATCCTAAAGTTAAATTATGGGAAAATAGTGGACAAATCATAGAATTTTTCTGTGATGTTTGATATTGAGCGATTTCAATGGGGTGTTCAGCTATGCAAAAAATTGTGTTTCTCAGCGAGCTAAGAAACCTGCAAATTTTTTCCGTTGATAGCGGAATTAATAATCTTAAAACCTTGCCTAGAGGGTGTTTTATTAAACGAGGTTTTTAGGAATTTTGTGTACGCTCTAGCTAAATTTGAGGTAGTGTCAAGATGTTGAGTTGAATTGTTCAATTCAACATCCAAACTTTAAAATCTCAAATTCTGTCAGTCTTCTTCCTCCTCTGTCATTCCAGGGTTGATCAGTGTAATATCATACTCACTTGCATCTGTTTGTCCTGAACGTTGACTATTTTTGAGCAAATAATAAATTGCTCGTACTTGGGGTCCAAAAACAATTTCGTCTTCGTTTTTTAGATCATGGGCTAGCATTTTGCGTCCATTAATCATCAAACCATTAGAACTGGGTTTGCCTTTGGGATCACCATCAACAATACGGTAGTAATAGCTGTTGCTATTATTCATGCGCCGTAATCTGACTAATGTAGCATGGTGTCGAGAAACAAACTGTGATATCAATCGGATATTACAATTACGATCTCTACCGATAGAATAGACGGGATTTTCCAGAGGAAATTCTTTGCGTCCTTGATCGTCTTCTATGATCAGTAGATGGTTTTCATTAGGTTGTGCGGCCATTGACAGATGGTTGCTACAATTTGTTGAACTTTGATACGCAAGAATTTGCTGTGTATATTTTTCCTGCATTTTTCCAGACAATTTATTTATTTAATATGAAATCTAATAAGATTTGAAACTACATATCTTGCTAGGTAGATAAGAGTAGATTTTATACTCTTCTAAGAGTATTATCTCTGGGAGGAGTGAGTACAAACTTTATGAATGGGCTGAATACCCCACTAAAATAGTTTAACAGCTATCAGTTTTATCTAGATCGTTGAATGAATGGTATCTACACTTTATAAATTTAGTGCTAATAAATTTAGTGTTAGAGATTGGTGTCGGGGTGAAATTTCCGACTTCAAGCTGGATAACTGTTATGACTATAGCGAGATTATTAGCCATCTGAGTTATTCGTTTTGAGATACTACCTCCCAGTTATAAGTTTACAGTTAATGAGCAAAGCGTCTTAATAAAACTGAGTTAGTGACAACACTAAGTGAACTGAAAGCCATCAGTGCAGCTGCGCTGGATGGACTTAGAATAAAACCCAAGCTAGGTAATAAAGTACCTGCTGCTAAAGGAATACCAATTGTATTATATGCAAAAGCCCAGAATAAATTTTGACGTATTTTATTGAAAGTTGCACGACTGAGCAAAATTGATTCTATGACATCGTTCAGATTGTCACGCATAAGTATGATTGCGGCTGTTTCCATAGCCACGTCTGTGCCAGAGTGTAAAGCGATCCCGACATCTGCTTGAGATAAAGCGGGAGCGTCATTAATCCCATCTCCTATCATTGCTACGATGGATTGATTTTGCCCTGTTTGAAGAGATTGTATTGCTTCTGCTTTTTTTGCCGGGGGGATACCTGCCATTATATTGGTGTTGTTTATTCCCAGTTGCTCTGCGAGTGCACTGACTGCTTCTAATCTATCACCGCTGAGGAGCATGACTCGTAAACCCATCTGACGCAATTTTTCTACTGTTGCTTTTGCGTCTGGTCTGAGGGTATCGCTGACAGCAATTAATCCTGCTAAAGTGCCATCAATGGCAACGTTAATTACTGTTTTACCAGATGTTGCCATTTTTTGGGCTTGTTCTTGTGCTGTTTCACTGAGATTAATTCCATGCCAGTTCAACCATTCCCAGTTACCCAATAAAACTGTTTTGCCTTCTACGATAGCAGAAACGCCCATTCCTGGCTCGGTATGAAAGTCTACAGCATGGGGAATGGACAAATTTTGCTGTTTTGCTGCTTGGTGAATGGCTGTGGCGAGGGGATGGTAAGTACCGCTTTCTACTGCTGCGGCGAGTTGGAGAAGTGATGGAGAAAACTTTTCCGAAGTTGGTGATTCTGCAAGCACTAAACAGTCTGTAACTATGGGCTTACCTGTCGTCAGAGTGCCTGTTTTATCAAAAACAACTGTATCTAGCTGGTGGACTCGTTCTAAAACGTCGCCACCTTTGATTAATAAACCCTGTTCTGCACCCATACCAGTACCGACGAGAATGGCTGTAGGGGTTGCTAGTCCTAAAGCACAGGGACAGGCGACTACCATGACTGCGATCGCTAATTTTAAACTAATTAATAGTGAAGAGTATTCTGTATTTGAGGTTGGGTGATGTGCTGAATGATTCACCATTTCTATACTACTGGAGATAGTGATATCTGGCCAAATGTGAGTACCAAAAAAGTACCAAAAGAGAAATGTGAATAAAGAAGCAGTTAAAACCCCATAGGTAAAGTAACCAGAGACCGTATCTGCTAATTTTTGGACTGGTGCTTTGCGAGTTTGGGCAGCTTCTACCAAAGCTACGATTTGCGCCACAGTGGTATCATTGCCTGTACGAGTCGCTTGAATTGCGATCGCACCAGACTGGTTAATAGTTCCCGCAGCCACCCCATCTCCTAACTGCTTAATAACTGGTACGGCTTCCCCAGTTAACATTGACTCATCCACCGTCGTTTGTCCAAAGCGCACCTCACCATCAACAGGAATTTTATCTCCTGGCAGCACCTGTAACCATTCACCAACCCGCACCTGTTCAGCAGGTATTTCCACAATATTAGCCCCTGCCACTAATTTCTCTGAATCAGGGTTAGGAATCAATCGCGCTGTTTGGGGTTGGAGTGCAAGTAACTGCCTAAATGCTGATGCAGCACGGCCTCTAGCTTGTTTCTCTAAAGTTCTGCCCAGCAGGATAAAACCCAGCATCATCACTGGTTCATCAAAAAAGCATTCCCAACCCATTTGGGGAAACAAGAGAGCTATCAAACTAGCAGTATAAGCCGTCATAGTTCCCAAACTAACCAAAGTATTCATATTTGGCGCACCCCGTCGCCAACCTAACCACCCATCTATTAAAATTGGGCGTCCAGGAATTAATAGCGCCACTGTTGCTAGTCCACAGTGAAACCAGATGTTATTCAATATCGGGATGATGGTGTCAGTAAAATGTCCAATACCTGAAAACACCAACAATACTCCAGCAATCACTAACTGTCTGATTACTGCTTGCATTTCCCGCTGTTGTCTTGTAGCCGAATCTTCAAGAGCCGATTTTTGACCTGCTAGTGTAGTATTAGCCTTGCGGGTTTGCGTAGGAAATCCTGTTGCTGTTAATGCCTTTGCCAGTGCATCTGCATCTAGTGTACCAACTTCAGCTTCCACAACAGCTACTTCCGTGGCCAGGTTGACGCAGACGTTCTTCACTTCTGGATGTTGGATTAGCTGTTTTTCTACTGCTATCACACACCCAGCGCACTTCATACCCCCAACATCTAAAATAATCTTTTCTGTAACTGGGGTAGATTCTGGGGTAAGTTGAGTTTCTTTGAGAAGTTGCATGGCAAGTTTTGAGATTTGCTACCAAAATTCAACGCCTGACAAAAGGATTGTCTACTTTGAGCGTAGGCTAAATCTGGAACTATGGACAACTATGAGATAAAAAAGCATAAGTTTAGGAGTGTGGCCTTCTCCGTGCTATGCGTACAGGACACTACATTAGGCTACGCTATCAGGAGTTCAGTTTCCTCTACACCCCTACACCTAGACCGAGGTCTCATATAAATCACTGGTGCTATCTGCATAGGCAACATGAAAATTAGGCTTTTATAAAAATAGTGGATTTCCAAACTAGGCATGGTGCTGAAATCAACCATACGTAAAAGTAATAATATTACCGAAGTCCACCGAAGTCCTCTGCTTAGATTTTAAAATTACCATACCCATAAATGTGATATTTGAGATCGGTAATGGTTGTTATGCGCCGAAAATATATAGGTGATAATACAAATTTCTAAAACCAGCCCTGCTTTTTGACAAAGTAGGTATTAACAAAATCTTCATGGTTTTTATTTAAGTAAATCATGCCTTCAATTAAACCTACAAGTTGCATAATTAGCAATGTAAATCCGTAGGTGAGAGAACCACCAACTACCGAGATTACTAACATGATAAAACCTTCTGGTGCGTAACCGAGAATAAACTTATGTAGTCCAAATCCACCACAAATAATGCCACAGTAAGCAGCTAAAATTTGTTTAGTCGCATGGGATGGGTTGAGATTAGCCATATTCACTTCATTTCCTTTGTGTGTTGACTTCTCACTTTTGTGCAGAGGTACTAAGTACCTACAGGTTAATAGTAATTATGTCAGGATATTTTTTGACTTTGCTGTAATAATGAGAATACATTCATTTTCTGAAGTTGTCAGTCTATATGCACACAAAAAAGTTTAATAATTCAGCGTAATTAAACATAAAATACTCAAAATATATATCCCCGATTTCTTCATGAAGAAATCGGGGATCTTATTAGGTCAAACTACATCTGAACTATTAGGAATTCTGTAGGATTAATCTGTGTCTTTACCCTATTAAAATTGTGAATTAGTATTAACTATTGCCACTTCCTAAAAGAAATAAACTCAGTAATGTGCCACTATTCCAGAGACTGTGAAGGAGCATAGGGGCGAGAAGATTGCGCGAGCGCGTGTATATTATTCCTAATACAATTCCTAATGCTGTTAGTGGGAGGATTTCTGACAAGCTCAGATGAGCCGCAGCAAATAACAAACTACTAGCACCAATTGCGCCCCAAACAGGGACATAACGAGTCAAGGATGGTAACAAAAAACCGCGAAATAGAAATTCTTCAAAAAATGGCGCAGCTATACCCGCAGTAAAGAAAAATATCCCTAATGCTATATTATCTCTACTTTCCAACGCCAGTTGCAATAGTGGATTACTGCCACCTTGTCCTTGCCATAATTGTTGATTAATCAACGACACTATCACCACAATTGGTAAAGCAGTGCAGTAACCACCCAGTCCCCACAAAAACCAATTACTTTGAAATCGGAAACGAAACCAGCCTTGTGGCAAAGGAAAATAACGCTTAATAGAGTAATACAACACTGACAACGCACCCAACGCAACCAGTAAATAACTAACTAATACAGAAAAAGCCTGAACCCGTACATTACTGGAAGAACGGGAAATAGGGATAAGGCTGAAGAATACAGGTATAAATAATTGTCCCATGAGGAAAAATCCCAGAACAAAAACCTGTAAAATTGTTTCCACATCCCAAGGTGTTGACCAACGGTTGTCAGCATTTGCACCTAATATAGACTCTTTTCCCTTGAGTAAGAGTTGAATAATCAAAGCTACCAGCAATATGATACCAATGAAGGCAGTTAAGCTGGGAATAGTGGCAATTATCGCTAATTTACACATAGCATCGCTAGCAGCCGCTTGTTGTCCAGCTTTAACATCAGCTAATATATATTCACGTTGTTGGAGTTGGTACAATTGAATTAAAGCTGTGAAGCGAAACCAACCTTCTAAATTTTTTTGAACAAGTTGTTGAGCATTTGGTAGCAACTGAGGAGATTTGCTCCATAACCCGCTTAAGACTTGAGCGGTTTGCTTTAATTCGGAACTAACCTCGGAGGTTTCCTGTACTTGACTCCAAGTTTTTAAGGCCTTATCTATTTCACCTTGCTGTACTTGTAAAATTCCCAGACGCAAGTCCAACTCATCCCGTAATTTTTGTAGTTCGTTAACAGACTTCCGTAATTGTTGCTGCTGTTCTTGGGAAGAGAGTTCTGGTAGAGGTTTAGGAGGTGTGTCTTGGCCAAGTTTTGCCAATTGAATTTCGGCTTTGTCTAAATTGGTTTCGACAGATTCCCGCGCTTGTTGATATTGCTTGGTAGCACTTTCTAGGGGTTTATCACCCAGTATAGTTTCCCGAATAACCAAAAAATTCTCATCGCTGCTGCGTTCTGGTTGCCATGCTTGGGCTTGCAAGACAATATTTGTTTGGTATAGTTCCAGACGACTTTGGAGCTGAGGTTTTTGCCAACTACCAAATAAAGACAAGCCTGATGTCATGATGGCTAACAGTGTTAGCACAATTAACAGCAACCGTTTGAATGTCATCTATCCCCCTTTAACTTACCAGTTGAGAGCGTGCGCCTCTTGGAAATTATAAGCCAGTCATCCTCTAACAGAATTTTGGATTTTGAATTCACCCTACAGATAAATCCGGGGGCTTGAGGATTTTGGATGTTCTTATTGACATATTCACCGACCTGAAGGTGCGGAGATTCTTGAGAGTTCACAGTAACTTGCTCTCTTTGTAGTCTGACAGTCACTCCCTGTCCCTTTAAGGTCGTGGCGATGCCCCATCCCGAGCATTTCTATATTTTTAGATGGGTTCTCATCTCTGTCTTGCTCACTACCACAACTTAAGCAGAGTATTGAGGGAACAGAGAGGTCAATTTTGCCCCAACAAAAACCTCAGTATGAGCATATTTGGCTTGTTGGTTGCCATCTATCTATATATGCGAAAATCACGGTGGAATTTTTCGGATTTAGCCTCACCAAGATTTCTAAATTCTCACGATCCTTGCAAACTGATTACCCTAGATAGTTTACGATTTTTCACCATTCCCGATACGTTCAAATCTTCTAGCGAAATTACTTGGTTATTGCTAATTATCTTTATTGATAGTTTGTGTAGAAAGTCTTTTCTCTTATCAGCAGTTTGGTTGTGTAGTGTAGCAAACTTGACGCAAGTTTTATTTCTTGTCTTTGAGTCTTTCTGAGACCGTGCTAATTTTCGCCGTAACTTGCGAATTTTCCGGTCTAACTTTGAGTAGTCAGGACTTTGAACTTTTCCACTATTGCTCATGACAGTAAAAGTTTTAATTCCCAAGTCAATACCAATGCTTTGGCGTTTGGCACTGGTTAGATTTGGCTCAACTTCTACAACAAAACTCAAGAAGTAACGGTTAGCACAATCTTTAATTACTGTTAATGAACTAGGTTCTGATGGTAACTCCCTAGACCAAATGGGTTTGATGATCCCAATTTTAGCAAGGTAAACATCTCCATCTTTAATAGAAAATGCTGCCTTAATATTGGTACACCCACTCTGCCACCTTTTCTCTTCCCGTTACGTGAATTGAAAAAGTTTTTGTAGGCAACATCCAAATGTCTAAGAGACTGCTGTAATGGTACTGAAGAAATATCTGACAATCACTTTCTAACTTCAGTCTTTTTAGCTTGGGTAAGCATTACAGATAGTTTGTTGTATCCTGGCAATTTTACGGACTGCTTGCAGAAAGCTAAGGCATCGTTCTAAGCTACGCGAACTCCACCAAACAATTGGGTTAAACAATTTTACTGTTGATCTGTTAGGTACAACCTATACTGATACCTTGCTTTCATCGCTTATGCTAGAATGAATTGGTCTGTTAGGTTATTGTATATTACTTAGGCTGACATGACAAGTGGGTGAAGAAGAGAAAGGCATAGTGTTTCAGACTTAAAAATACATTTGATCTGCGTGACTAAATATAGGTAAAAAGTATTTACCTATGAAAGCCTTGAACTAATTCACAAGTCATTTGTAAAAGTCTCTCAAAAAATGGATTTTAATGTACTTAAATTTAATGGCGAGTCAGACCATATTTATCTTTTGTTGGACTATCCTCCGAAGCTTTCAATATCCCAAATGGTTAATTCTCTTAAAGGGGTGTCTAGCCGTCGGTATGGTCAAGCTGGATATCCAAAACCTGACAGATGTTCTTTGGAGTCCTAGCTACTTTGTATCTTCGGTAGGGGGTATGCCAATTGAGGTTCTCACAAAATACATCCAAAATCAAGAAAATCCGTCCTATAAGGACGGGGTTTAAAACCTCACCTTTCGATAAATTAAATAAATATCCCTTGCTTAAATCATATATTTTAACAAATATGATGATACACGAAAAATAATATCGCCTACTTCTTTCAGATATTGGGGATATATGTTGATGATTACCTTTTAAATTTCCGTCCTAAGACAGCGATAATTTGCTCCCAAGCTGAAGTAGCCGCAACAGCATCATAACGACAATAATCATCTCTCATAAAAGTATGTTCCGCTTCATAAGCAAAACAGTGATGATGGACTTTGGCATTTTCTAAAGTATTAATTATAGTATGTCTGTCATGTTCAGAAATATGCGGGTCTTGAGTTCCAAAAATTAACAACATTTCACGCTTAATTTCTTGCAATCTATGATGAGTTGTACCAGCTACACCTTTAGCTAGTTTTCCGCTATAAATACCAGTAGGATAACAAGAAATACAAGCCTAAACTTCATTTTCAAAAGGAGTGCGAAAAGCCAAATATCCACCCATACAAAAACCCAAAGTTCCAATTTTATCGGCAATCACTGAACTATCATCTTTGAGAAAATCAACTACACCGCGAGTATCAGCATCATATCCAGAAATTAACGTTCTTTGTGCATCATCATTACCAGCCATTCTACCAATATGATTAGGTTCAATTACAGAACCCACAGGTTCAATGCGGTGAAAAATATAGGGTGCAGCGACAACATAACCAAAACCTGTTAAATAGAGAGGTCCGAAAATTTACAAAGGAGTATGTGTCTGGCTTTCCATAGTGTTAAGATGAGGAAACAGCCAAGGAAAGAATCAGGGTTGGGAATAGTTACGGATAGTTCCTATCCATGAAGATCTTGATGACTAATTCATAACTGACCTCATATCCATAACATTTATGAAATGGGCAAAACTAATGAACCAGTTCCTAATGTGACTAAACTATAAATAGTAAGAATTACTTGTGAGTAAATTGGGGAAATGTTTGTTGAGGTACCCGGAATATTTTTACAAGTCTAATGACCTGTTTCACAAAAATACTCTTGCTGGGAAACTCTTTGTTTCCTGCCGTTTGTTCTGAGGTTAATTCTCCTTTACGTGGTTTCTTATAAGGTGTGCTAATATTCTTTCCTCCTTGATATACTTTATCTCCTTCAAACATTTGGTTGTTATGGGACTTTTCTTGTTTCTCTCGAAATAAGCTAATATCACTCACTGGTTGGGCCTTTTCTCCTACAATATCTTTTCCTTCTGGTAAGCTGACAAAATGTGTGCTGATTCTTCTTACCTGAAAAATACTTTTTCTGCTCCTGATTATCTGAAGGCCTTTCTCGTGGCTGTTCCATGCTGTCGACTATTAAGTGAAACTCCGTTAATAGTTCTATCGCGATGGCATAATCGCTATCATGTTTTTCTACCTATTCAAGCAGACTAGCAGGCAAAACATTTCGTAATATCTCTAGCCAGTAATGAAATGTGTCCTTTGCTTCCGTTTTCCATATACCGAAATGGAAATCTAAAACCTCAAATATTGGCATTTCCCTCCAATAGCACAAGCATAGACATACCTGTTGTTTTATCTCTAGTTTCCCTTTCCCCCCTCCTCCTTTCTGATTTATACCTATCTTTTTACTTTCTATCTCACCTTGAAGTTTTTTATGCTACATTTCACCTTGGGCTAACAAGTCTTGAAACTGATGGTTAGTTATTCCCAGTATTTATTTTGTACGATGTGGATATTCTTGAATATAGTTAATTTAGTGGATTTTTCCTTTTGGTACACCCTCAAAATTCCCTATTCCCTTCTGCCATTTTTTTGACACCAAGTTAACTTTCCTGACAGGTCTAATAATTAACTAACCGAATTATGGCATCACCTAATTGATAAATATCACTGTAAAGAACAATTGCCGGATATTTACCAGTTGCTTTAGGAGAAGCGACATAAACCCGCATTAAACTATCATTTACTCTTAATTCAATATTGGGTTTAACGATTTGCATTTTCTGATTTTTTATTAATGTGTTAATTTGTAATCCTTCAGATTTACTAATAATCAGTAAATTCTTATAATCTTCCAGACCTCTTAAAAAAGGGAGCATGACAATAGACGTACACATTTGGTATGCTCCCTTAACAAGGGATGGTATGTTATATTAGTAACGCCTTAAAATATACCTTTACTTAACCAAGTTATGAACGAAACCGATAATAGTAGGGTTAAAGCATTCATTAATAAATGGCGTAATTCTAGCAGTAATAAAATCGCCAATAAAGACTTATTTTGTTTAGATTTATGAACAGCACTAGGAGTGGAAATGCTACCACCACAAGGTGGTATTATTGCTATCCCTCTTGTTTAGAAAAAAAATGTCAAAATACCCCAAACCAGTGGCGAAGTAAAACAGGGAGGCATTGACTTCTATCAACAAGGACATTTTATATATATTGAAGGTAAACAAGGCAGTGCGAAATCTGGGAGTAGCACACCGAAAAGAGTAAGTACAGCATATAACAAATATATGCAAGAAGCTTTTATCCAAGCTACAGCGTGTGCACCTCATTTATCAGTCAAACCACCATTGTTATTAACCTGTGGTATCGGTTTACACTTTTAAATGTGGATGGGCTTTAGTGGTGACTATGGTGGTCATGGGGCTGGAGAAAAAATTAAACTTGATGATTTATTAAAACCAGATATTTTTGATTTATTTGTTGATATGTTTACAGATATCAAAAAGGTAAACCAGAAAAAATTAGAGCTAAAGTAACACGACAAGTTACCGATGATTTAGCTAAATTAGCATCTTGGTTAGAAAAATAGGAATATAACCCCCAAAAGGTGGCTAATTTTTTGATGCGTTGTATTTTCACCCACCATGTTTGCAGAAGATATACAATTACTCAACGGCGAAGTTTCTACTACAGCATTAAGATCCAGATGGATATCGAACCCTAACAAGTTTCAATCAGAAACTGAAAGTTTATGGAAAACCATGAACACTAGGGGTAATTTTGGGTTTGATGCTATCTTACCATTTAATGGTAGCTTATTTGCAGATGTGATAGTCTTTAGTTCAGGAAAAGCACAATTAGAAGTTTTACTCGCAGCAGCAGAAAAGGATTGGAGTCCAATTGAACCCGCTATTTTTGGTACCTTATTAGAAAGGGCTTTAGATAGTATAGAACGTAGTGAATTAGTCCCAGATTATACCCCGCGTGCCTATGTTGAAAGGTTAGTGCGTCCGGTGGTTTTAGAAACTTTGCGTCAAGATTAGTTAGAAACAGAAATCGTTGTTGCTCAAGTTTTCAAATTCGAAGGTGATCAACTCGAACCCAGCGCAGCAAATAAAGAGAAAGCAGTAGATTTAATTAATGAATTTATGCAAAGAGTACCTTACTGGTCAAACAGCTAAATACCGTGTCTCTATAATTTCAATTTATGATGTTATACCTGATAATAAACTAATTGCTATAGCTCTGGAAGATGCTTACTCTTTAGGTATTTTATCCAGTGGAATTCATGTTATATGGGCATTAGCAGCAGGTGGAAGATTAGAAGATAGACCCGTTTATGTAAAAACTACCTGCTTCGCTCCTTTCCTGTTCCCAGATGCGACACCAGAACAAAAACAGACAATCAGAGAATTAGGAGGAAAACTAGATGCACATCGTAAACAATCCCAAAACCAACATCCCGAAATTACCATCACTGGAATATATAATCTGTTAGAAAAACTCCCCGCTTGAAAACCATTCACCGATTCTGATAAAGCTTTATTTTCCATACTCAAACAAATTTACGATGAATTATACGCGGGTATTTCCGCTGCTTATGACTGGGAAAAAACCCTAACAGACGAAGAAATATTATCTAAATTAGTAGCCATAAACGCGGAACTTGCAGAAGAAGAAAGTAAGGGTATAATTGACTGCTTGTATCCTGAATATTAAGCACCTGACGAAGTTACAACTCAACTCACAATAGCAGGTGTTACCGAAACTCAAGAAACCACGATTACACGCACAGAACAAAAACCATTCCCAAAAAAATCTAAAGAACCACTAGCAGCAATATGCGATTTATTACGGAGCATTAGTGGTCAATGGACCTTAGGACAAATTATAGCCAAATTCAAAATTACACCAAAACAAGAGAAAACCATAGTAGACCATTTAGAAAGTTTAGAGTGCTTCAATATTTTAGTCAGTTCAACAGAAAATGGTGTAACACCCTGGCAATATGTAGATAGAGGTAATAGTTAATTGTTATTGGGGAATATGCCCACCCCACAAAATGATAATCTTGGTAAGTTTAAAACCCTTACCCATACATAATATGACAAAATATGACAAACAAAGTCGGAGAGAAGACCCTTAGAGGCTATTGATAAGGTAAATGTAAAGGGGAGTAGAAAAGGAATGTTAGAAGGATAGGATACATAAAATGTAGTGTATTTACATAGCTACTGATGGAACGAAAGTCTTACCCCACAGACTTAACTGATATGGACTGGGAAATCCTGGCCCCATTGATTCCACCAGCCAAAGAAGGAGGGCATCCACCCACAACAGATATGGGTGAAATATGTAATGCCATCTATTATCATTTGAAAACTGGATGTCAATGGAATATGCTTCCAGGTGACTTCCCGCCAAGGTCAACGGTATATAGCTATTACAGGAAATGGCAGGGCCAGGGGGTCTGGGAAAAATTCAACCATACATTGGGTGGTCAAGTTCGCTCGGAATTAGGTAAATCAACACAACCTACCGCGCTCGCCGCAGACAGTCAGTCGGTCAAGACTGACCAAAAAAAGGGGATGTGTATGGTTTTGACGGATGTAAAAAGGTAAAAGGAAGAAAGGGGCAGACTTTAGTTGATAGCCTGGGACTTGTGTTGAAAGTTGTTGTTAGTGAAGCGAATGCCCCAGAACGAATACTTGCTGCCTATGCACTAATGGAACTGCTAGAGAAACCCACAGAATTATTGGAAAAAGTCCAAGTTTTATGGGTTGATTCCGGTTATGACGGTGATAAATTTGCACTTGCAGTTTGGTTCCTGATTCAAGCTCATGTTGAAGTCATAGGACCTACTGAGTAAGAATTTAAAGTTTTACCACAACCCTGGGTAGTAGAAAGAACATTTGGGTGGTTTAACCAATATCATCGTCTAAGCAAGGATTATGAGCGTTTAACACAAATGAGGTAAGGGGCTATATATGCTCTTATGACTAGAATTATGCTACTTCCTCTTGTCTCCTCAACATTTACTTTATAAATCATCTCTTAGTACACCTAAAATATATCTAGAATTGATTACTTCCTTTCCTCCTCGGCAAATTAAATTAGAGGAGGAATTAGCTACCAGTAAGAATATAATTGATTCTTTATTAGATCAGGAGTTAAAATCTCCTGACCAACGAGATTATCTGCATCTATTAGGATTAGTATAGTAGTATCTGAATATGAAGAAAACAATCATCCTGTAGCTGATATTTATGGAGTAGAATTCTTAAGAGTATTACTCAAGTAATGTAAATTACAACCCAAATATTTAATACAAATTTTTGAGGAGGCAACTGTTTGATCTGAGGTTTTAACAGGAGAACAACAAATGACTGTGAATCACATACAAGAACTTGCTAATTTCTTTCATATTTCTCCTGCTGTCTTTTTTCAAGATGTTTAAATACTTCATTCCTCTCTTTGCGCCTCTGCGTGAGGTAAAAAATCTGTAACTTCCCACCGAAAAAATTAATCACAGGTAAGATGACACCAAAACAGCAAACCAATACACTAAGAACATTGGTGCAAATACCTCTTACCGGAGTTAGAAATGACATTAGCCAGCACTCGACAAATAAAGCCATTATCAGACACAGAATTACAAAAAATCAACGCTTATTGGCGTGCAGCCAACTATCTCTCAGTCGGACAAATATACCTACTCGACAACCCCCTACTGAAAGAACCGCTAAAAATAGATCATGTTAAACCGCGTTTGTTAGGACATTGGGGAACAACTCCAGGGCTGAACTTAATATATGCCCACCTCAATCGCGTCATTAAAAAATATGACCTCAGCACCATTTATATTGCTGGGCCTGGACACGGTGGACCCGGACTTGTCGCTAATACTTACTTAGAAGGCACATACAGCGAATATTACCCCAACATCTCCCAAGATGCTGGGGGGATGCGAAAACTATTTAAACAATTCTCTTTTCCTGGTGGTATTCCCAGTCACGTCGCACCAGAAACCCCTGGTTCTATCCATGAAGGAGGAGAACTGGGTTATGCTTTAGTTCACGCCTATGGTGCTGCTTTTGACAACCCTGATTTAATTGTCGCTGCTGTTGTCGGTGATGGAGAAGCAGAAACCGGCGCTTTAGCTACCAGTTGGCATTCTAACAAATTCCTCAACCCTGTTACTGATGGGGCGGTTCTTCCCATTTTACATTTAAATGGGTATAAAATTGCCAATCCTACTATTTTAGCACGGATACCCCATGAAGAACTAGAAAGTTTGTTTATTGGCTATGGCTATAAACCATACTTTATCGAAGGTTCTGACCCTGCGGATGTTCACCAAAAAATGGCGGCAACTTTAGATATAGTTATTGCCGAAATTCAAGGTATCCAAAGAGAAGTGCGGATACATGGTTTCAAAAAGCGATCGCAATGGCCGATGATAATATTACGTACTCCTAAAGGTTGGACTGGACCAAAGGAAGTAGATGGTAAGAAAACAGAAGATTATTGGCGATCACACCAAGTCCCATTTGGTGATATAGCTGGTAGAGCAGAACATCTGCAACTACTAGAAGACTGGATGAAGAGTTACAAACCAGAAGAACTATTTGACGCAAACGGTCAACTCCTTCCCGAACTGGCAGAACTCGCACCTACAGGTCAGCGTCGCATGGGAGACAACCCCTACGCAAACGGCGGTATATTGCTGCGTGATTTAATCATGCCAGACTTTTCCAACTATGCAGTAGAAGTTCCGAAACCAGGAACAGTTAACGCAGAAGCCACCAAAGTGACCGGCAAATTCCTGCGGGATATCATGAAAGAAAACCAGGAAAGCCACAACTTTCGAGTTTTCGGACCCGACGAAACCGCATCTAACCGCATCGACCCAGTGTTAGAAGTCACAAATCGTACTTGGGTTGCTGAAACTCTCCCGGAAGATGACCATTTATCACCTAATGGTCGGGTAATGGAAATGCTTAGCGAAACAAACTGTCAAGGATGGTTAGAAGGATATCTGCTTACAGGTCGTCATGGTTTCTTCTCCTGTTATGAAGCATTTATTCATATCATTGACTCGATGTTTAACCAACACGCTAAATGGTTAAAAACAACTCGTCATATTTCTTGGAGAAGACCAATTGCATCTTTAAATTATCTTCTCACTTCCCATGTTTGGCGACAAGATCATAACGGTTTCTCTCACCAAGATCCTGGTTTTCTAGATCATGTTATTAATAAAAAGTCCGAAATTATTCGCGTCTATCTGCCACCTGATGCTAACACTTTGTTATCAGTAACCGACCACTGTTTAAGAAGTCGTAACTATGTCAATGTCATTGTGGCTGGAAAACAACCTGCATTACAATATTTAGACATAGATACAGCTATTAAACACTGTACCAAAGGTTTAGGAATTTGGGAATGGGCAAGTAGTGATCAAGGTGGTGACACTGATGTAGTGATGGCTTGTGCTGGGGATATTCCAACTTTAGAAACCTTAGCAGCAGTGGATATTTTGCGTCAGTATTTCCCAGAACTAAAAGTGCGGGTAGTGAGCGTAGTTAATTTGATGAAACTACAGCCACAAAGTGAACATCCTCACGGTTTAACCAGCAAAGAGTTTGATACTATTTTTACCACTGATAAACCGGTTATTTTTGCTTTCCATGGTTATCCTTGGTTAATTCATCGTCTCACCTATCGTCATACTAACCACAAAAATCTTCATGTACGTGGTTATAAGGAGGAAGGAACAACAACCACACCTTTTGATATGGTGGTGATGAATGATCTAGATAGATTCCATCTGGTCATGGATGTAATTGACCGTGTACCCAAGTTGGGTTATAAAGGCGCTTACGTGAAGCAAAAATTACAAGATAAGTTGATTGAACATAAGTATTACATTGAGAAATACGGCGAAGATATGCCGGAAATTCGAGATTGGACTTGGTCCTATTAGAATAGGAATGTAGGGACGTTTTTTATAAGCGTCTCTACTTTTGTTTGGGGTAAATATTTAAAAGATTATAAAAAATCCTATTAAATTAATCAATATTAATGAAATATTTCTTGATAAGAAGAAATTGAATTAGCAATAGGTGATGCTAGTATTGAAGTCATGAACGGAATATATAATTCATGAATTTCAAATAGTAGAAATGGTAGATCGAATCCAGGCTATTTCCACTGCTTTAAAATTTATATAACTGACTTATATCTATTGCTTTAAAGATTTATAAAAAGCTATTGCAGAAATTTTAATTCAATTACCCGGTGGTGAAGATTGGGAATTAGGTAAAAGGTAATACCATTTTGGATGGTTAATTGAGAAAGTGTTGCTGTATAAACTGTTGATTTTTCGATGTGTTGCCATCATTCTTTCATTTGGTATAGGTTATCAGTTACAGCAGGAGTCAGGAGTGAGGAGTAAAACTCTCTTGCTGTCTAGGTTTCAATTTAGATCCTGTACCTCATTGATCTGTAATCTGCTGTATACTTTAAACACAGATATACCGTTATTTTAAAAATGTATCTAATAATCACTAATAACTAATGACTAATAACTAAACCTTAAAATATGCCAGCTAAATCAGCTTCATACCTTTTTTAACTGTAAGAATCAGCTAAGTCAGAGTAGAGTTAACCCGGCCAATAATCCTTGGTTGAATCCCACATTCGGCACCCTAAAGTGCCACAGAGATAAATTACGGAGAGAAAAAATCCAAGGGAGCATAAAAACAAACATATGCAGTGAAGAAAGGCATTGGAGAAACAGTAAAGCACCAAAAATAGCATCAAGAGCTATTCTCAATAAGGAGCAATAAGAAAGAACACCGCCCAGAGGAGTCAACAGATCAATACTTAGACTCATAGACTGAAGTAAAAAAAGAAATTATGGACATAGTAAAATAGAGCTATAAATCAAGGAGATTAGGTTATTTTCTGATATTAATTAAATTAATGGAGAGAAAAATTAGGTAAGTAATTGATAGTAGGGAAAACAATGATATGGTACAAGATTTAGAATGCAATCTCTCTCTTGAGTCCAGTTAGAGATGTGTTCTTCTTGGCTAAGTGTAACTACATGAATAGACTGAAAGCATGGAAAAATCCAGCGTAAAGTGGGGCGGTCAGTTGGTTTGCTCAATTGATTTTTGACTGTTGATTTAGACTCTCTCAAAGGGGTTCTAATTTGTCGTTGCCCTAAAGTATAAACCAGCAGACATAAACCCATCATCATTCCCAGTGACTCCATTCTATCTGGACTATTTAAGAAAATACTGTCTGCAAAAAATAATGGGTCTTTGAGAAAAGCAAACCCCCTCTCGCAAGACTGTTGAGCTTTATATTCACTCAAGATGGAGTCATGGGTAAGTTCATTTGAATCCAAAAGGTTTGTAGCAATAATAAAAGGCCCTGCCCTCAGAAATTCTGTATTAATTTTACTTTCATTCTGGGAGACTGTAGCTGATATTTCAGAGGATATCTCTCCTGAACTATCTTTTTTCTTAGATTTGATTTGAGTAACTTTACTCTGGTTAATTTGGTGATATTTGAATTGTTTGAATAGTTTAGATAACCCCTTGATAGCATCACCTTCACAAGCAAATTTTTCTGGTGATAACTTTTTCAAATCTTGCACAGCTTTTGATTGTGCCTTGGTAATTTTTTGTGAGAGTTTACCCAGGTCTGATTCTCTTCTTTCTTGACTTTGCACTACTAACCATCTTTGTTCTATTCCTGGATAATTTACTGTTTTTGAAGCTAGTTTATATCCGGGTAAGTTACTACCAACAAAGTCTGCTTCTGGTAATGTTGATATTAATGATTGTGCTGATTTTACGCTTAATGGCACTGGACATAACCAGCTTAAACCTGACATCATTCATCATTTTTAGATTTGATTCTGTATATAAGGCCCAGTCTGCTACTATGAGACTGTTAACTTTTAGTTAACTTTTAATTGTTTTTGGCACTCTACTGCTATTTTACCAAAGCATGATGAATCTGCTTGGTTTCCCGATGCTAGTTTTAAAAATATATATTGGTATGTCTCCATCTCCTGAACATATCATTTCTATGATGAACTGTTTTAACTCCGGTCTATGGTCACCAGAACAACCGTAGGTGATGGTTATTTCTTTTGGTGATTTTACTGCTAATTCTTCTATTTCTTAATTATTTCCTACTTTTTGACTCTCAAAGATTACTTCTAGTAAGCTAGTATTATATTGCCAATGTATGTGCATTTATGATGAGTCTAGATGCCCTGCTCATAGGGATAATCCAAATTCTTGGGCTGCTTTTAAGGCGACAATAAAAAATATTCTATCCAATCCTTTTATAAATAGTTTATCGATGACTCTCCCCAGTTTATCGTCCTTGAGATATTCTGGTTTTACTCCTGGTCCTATTAGATGGTCACAGGGGATTGTTTCAAAATCTTGGGGAAACATATATAAGGGTTTTTATACAAATCCTAACCCGTTGATTATCATGGCTTTTACTACATGACCCGGACTTACTTTCTTTCCAATTTCAAGGATTATTTCTACTACTCCTATGGGGTCTATTATTCCTGCTAGTATGCCTAAATGGTATAGGTTTTGGATTTCCATTTTTTGAAGCTTTGATTTCACAAAAGAATTATCCACAACTCCTGTTGTGATTAAATCGTTTCTTCTTCTGTTCTAATTTAATTTTTAAATCATTAAATTTTCTTTTCCTTTATCTTCCTTTACAAAACTTTATTCTCTCACTCTATTGCCATTTTAATCATACTTATTCTCATTAAGCCTTTTCTTCCTTGAAGGGGCTTCACTTCTTGTGTACTACTACCTGTGACAGTTAGGGTGCGGAAGGTGGGTTGAATCTCTAAATACATGAGGTTAAATTTTGGTGAAGTTAAAAGTTGGGATCAATGGATTTGGTCGTATCGGTCGACTTTTACTGCGGGCGGGAATTAAAAACCCTAACCTTGAATTTATAGGTATTAATGATTTAGTTACACCCGATAATCTTGCTTACCTTTTAAGGTACGGCTCTACACACGGTAAGTTAAAAGGTAAGGTGGAAGCTAGAGAAGATGGAATGATAATTGATGGTCATTTTATCCCTTGTGTATCGGTAAGAAATCCGGCGGAATTGCCTTGGGGTAAATTAGGCGTAGATTATGTTGTTGAATGTACTGGATTCACCGACTATGCTGGGGCTAAAAACTATCTGAAAGCTGGTTGGTGCGAAGCGAGTTGTAATTTCTGCACGTACCAAGGAAGCAGACAAGGTAAAAACAATGGTGATGGGTGTAAATCATCAGTTGTTTAATCCAGCAAAGGATTTAATTTTTTTCAATGCTAATTGAAATACAAATTGTTTAGCCCCGATTGCTAAAGTTATCAATGACAACTTTGGTTTAACTAAAGGGTTGATGACTACAGTTCACGCGATGATAACTACTCAACCCACGGTAGGTAGCCCAAGTAAAAAAGATTGGCGCGGTGGACGTAGTGCAGCATGCAGCGAAAATATTATTCCTTCTTCCACAGGCCCGGCTAAGGCTGTGGCTTTGGTGTTACCGGAGTTGAAGGGTAAGTTAACTGGTATGGCTTTCCGAGTTCCAACACCGGATGTCTTTGTAGTTGACTTGACTTTCAAAACTGCTAAAGCTACCAGTTACAAAGAAATTTGTGCAGCGATGAAAAAGGCATCTGCGCGTGAGTTAGCAAGTGTTCTGAGGTATACTATGAGGCAGTGTTATCTACTGATTTTCAAGGTGATACCCATTCCAGTATTTTCGACGTAGGTGCAGGAATTGAATTAAATTCCAATTTCTTCAAAGCTGTCTGTTGGTATGACAACGAATGGGGTTATTCCAACTCTGTTATTAATTTGATGTTCTCAATGGCACAGAAAGAGTGATTTAGGTAATTGGGGACTGGGGATTGGGGCATGGGGCTTATAAAGTCCACGCCCAAACTTTTCACCATTTGCGGTGTATTAGTAGTGAGTTAAAAAGACCGATGGCTATTCTGCAAGATTTGTGTGGTCTGAATATTCTTTTGGGGAACCTACCAGCGGAAGGGTTGATGCTGGAAACGGGTAGTGAAGTTATCTTTCTCTTCCAGAAAAAGGGTGAAAGTATTGATGAAATTCCCCTACCACTACCAACTTTATTCCCAATGATGCGACCTGGTGAACCGATTTTGATTAATGATAGTCGTGTGAAGTTGATAAAATTTGCACCCATGTCCATATTGGGAGGTCGATTTCTACTCATAAGGGTGTGAATTTACCTGCTACTCCATTACCTTTGAGTTCAATCACGGAAAAGGATTTGATGGATTTGCGGTTTGGTATTCAGTTGGGTGTAGACTGGGTGGTAGTTTCTTTTGTGCGATCGCCCCAAGATTTAGAACTAGTAAAACCCATGATTGAAGCTACTGGTGCCAAAATTCGCGTCATTGCTAAAATTGAACGCCCTGAAGCTGTAGCACAGCTAGATGATATCTTCAAAGTTTCTGATGGAATTAACGGGACTTAAATAAAAGTTAACAGTAAAAAGGAGTATAATGGGCTTTCGGTGTAGCTTTCACGTTCCAAGAAGCTGATGAAAGAAACCACTGCCCCAGTAATGGCACCATGGTTTGAAAGATGGTGTTAAAGGTTTGATGATGTATTTACTCATCAAGGGGAAAGAAGAGAGTTTAGACATTATTTAGGGGGATGATTGGGTGAAAGTGAGAGAAAAAACCTATTTTAAATGGCAGAGAATGCCCTAGGGGTGACGTACCACCGATTACACCACGTTTTAACTGAAGCACCTTGGTCCAGTTCCCAAGTCAATGACCGTCGGTTAGAGATTGTGAACAAGTGTAGTCAGAGGAGAATCACAAGAGGATTTAGCTTAATAATTGATGATTATGACCATAGAAAAAGCGGGAATTTTAGGGATGGAGTAGGAAGAAAATATATTGGAGAAATTGGGAAAAGGGATAATGGGAATAGTAGTAGTAACAACACATCTATATGGCAGTAAAAGCTTACCATTAGATATAGAGTTATATCACCACGGTGATTCTTGACCCAAAGGGAAACAAGACCCTATATTTGAGAATAAACCTGAGTTAGGAATTAAATTAATAGATCTGACCTTAAGCCGTGGTAATCAACCAGGAATAGTAATTATAGATCCTGGATATGGCCACAATACATCTTTCTTATTAAAGATAGAAAATCGGCATTGAAAGTATTGAGGAGGACTAGCTAAAAATCCCAAAGTCCTTGCCAGTGACCAAGAGGATAGTCCATAAATAATTAGGTTAGATGAACTAGCACAAAGTTTACCCCAAGAGGCTTTTACAGAAATTGAACTGGAGTTAGATAAACCCAAAACATTATGGGTAGTAACTAAAGAAGTAGAAATATCAGCCTTAACTGGAAAGGGCAATATTGCTATCGTCATCAACGGTTCTACTTTCTCTCAAGCCACTGATATTGACTACTTTATGACCAACATTTCTTCATCAATTGTCACCCCCCAATGGATAGTTGATACATATTCTCAAAGAAATCGGGTAGAAGTTGTTTACAGGGAAGCCAAGGGATGGTTAGGACTCAAAGAATATCAAGTTGGAGATAACAGCAGTTTACTGCGCCATTGTATTTTGGTTTTCTGTGCCTACACTCTTTTCTTTGCCATCAGTGGACTGGAGGATTAAGACCAAGGTGGGCTAAGAAACCTTTGAATACTTTTACTGAAGCTTTAGAAGTGTTGAGAACAGCCATATCTTTTCTATTTATTGATTGGTTCAACTGGAATTACGTCCCGTTATGATTGCGCGGGGTCATTTAGGCGTAGAAATACCTATTCACGAAGTTCCTCTGATTGAAAATCAGATCACTCGTCGCTGTAATATTGCTGATAAGCCCGTAATTAAGGCTACCCAAATGCTAGAGTCAACTAGCGCCCCTGACCCTACCCGCCCTGAAGCCACTGACGTTGCGAATTCTATCTTGGATGGTACGGATGCCGTGGTGTTGTCTGGAGAAACTGCTGTAGATGAATATCCCATTGCGGCTGTTCAGACGATGCACACTGTGCAAACAGAAAAGGTGCTGGAGGAGGGTGCTAAACAGACTTGGAATAGTGAAGCGGGTTGTCTGAGTGTCACGGAATCAGTAGCCCAAGCAGTGTGTCGGATTGCTTATGAAACGGGCGCTAAAGCTATTCTTTGTAATTCTACTTCCAGGAATACAGCTAGACTAATTTCTAAATACCGTCCCCTGACTCCGATTATTACTCTCACCTCTAAGGCTATTGCTTACCGTCAGTTAGCTTTATCTTGGGGTGTAGAACCTTTGCTAATTCAAGCTGTTCATCATGCAGAGGCAATGTTTACAAATGTGGTAAACACAGTTATTGATAGGGATTGTGTGAAAAAAGGTGACAAGGTCGTAATTACCTCTGCTGTCCCAGTTGGTCAATCAGGAACAACCAGTTTAATCAAAGTGCATTCAATTGGACAGCCAATTACAGCATCAGACATCTAAAATGGGGCTAAGGAAGCGGTTTTTGCTTTCCTCGACTAGGTTTCATTAGGCAATAGTTAAGAAAAATTGCCAGAATCCGAATTATGTGGAAGATCAAAGAGTTTAAATAATTGGGGATTGGTAAATCCTACACCAAAAAAATTCACGGAGTATGTTATGCCTAAGAATTTACTGGAACAGTTGCGGGAAGTAACCGTTGTCGTGGCTGATACTGGGGATATCCAAGCAATTGAAAAGTTTAAACCCCAAGATGCTACTACCAATCCTTCACTGATTACTACTGCGGCACAAATGCCAGAATATGAGGATATTGTTGACCAAACTTTAATCAAAGCTAAAAAAGATGCAGGTTCTCAAGCTACCCAAGCACAGGTAGTTTCTTTGGCTTTTGACCGTTTGGCGGTGTCCTTTGGGTTGAGGATTTTGCAAATTATTCCCGGTCGGGTGTCTACTGAAGTAGATGCACGGTTATCTTATAATACAGATGCTACTGTAGCTAAAGCACGGGATTTGATTGCTCAGTATAAGGCAGCTGGTATTGCTAAAGAACGGGTTTTGATTAAAATTGCCGCTACTTGGGAAGGTATCAAGGCTGGGGAAATTTTGGAAAAAGAAGGTATTCACTGTAACTTAACTTTACTATTTGGTATCCACCAAGCGATAGCTTGTGCTGAAGCTGGTATCACTCTAATTTCCCCCTTCGTGGGACGCATCCTAGACTGGTATAAGAAAGATACCGGACGAGATAGCTATCCCTCTGCTGAAGATCCAGGTGTATTGTCTGTCACTAAAATCTATAACTACTACAAGAAATTCGGTTATAAAACTGAAGTTATGGGTGCAAGCTTCCGTAACATCGGCGAAATTACCGAACTTGCTGGTTGTGATTTGTTGACTATTTCTCCCAGTTTATTAACTGAATTGCAAAATACTGTTGCCGAATTACCACGGAAACTTGATCCCGCAAAGGTACCAGGTTTGTCAATTGAAAAAATCTCTGTTGATAAAGCCAGCTTTGATAAGATGCACGCTGGCGATCACATGGCATCTAATAAACTTGCAGAAGGTATAGATGGTTTCACCAAGGCTTTAATTACCTTAGAACAATTACTAGCAGAAAGATTAGCTCGTTTAGAGAGTGAAATGGTAGCTGCTGGTTAGGAAAATTGACCAATAATTTGATACATCTGGGGTGGGCAGTCCCCACCCTATTGTTTAGGGGTAGATGTATCTGTTACAAGATGTATAAATTTTTTCCTTTGACTTTGTATGCTTGCATGAATATATCCCACTAATATGATTTGCGGTCAAAAGTCTTCATTTTGTTGCAAATAAAAAACGAAAAATCAAGATTTTATACCACATCGTGAGTTTAAAAAATAGGTGTTTTTGGATTAGTGGGATAAGTTCGTGATATTTTCCCTATCAATATTTTTTACATTTATTTTCCTTGATAAGCTATGAAACTTGCATCCATATCAATCACTACCATACCACCCCGATTTCTCTCAATTTGTCGCCAGACTTCATAGCCCATGCAGGCAGATTGCCTTCTCCCAATCACCAAGTGAACACTTAGAAACTTCTAAATCCAAGGTCATATTTTTGATAATCCTCAATAATTGTTCATCTATTTCTGAAACTCCTTCCAAGAACCCATGATCTTTGTTATATATCCCCAACTTCTTAAATAAATTGGGGATTTGCGAAATATGGGTTAGATATTAACGCACTTCGTTCAAGCTCTCCACTTGCTTGGTAAACATCTGCGTGAACAAACTAAGTACAGTACGTTCCTCGCGAACTTTAATATTACCGGTAATTGACATCCCAGACTGTAATGCTATCTTTTTGCCTTGAGTTTCTAGTTTTTGTTTATGCAAGCTAACTCTGGCTGGAAATCTATAAAATTGATGAATTTGATCTGGGGGTAAAGCATCTGAACCGATATCAATCACCTGACCTTTAATATCTCCAAATTCGCTAAAAGGAAAGGAATCAATTCTCACATCTACGTTCATACCTACCCTTACAAATCCAATATCTTTATTGGTGATAAATACTTCAGCAACATATTTATCATTAGGTACAATTTGCAATAATTTTTGGGTGGTGTTTGCTACAAACCCAGGATTTTTGGCTTGCATATCGAACACTGTCCCTTCTATAGGAGCACGGACCTCTTGATATCTAACATTTAATTGCGTCTGGGAAATCTTACTGTTAATATCTCCCAATTTCTGCTCATTATCCAGAATAATCTTCATAAATTGGCTGTCTATTTCGGCAATCCTCTTTTTGTTGTTAGCTATCTGCTCCAGAACGTTTTTATCAGTAACTGCTACTGTATTAGTTACTTCCTGCTGTCCTTTTTGAATATCAAGCTGGAGGCGTTTTTCTTCCTCAGTTAATTGTGATATTTCTGCTTTTAAAGTTTGTACTTGTTGTTGCTGATTGAGATATTGCAGTTGAGAAATTCCACCTTCGACTGCTAATATTTTGAGTTTATCCAAAATCTGTGTTTGAATGGCTAAACTATCTTGAGTATTTCTTATTTTGACGATGGTTTGTGATAGTTGCTTCCTGATTTTTTCAACTTCTAATTTAGCTGCGCTAGATCGGGAATCTAATTCCCTCTTCGCTGCTATGAGGCGTTGTTGTTCATCAATTCCGTTGCTATTTTCTGGTGGAGTATTCTTTAATTGAGAACGCAGTAGTTCATTTTCTGTTACTAATGATGCTCGATGTTTAAGGAGAAAAGCAGATTCTGGTGACAAGTTACTACGTAAAAAGTCCAACTCTGAGGTGATACCTGTGCTTGCTCCCATCAAGCGACGATAAATATCGTTTTCTTTAGTTAAAGCAACGCGAATTTTATTTAAGGAACTTAACTCAGCTAAAGTTGCAACCGATTCAAATGTTAAGATCAAGTCTCCTTTTTTTACGGTTTGACCATCTTTTACATAAACAGATTTTACAACTCCATTAATGGGAGCTTGTACTTCTTTGACTGTTCCCTCTGGTTTTAATTGACCTGTTGCTGGAACTACTTGTTCAAGTTTGGAAAAATAAGCCCACCCAACTCCAAAACAGGCTACAACCATCAAGGTAATCATGATGGTACGTGACCATATTGGTGATTGACATAAGACTATAGACTGTTCAAATTCATCCTGCTTATAGGCATTAGTTAAGGATGCTATTTTAGCTTTTTTGCGAGGTGTCAGCAACTGTAGACTTTGATTTTTTCCATTGCCGTTGCTATTGATTTGGTTAGCATTAAGTTGAGTCATAACAATTTTAGTTTTCTTTACTCAGGATTTGATGACTAAGAGATTTAAGAGGATTAATATTGATTTGGAGATGATTTAAGATTGATACTGATTTTAGTTCGCTCCGTATATTATGCTGGAATTTTGAATTGATAACTTATCTATGAGCAATTGTTAATTAGTCTCAAGTCTTATCAACTGATAAGTGACAACTGAACTAATTAAAAATTAACTTCTTGTTGTTGATAAAGGTAAAAATAATACCCTTTAACAGTCATTAATTCTCGATGGCTACCTTGTTCAATTACACGACCACCATCCATGACAACAATTGTATTGGCATTACTAACTGTATTAATACGGTGAGTAATAAAGAAGACGGTTGTTTCTTGAAATGCTCTGGCTAAATTGAGACATATTTGTCTTTCGGTGGGATAATCTAAGGCGCTGGTAGCTTCGTCCAATACTAATAATTTAGGTTTTTGTAAAATTGAACGTGCGATCGCAACTCTCTGTCTTTGCCCCCCAGAGAGGGCTGAACCTCTTTCTCCAACTCTGGTGTTATAACCATTGGGCAGGTTCATGATAAATTCGTGAGCAACAGCAATTCGTGCAGCTTCGATAATTTCTTCTGTTGTTGCATCAGGATTTGTCAGGGCAATGTTTTCCTGAACTGTGCCATCAAACAATAGTGGGTCTTGCGGAACGACACCAATTTGTCTACGCACAGAATAAAGTTCAACTTTGCTAATGTCATAACCATCAATCAAAATTCTGCCAGATTGGACATTATAAAGTCTGAGCAGTAATTTCATCATTGTGCTTTTACCGGAACCACTTTGCCCAACAATACCCACAAACCTACCCGCTGAAAAGTCGAGGCTAACATTGTTCAGTTGCAGTGGTCCACTAGGAGCAAATCGGAAAGAAACATTTTCATATTTTACAGCCCCAAGTATTGCAGGTAAGGGGATATTATCTCTGTCTAATTCTGCTTCTCTTGGTGTATCAATAATATCGCTTAATCGTTCTAAGGATAATCCTGTTTCTTGGAAGTTTTGCCAGATTTGTGCTAAACGCAAGATGGGGCTAGTAACGTAACTTGAGATAATTCTAAAGGCGATTAATTCCCCTAAAGTTAACTCTTTTTGTAATACTAAATAAGCTCCTACCCACAAAACTAGTAAGCTGCTTAGTTTATTGAGAAACTGACTGGTGGAATTAGCCAAAGTGGAAGTTATCACAGTTTTAAACCCTGCGGCCACAAACCTTGCATAACGTTCTTGCCAGGAAAAACGCGAGCGCAACTCAATATTTTGCGCTTTTACTGTTTGAATGCCTGACATGACCTCAACTAAATAAGATTGAGTTTCGGCGTTGCGTTCAGCTTTGGCTCGTAGCTGTCGACTTACTGTGGGAGCGGCAATTAATGTAATGACCACAAATAGAGGAATTGTCCCTAACCCAACTAAGGTCAGTTGCCAACTATAAAACAGCATAACGATGATATAAACCACCGAGAATACTGCATCTAATCCCACTGTTAAAGCCGTACCTGTGAGGAACTGACGGATATTTTCTAATTCATTGATACGAGTAGAGAGTTCACCTACTGGTCGGCGTTCAAAATAGCGCAATGGTAATCTGAGTAAGTGGTCAATAATTTGTGACCCCAGGCTCATATCAATCCGATTAGTCGTATCTACAAATAAGTAAGTCCGTAATGTGGTGAGAATTGCTTCAAATACACCAACGGCTAATAGTAGAACTCCTAAAATATTCAGGGTACTAATACTATTTTGAACAATGACTTTATCAATGATTAACTGAATAACTAGAGGATTGGCTAATGCTGCCAGTTGTACAAAAAATGACGCAATGAATACTTCTATTAAGACTCGACGGTAACGTGATAGATATGGTAAAAACCAGCTTAAACCAAAGCGTTCTTGGGGTGTTTCTTGTGTCGCACTAAATAATAGTGCCCTTAGTTGTGGCTGTAAGTTGGTTTCATCAGTTTCTAATTCTTCGAGTAGTTTGCCGGGTTTGCAATTGATGATACCTTTTGATGGCACAGCTAAAACTACTGTATTTGCTTCTACTGCATAGATGACAGCAAAACTATCTCTATATTGAATTAATGCTGGTGTGGGGATCCGTGTAATAGAGGTAGCAGGAACATCTACTAATTGGGTTTTGAGGCCAATTAATTCTCCTAAATAAGCACAAAGTTGAAAAGATATGACACCCTGGCGTTTAATTTGCTCGTTTAAAAGCCGACGGATTACTTCTTTACGCAAGGGAATTTCTAAGTGCTTGGCCAGCATTTGGAAACAGGCAAGAGTAGAATTTAATTCACCCTGTCCGCGAAAAAATGGATATTCTTTATTTTTTTGTTTAACTTGTGATGTTTGGGTTGGTGAGGCAAAAACTTCTTCTGTTGATGCGTAGGGAATCTCTAACTCATCTCTGATTTGTTCTTGATTGTCTGGAAGTTCTTCTTCTGTATGATCATTATTCAAGAATAATAAGTCTGCGGCATTGATCCCTACTAACCTTGCTGGAGCGTTCCCCGTTACCTCTACAATATCTCTTAAGTTGTTAGGTTCTAACTGAGAACCAGGGGGAATATTACTTATTGTCCCACCACCGCTGACGAACCAGATGCGATTAGTTTCCAGTTGGTTAAAGGAAGTTTTTCCTAGTGGTAGGTGCTGGATTTTTACACTTGATACAATTTGTTGGGTAATTTCTTTTAAATTTAAACTAGCATTGGCTTGTTGGGCTAACTGTGGACTGAGAATATCGAATATTTCGATTAAATTACTCACGTTCTGACGCGCATTTGCAAATGCCGAATTTTGGGCAAGTAAACCTAAGTAATCGGCTGTGCTGAAGGTTAAACAGATAACTTCGGTGGATGCGATAGCTGTTTCACAGGAAATATGCCTTAATAAACTAATCTCCCCAATTATTGCTCCGGGTTCTAGTATTTTTAAAGTAATTGGCAATTTAGTCTGAGGGTGATATGCTAATAACCGCACTCTTCCTTCATAAGGAATTGCTATGCGATCGGGTAGTTTTTCTTTACCAATTATTTTTTGACCTATACGGTAGCGTAAAGCTTGCTGTT